>JAZUKQ010000193.1:0-9652 GCA_045643325.1 Kiritimatiellia bacterium | reverse complement strand
CCCGACGGCACGCTGGTGAACGCCCTCCTCTTCCACTGCGGCGAACATCTGCCCGTCATCAACGGCGAGCAGCGCCCCGGCATCGTCCACCGTCTCGACCAGTTCACCTCGGGGCTTCTCGCCGTCGCCAAGACCGACGCGGCCCTGAAGTCCGTCGCGGCGCAATTCCAGTCGGGCGGGGTCCACAAGACCTACCTCGCGCTCGTCCACGGCATCCCGCGTCCCGCCACGGGCCACATCGAGACGCTCATCGGCCGCTCCCCCGCCGACCGCAAGAAAATGGCCGTCGTCGAGCGGAACGGGCGGACCGCCGTCACCGACTACACGACCGCCGCGCTCTACATGGGCGCCGACGCCGCGCGGCTCGAGGTCGCGATCGCGACCGGCCGGACGCACCAGATCCGAGTCCACATGAAGCACATCGGCCACGCCGTCGTCGGAGACCCCGTCTACGGGAACACGCGGCGCGACAACGCGCTCGGGCTGCCGCACACGCGCCAGTTCCTGCACGCGGCGCGACTCTCCCTGACGCATCCCACGACCGGGGCCGCGCTCTCCTTCGAGCTTCCCCCGCCCCCGGATTTCGTCGCGGCGGAGGAGAGGCTGAGGTCGCTCTCCTGACGCCGCGGGCCCGGCGGCCGCCTATTCCGCGGTCTTGAACTCGAGCGCGTCGTCCCCGCCCTTGACCGCGCGGACCGTGCACGGGGCCGCGAAGTCCTTCCGGAGCAGCGCCTCCGCGAGCGGGTCCTCGACGTAATGCTCGACCGCGCGCCGGAGCGGCCGCGCGCCGAGCGACTTGTCGGAGCCCTTCGAGAGAAGGAAGTCCACCGCCTCGGGCGTCATCTCGAGCGTGATTCCCTTCGCCTCGAGCCGCGACCGGATCGCCGCCGTCTCGATGCCCAGAATCTTCTCGAAATCCTCCCGCTCCAGCTGCCGGAAGACGATGATGTCGTCGAACCGGTTCAGGAGCTCGGGACGGAACGTGCGCTTCGCCACGGCGAGAATCCGCTGCTGCAGCGCGCTCTGGCCCGTCGTCGACCCGTCGCCGAAGCCGACCGACCCGACGCCGCCGTTGGCCGCGGCCGCGCCGAGGTTCGACGTGAGGATGATGACCGTGTTCCGGAAGTCGACCTTGCGGCCCTGTCCGTCCGTGAGGTGCCCCTCCTCGAGAATCTGGAGAAGCATGTGGACGACCTCGGGGCTCGCCTTCTCGATCTCGTCGAAGAGCACCACGCTGTACGGCCGCCGGCGCACCCGCTCGGTGAGCTGGCCGCCCTCCTCGAAGCCGACGTAGCCCGGAGGCGCGCCGACGAGCCGGGAGGCGGAGTATTTTTCCATGTACTCGGACATGTCGAGCTGGATGAGCGCCTTCGCGTCGCCGAACACGCTCTCGGCGAGCGTCTTCGCGAACAGCGTCTTCCCGACGCCCGTGGGCCCGAGGAAGATGAACGTGCCGATCGGCCGCTTCGGGTCCTTCAGGTCGGCGCGCGAGCGGCGGAGCGCGCGGGCGACGACGCGGATCGCCTCGTCCTGCCCGACCACACGCCGCCTCATCTCGTCCTCGAGGGCGAGATAGCGCTGGAGCTCGTCGTCGTCCGCCTTCTGGATCGGAACGCCGGTCGTGCGCGAGAGCGTCTCCGCGACATCGTCGGCCGTGACGGTCCCGATCGACTCGGCGAGCCCGGCTTTCCAGTCGTCGCGGAGCTGATCGAGCTCTTTCTGCTCGGCGAGCTCGCGGTCGCGGAGCTCCGCGGCCTCGCCGAACTCCTGCGCCGCGATGGCCGCGTTCTTCTCCGCGGTCGTCTTCGCGAGCCGCCGCTCGAGCTCGCGGATGCCGTCGGGGCGCTTCATCCCGAGAATGCGCGCGCGCGCGCCGGTCTCGTCGATCGCGTCGATGGCCTTGTCCGGCAGATACCGGCCCGGCTGGTAGCGGGCGGTGAGCTTGGCGGCCGCGACAAGCGCCGCGTCGTCGTACTTCACATGGTGGAACGCCTCGTACGTCGGACGGATTCCCTTCAGGATCCCGACCGTGCCCTCGATCGAGGGCTCCTCGACCCGCACGGGCTGGAACCGGCGCTCGAGCGCGGCGTCTTTCTCGATATATTTATGGTACTCGTCGAGCGTCGTCGCGCCGATGCACTGCATCTCTCCGCGCGCGAGGGCGGGCTTGATGATGTTGGCCGCGTCCATCGCGCCCTCGGCGCCGCCCGCGCCGACGATGTTGTGGATCTCGTCCATGAAGAGGATGACGTTCTTGAGGCGTTTCACCTCGTCCATCACGCCCTTGATGCGCTCCTCGAACTGCCCGCGGTATTTCGTTCCGGCGACCATGCGCGTCATGTCGAGCGCGACGACGCGCCGGTTGAGGAGCAGCTCCGGGACCTCCCCCGCGGCGATGGCCTGCGCGAGCCCCTCGACGACGGCCGTCTTTCCGACGCCCGCCTCGCCCAGAAGGGCCGCGTTGTTCTTCGTCCGGCGGCAGAGGATCTGGATGACCCGCTCGAGCTCTTTCGCCCGCCCGATGACCGGGTCGAGACTCCCGTTCCGGGCGAGCGCCGTCAGGTCGCGTCCGAACGCGTCGAGCGCCGGCGTGCGGTTGCCGCGCGTCGAGCCGGGGCGTCCTCCCGCGCCGACGGACTCCATCTCGCGGGACTTCTCGTGCCGCGGGGGCTCGGGCCGGTCACGCGGGGACTCCTCGCCGTCCGGCATCTCCTCCCCCCCGTCGCCCTCCTCGGCCCCGTCTCCCAATTCCTCGGCGAGGTCGAGCGCCTTCTTCACGGCCTCGATCGCGGGCCCGAGCGTGATGCCGAGCTTCTCGAGCACATTCGCGGCGATGCCCTCCCCCTCACGAAGCAGGGCGAGAAGCAGATGCTCCGTGCCGATGTAGTCCTGGCCGAGCTGGTGCGCCTCGGTCTGCGCGAGCAGAAAAACCTTCTTCGAGCGGGGGGTATAGGGCAGGAGGCCGTCCACGTCGGCGCCGGCCTCGCCCATCTCCACGACCTTTTTAATCTCGTCGCGGACCGCGTCCGCCGTCACGCCGAACGAGGCGAGCACGTCGGCCGCGACGCCCTCCCGGAGGCTGGCGAGCCCCAGAAGAAGGTGTTCGGTCCCCACGTAGGGATGGCAGAGCTGCTGCGCCTCGCGGTTGGCGTTCGCGAGAACCCGCCGCGCCAGCGGAGTGTAGTTTTCAAAACCATTCATAGGAAAAATCAATTCCCCCCGTCTGAAAAGTAAAAGAGCATTTTAATGCGAACACGCGGTCGTGTCTAGGGGGACGCGCCCAGCCCTCCCCGAATTCCGTCTTTTTTCTCCTCCACACGCCTTCTCCGGGCCTCCGTGCGGGAGTCCAGGCCTTCCAAGCCCGCCCCGTCTTCGCAACGCGACTTTTTTCCTATTGCAAACAAAAGGAAATGTGTGCTAGTCTGTTTACAATCCATTCAGGATGTGTATGCTGATTTTCAGCGGACAAAACTTACTTTAAGGAGTAGTACAAATGAACCGAATCCGACTCGCCGCCCCTGTCTCCGTTGCCGCGCTCGTCCTCTCAGCGCTTCCGCATGCCGGCCTTTCCGCGGAATACCATTGGAACAAGATTAACGGAAGCGGGGACTGGCACAACACCTCCTGCTGGACCGATGCGGACGGGAATGCCGTCAGCACCTATCCCGGGCAGGACGGTGCCGTGGACTCCGTCGTCTTCCACGGTCTGAACATGGCCGGCCGCGTCTACATCACCAAGTCCGACCTGAACATCCACCTCTCGAAACTGACCTTCCAGGACGGCAACACAACCCTCCTTCTGGGCAAGGACATCCCGTTCCACATCGACGTCATGGAGTTCTCGGACCATGCGACGTTCGGATTCATGGCCGAGGGATACGGCGCGTTCGAAGCCCCGAACGACTTCATCATCGGGAACCGCGACGCCCTCCTGATCAACGGCGACGGTCTCATCCCCGGCACCATCAACTACCAGAACCAGGCCTCCGGCAACTGGTCCTCCCGCCGCATCCTCGGCATCGACGAGACCGGTAAGCTTCTGACGAACAAGGGCGACACCCCAGGCGGCATCGACCTCTATGGCCACAGCACTCGCGACCATGTCTACGGCCTCTTCTACGGGAACTGGGGCGACTTCCGCAACATCTCCTTCAAGCACGCCGGCACCTGGACCCTCACCGTCCCCACCGGCTCCATCATCCCGATGAGCCAGTACAGCGCCGTCGGCGCCCCCTCCGACGAAGGACAGGGCACGGTCTCCACGCTGGGCCGCCCCCTCTACTTCTGGCCCGTCTACGTGGAGAGCGCCGTCCGCACGAACTACTTCCGCGCCAAGATCGACGCCCCGAAGTTCCTGCAGTGCGGCTCGGGATGCACGGTCCTCTTCGACGACCACACGGACGACACCTGCTCCTACGACGTCACCGCCGGCATCCTGCAGCTCGGCGGCGACCTCTGCGTCGGCAACACCTCCACCATCGAGTCCCGCACGTGCCAGCTGGGTCCCGGAGCGATCGACATCCGCTGGGACGGCACGGTCCGCGTTACCTGCGAAAACGCGCTGAACCGGATGTCCACCCTCCACTTCCACTCCTTCCGGGAGCGCGGCGCGGACCCGTCGGTGACCGACGCCGTCTACGGAAAACTCGCCCTCGACGGACACGACGCCACGGTCCGCTACCTCTACATCGACGGCAAC
This sequence comes from Kiritimatiellia bacterium, assembly GCA_045643325.1. GTDB lineage: Bacteria > Verrucomicrobiota > Kiritimatiellia > RFP12 > JAZUKQ01 > JAZUKQ01. The sequence continues at coordinate 4,953 of JAZUKQ010000193.1, read as the reverse complement.
CCCACAATCAACGGCACGTACGGATCCTCCGAGAGCGAGGCGCAGTTCAAGCGCGACGACCTCTTCACAGGCACCGGCGTCCTCACCGTCCGGCTCTCCCAGCTCAAAGGCACGAAGTTCTTCATCTGGTAGCCGGCCTCCCTTTCGGCCCGAGTCTTCGGTCTTCCGGACCCCGCCGGGCCGAAAAAAGGGGATTGATCCGACGGAAGGAATGCGGTATACTCATGCCTTCCAACGAAGAGTCCCCTGCCCGAGGGGAATTTAAGAAGTCCCGCAAAGCAGAGGAACAAGGAGTTTCCAGCCATGTCTGATCATGAACATCGTACGAAGCATCTGCGCCGTCCCGTGAAGTCCGCTCCCGAGAAGCTGCGCCGCCAGAAGGACCAGAAGAAGCGTCTTGTCGCGCTTGGAATGGACGAGGCGGAAGTCGCCAAGCTCGCTCCCGATGTGGTCCGCACCATGATGCACCGCCCCGCGAAAGTGGCGGCGCGTGTCGCGAAGAAGGCGGCGGCCGCGGCGGAAGCCTAGGCCGGAGCTTCGCGCGTTTTCTTGCCACAAGCCGAAGCTGCGGTCTTCCGCGGCTTCGGTCTTTTTTTAACTTTTTCGTCCTTTTCGGACCTTCACCATGCGCACGAACATCGATATCGCGGGCATCCGCCATCTGCAGTATGAAATCCGGGAAATCGCCGACTACGGGCGGAAACTCGTCGCGCTCGGCGTCCCCATGACGTGGGAGAACATCGGCGATCCCGTCGCCGCGGGCGAGAAGGTCCGGCCCTGGGTCAAGGACATCATCTCCGAACTCGTGCTGCGCGACGAGTCCTGGGCCTACTGCCAGAGCCGCGGCGTCCCGGCCGCCCGCGAGTTCCTCGCCTCCGTCGCCAGCGCCCGCCCCGGCGGCGTCCACGTATCGAGCGACGACATCCTCTTCTTCAACGGCATCGCCGACGCCGTCGACAAGATCTACGACCTCATCCGCCGCGACGCCCGCGTCCTCATGCAGGCGCCCTCCTACCCGACCCACACCTCCAACGAGGCCAAGCGCAGCGAGTACGAGCGCATCCAGTTCCACCTCGACCCGAAGAACAACTGGCTCCCCGACCTCGAGGAGATCGAGAACAAGGTCCGCTTCAACCCCCAGGTCGTCGCCATCGCCCTCGTCAACCCCGACAACCCCACCGGGATGGTCTACCCGCGAGAGACCCTCGAGTCCATCGTCGACATCGCCCGACGCTACCGGCTTTTCATCATCTGCGACGAGATCTACGCCCATATCTGCTACAACGGCGCCGAGACGCTCCATCTCTCGCAGGTCATCGGCGATGTCCCCGCGCTCGTCCTCCGCGGCATCTCCAAGGACTACCCCTGGCCCGGCGCCCGGTGCGGATGGGCCGAGATGCTCAACCGCGACAAAGACCCCGCCTTCGACGAGTACTGCAAGACCCTCCTCAAGGCGAAGATGCTCGAGGTCTGCTCGACCACCCTTCCCCAACTCTCCATCCCGCTCGTCTACGGCGATCCGCGCTACGCGGACCTCAAGCGGGAGCGCGCGCGGATGTTCGAGAAGCGCGCGAACGATGTCTACGATTTCTTCCGAGGCAGGAAATACGTCGAGATCCAGCGCGCGCGCGGCGCCTTCTACTGCTGCATCACCTTCCAGGACGGCGTCCTCAACGACCGCCAGACCCTGCCCGTCGCCGACCCGGCCGTCCGCGCTCTCGCCGAGGAGAAGTCCCGAGGTGTCTCCCCGGACAAGCGCTTCGCCTACTACCTCATGGCCTCCGCCGGCGTCTGCGTCACCCCGCTTTCCGGTTTCCATACCGACATCTCCGGCTTCCGCATCACGACGCTCCGCCCCGACGACACCGCCCGCCTCCGCACCCTCCAGCGCATCCAGGACGCCATCGAGGCGTATGTGGAGAGTTGATAAAAAAGGTCCGCGAGATATGTTTGAAGCGTTGGAATCCGAAATCTGGAACAGTCCGAAATCTGGAACAGTCCGTAAGCGAGAAGGGGCATCTCAAGATTTCCCTCAACGCGGACAACCTCCCGGCGCTCCTTTCCGAGCGCGCAACCGGCTCCTCGAGGCCTTATGCCGACACGCTCGCGTAGCGCGACCGACCGCCACATCATGAAAACATATTCCGCTCTCACCATTATCCCCCGCATTTTCGGCACCTTCATCTGCCTCGTCTTCATCGGCGTCGGCGGAATCTTCTTGAAGGAGGGACTCTCCGTGCAGCAGCGGGAGGCGAGCGCCAGGAACTGGCAGGAAGTCCCCTGCACGGTACTGAAATCCGATGTGCAGGACGTCGGCAACGGTCGGTACGAGTTCTCCGTCTACTACGAATACGAGGTCGGCGGCCGCGCCTACCGATCTCAAAACTACCATGTCACGAAGGAGACCTACCGGTTCGACGACGTCTCGGAGCGCCGCCCCCTGCTCGACCGCTACGCGAAGGGGGCGAAGGCGACCTGCCTCGTCAATCCAGACGCGCCGGACAAGGCGGCGCTCGTCCCCAGGCCGTTTTCCGCCGTGACGCTGTTCCCGGCAATCTTCTGTATTCTCGGGCTTTTGATTCTCTGCGGCATCTGGAGCACGGCAGAAACATCGCGCGCGGGCAGGCGCAAGAACAAGGCAACGGGCGTCCCGGCGGTCTTCGCCCCGGTTATCTTTGGCTCCGCCTTTTTCGTCATGGGGTCGCTGTTCGCCTCTTTTGGAATTCGCGAGTTCTGCACGACGCTGGGGGCGAAGGACTGGCCCGTCGTCACCGGAACGGTCCTGCGCAGCGAGGTCGTGGCCACCCGCGGCAGCAAAGGGAGTACGCACTACCGTCAGTATGTCGCCTACTCCTATACGATCGACGGCGTTTCATACGAAGGCGACCGCTACGCGCGGGGCGGAGCCCCTGGCGGTGCCCGGCGCAGCCGTGAAATCGTGGCGGAGCATCCCGTCGGATCGCCCATCGAAGTGCATGTGCATCCGACGGACCCGACCCGCAGCATCGTGAACACCGACATCGGCATCGGTCCCCTGGTCGCCCTGCTGTTCCCGCTCCTGTTCGCCGTCGTCGGCGCGGCCATCGCCCTGTCCTCCTTGCGCACACTGGCGAAAAAGCGCCGCATGGCGGGCGTCGCAACCGGGACCACGATGGAAAGCCTGCGCGCCTCCGCCCCCGCCATGCCCACGGGCCCGCTTCGCCGGAAAAGCCGTAGCGAGGCCATCGCTCTTCTGGCGTTCGCCGTCCTCTGGTGCGGATTCATGGGCTTCATGACGCGTATGGCGCTGTATGAGAACAGGCATGGGCGCGGATTCGCCATCGACCGCTGGATGCCCGTCGTCATCTGCGGCATCCTGGACGCGATTGGCCTTGGATTACTGGTGAAGGCCGTGCGCGGTCTGGTGTGTGAGGCGGTCTGTCCCCATCTCGTCGTCGAGCGCATGGGCGGCGCCGTCGCCCCGGGCATGGCGGCGCAGATGGTCTACCGGCTGGACGCTGGTTCGGAGAAAATCGAATCCCTCCGCATGGAATTCATCGGGTACATGGTGGAAACGCACGACACCGGAAAAGGCCAGACCACCGTGCGGGTGCCGTTCCTGGAGCAGGAAGTCCACCGCGCCATGACGCCGTTCGAAATCTCCCGCGGTTCTTTCCAGGCCTCCGTGGAGCCGGACGCCGTGCCGCCCGACGCCGAAGGCGAAGGTCCCCACTGGGAACTCGTCGCGCACCTCCGCCTGAAGTCCGGCAGGGCATACGCGGACAAGTACGAGATCGGGTAGTCCTCCGCCCCCGGGCCACCGGATCCGGGAGGCGTAAATCGGACCGGGGACGTCCGGAAGAAGCCGAATGTTCACACTTATCTCGCTTTTTGAGAAGCGAGATGAAGATTGTTGTTGTGCGGCAAGCCTTTCGGGACGGTTAGAACGACGCCGGACTTTTTCCACGCCGAGAAAACCGACCTATTCCATGCGGGAAACGAGGCCCTCTTAAGATACATGGTCCGGAACATTTCCGGCCGCCCGAAAAAAACGCGCCTGGGCAGATCCGAGACAACACCGCCTAGGGCTTGGCTAGGCGTAGAACAACGCCTTGGGGCGTACATATCCAACGACACAAACTCTCGTTCTCTAAAAAAAGCGGGATAAGTGTGTTCCTCTGGGGACCAGCAGCACGAAACGTCGCGTTTACACTTGCCAAAGAAAACGCCCCGGATTCAACAGGAAGGCGCGTAGGAAGGCGCGTTTACGATGGCATCTCGATATTCCTCTGGAGACATGCAACACGAAACGTCGCGTTTACACTGGCCAAAGAAAACGTCCCGGATTCAACAGGAAGGCGCGTTCACAACGGCACATTACCTTAACATTTCTCCCCCACTATTCCTCTTTTCTCGGGATGAGAGTCTTTTGTTGTCTGTGTCGTCGGAATCAATTTTTTTTGTCGCCGGAAACAAGAGTAGTCTGTCGCCGGAAACGAGAGTAGTTTGTCGCCGGAAACGAGAGTAGTTTGTCGCCGGAAACGATTTTATTCGGAGCGTTCGTTTACGTCCCCGCCCTCAACTGGTATTGCCTCAAGTCCGTCCGAGCATGCCTTTCGTGCAACCCGAAATGTAAAAAAGAGTTCAAGGGAAGCTCTCTCAAAAACTTCCCGCACCGTAATTCCATTTCCAGCGCACATCCCACCGACAGGCCGCCCGCCGCCGCGCGTTTTCGGTCGTCTTTCGACCCCCAAAAAATTTCCGCACCGTAATTTCATTTCCAGTGTCCCTCCCGCAGCAGAGCCCCGGCACCCCGTCCCCGGGCCGCCCGCCGCCGCGCGTTCCCCGCAAAACTCCGGCCGCAGAAAAAACTTTCCGCACCGTGATTTCATTCCCGACGCCCCCCTACCGCAACGGGGCCCCGGCATCCCGTCCCCGGGCCGCCCGCCGCCGCACGTTTCCCGCAGAATTCCG
>JAZUKQ010000192.1:0-13459 GCA_045643325.1 Kiritimatiellia bacterium | reverse complement strand
TCTGAATCTGCGGCGAGGTCGCCGTCTCGACGTATTCCCGGGGAACGAGCTGCACCCCGTTCCACGCCCCGCCCTGCAGGACGCACTGGCCGAACGCGGCGATCTGCTCGGTCGTGAGCCACAGACCCCACCCCCCGATGTCCGTCCCTCGCGGGCTCTTCTCCGAAAAGACCGGCCGGATACCCAGCGGCTCGAACAGGCGCGGACGCAAGTACTCCGTGAAATTCATCCCCGTCACATGCCGGACGATCTCCGAGAGCATGTGCGTGCCCATCGAATTGTAGACGAACCGCGTTCCCGGCTCGTAGACCGGCTCGGTCCGCAGAAACTCGCGGACCCAGTCCGTCTCCGGACCCATCGAGGCGATCCGCGCGGCCGGGCAGACGTCGTGGCCGCAGCTCATCGTGAGCAGGTGGCGCACCGTCACACGGCGCATCCGCGGCGGGACGTCCGCTGCGTCGTATTCGGGAAGATAGCCGAGAAACGGGTCGTCGAGCCGCAGCAGCCCCTCGCCCCGGGCGATGCCGATCGCGGCGGACGTGAAACTCTTGCTGAGCGAGAAAAGCTGGTGCGGGACCTCGCGCCGCGCGGGCGCCCACCATCCCTCGGAAATCTTCCGGCCGCCTTTCATGACGACGATGCCGTGCAGATACTCGATCCGGTCGAGCGCGCGGAGCGCCGCCTCCAGTTTCGCGGAGGACACCCCGACGCTTTCCGGCGCGTCGAGTCCGAACAACGGTTTCGTTTCGGCAAGCTCCATCGTCCGACCTTCCCCAAACAGGCGGGGCTCTCCGCGCCGCCCGGTCATCTCACTCCTCGAACCGCGTCACATCCGCGCCAAGCGCCCGAAGGGCCTCGTCGACTTTCTCGTAGCCCCGGTCGATGACGCCCGCGTTCCGGATGGTCGTCTCCCCCTCGGCGCAGAGCGCGGCGATGAGGAGCGCCATGCCGGCGCGGATGTCGGGGCTCGCGACCTCGGAGGCGTGCAGGCGCGACGGCCCCTGCACGACGACCCGGTGGGGATCGCACTGGACAATCCGGGCGCCCATGGCGAGCAGCTTGTCGACAAAGTACATGCGGCTCTCGAAAAGCTTCTCGAAAAAGAGCACCGTGCCCTCCGCGCGCGTCGCGAGGACGATGAGCGCGCTCATGACGTCCGAGGGAACCATCGGCCAGATGCCGTCCTCGATCTTCGGAATCGCGCCGCCGTCGTCGTCCTCGACCCGGAGTTCCTGATCCGCCGGAAGCCACAGTCCGGACCCTTTCATCTCCCAGCGGACGCCGAGCCGGGCGAACGGACGCGCGATGACGCGGAAGTCCGCCGCGTCCACATGGTCGAGAGAGACCGATCCGCCAGTCGCGGCCGCGGCGGCGAGAAAGCTCGCGCCCTCGATGGCGTCCGGCGCGATTTCGGCGGACGTGCCGGCCAGGCGCTCCACGCCCTCGATCCGGATGAAGTTCGTGCCGGCGCCCTGGATCCGGGCCCCCATGGAGTTCAGCATCTCGCAGAGGTTGCGGACGTGCGGCTCGCAGGCGGCGTTGAAAATCGTCGTCTCGCCCTCGGCGAGGACGGCGGCCATCACGATGTTCTCCGTGGCCGTGACGCTGGCCTCGTCGAGCACCATCTCCGCGCCGCGGAGGCGCGCCCCGCCGCGGCGGAACCGGAACGGACGCCCCGTGTCGACTTCCATGCCGAGCGCGCGGAACCCGTAGAAATGCGTGTCCAGACGGCGGTGTCCGATGCTGTCGCCGCCCGGCGAGTGGATGACCGCCTCGCCGAAGCGCGCCGTCATGGGGCCCGAGAAAAGAATCGACGTGCGGACTTTGCGGCAAAGTTCAGGATCGAGCTCCTTCGGACGGATGTTCCGGGGATCGACGACGACCGTGTGCGCGGCCTTGTCCCGACGGATGCCCGCTCCGAGGAACTCGAGAATCTCCAGCATCACCTCGACATCCTGGATCCACGGGATGTTCCGGAGCTCGACCTCGTCTTCCGCGAGAACCGTCGCGGCCAGCATCGGAAGCGCCGCGTTCTTGTTTCCCGGCACCCGGTGGACGCCGTTCAGCGCCTTTCCTCCCCGAATCTTCAATACCGCCATCGAGTCTCGCTCCTCGGTTTCGTCTCTCGCGTTCCGCGGTCCGGCGCCCCGGCCTAGCCGAACAGGATGTGGTGGATGAACGCGTCCTTCTCGAGAATCTCCTCCTCGGAGAGTCCCTCGAGCTCATGCGGGAAGACAATCCACTTGTCGGTCTTGTGGACGAAGTAGTCCGGCTCCATGTCCGTCGTGTTCCGGACGGGCTTGAAGTACAGCATCGCGAAACGGAGATTCTTCGTATGCCGCGAAAGAATCGTCTTGAGGCTCTGGGCCGTGCGGCCGGTGTCGAAGATGTCGTCGACGACGAGCACCTTGCTGTCGGGGGAGAGGCGTTGGACGACGAAGTCCATGTTTTCGACGACCGGATCGCCCGACTTCTCGATTCCCGAGTACGAGGTGCATTTCACGCTCGTATGGTAGCACTTGATGCCCTTCACCTTGAAGAACTCCTGCACGACGATGCCGATCGGTGTGCCGCCCCGCCAAAGGGCGATGATGACATCCGGAAGAAATCCGGAGTCGTAGATTTTTTTCGCGAGCAGGAACGAGTCTCGGGTGATTTCGTTCGAGGTGAGATAGGTTTTCAGCGGCATGGCGCGGCCCGTATGGAAAGAGCGGGCCGGCGGCGGGGACGGCCCCGGAAAAACGGCTCGGAAAATCGCTGTTTTCTTAGGTTTTCAGAGCATTCTCGCTCGTCCGAGCGATGCGGGTATCATATCATGGAGGACGGTCCGGGGCAAGCGGTTTTGTGCCGCGCGCACTTTGGCGGGAGACTGGTTTTGTGCCGCGCTGTTTTCCCGGGAAAACGGTGGAACGGTGTCGTTTTTTGTGTCGCGCTGTTTTTGGAAAAACGACAGGGTTTATGCCGTGCTGATTTTGAAAAAACAACAGGGTTTGTGTCGCGCTGTTTTTGGAAAACCGAAAGGGTTTGTGTCGCAAGCGGGACTCCGCGCCGGAGAGCCCGGCCGCCCTTCCGCCTTCATCCGGAAAAACTTTCCGCACCGTAATTTCATTTACCTCTTCCCCCACGCGGAAGGCCAGCCGCACGCCGCGCCTCGACGTACAAATTCAAATCCATTTTCTCGAAAAATCTTTGTGAATTTCATTGTTTTAGAAAATCTTGTCGATATAGGATTTTCGTTTCTATAAAATAGTTTGCGGACAGAATCCTGAGCCGGCGACGGGCTCCGTCGAGGGTCCCGTCGGGCTTGCGCGGAGAGTCCTGGAGCCGGTCTTCGGGTCTACGATCCGTGCGTCGCATGTGCCGCCGCGGAGGTATACCCGCGGAACCTTGTTTCCCTCGAATCCACGACCGGGCGCATGCTGCGACATGCGGCCTTGTGGATACCGTTTTGGATACCATCATCGGTGTCCAAACATGTCTCAACATATCCGTCTGTGTCCATGACTCTCTCCAACGTCTGCGACATACTTTCCGTCGCGGTTCCTTGGAATTTCAGGGGTTTATCCTCGTAAACCGTTGTGGACACAAGGCGATTTGATATGGAGCCGGCGACAGGAGTCGAACCCGCAACCACCTCATTACAAATGAGGAGCTCTGCCATTGAGCTACACCGGCTTGGCGCATAGGATTATACCTTTTTGCCGACTTGCGGACAATCCCCCAAAATCCGCGGGCGCTTGCCGGAGTAAACGCCCGGTTCTTTGCCAGAGCAAACTCCGATGTCGGTGATTTCCCGACCAAACACCCTTCCGACGGATTTCATTGACTTTTCACCCGGAGAAAAGTAAACTCCGCGGAAACCCGTTGTATTTCATCCTCCCTCCTCTTGACTCATGGACAACAACATCCCCTCCCGCGAGCGGCTCGGCAGCCGTCTCGGTTTCCTCCTGCTCTCCGCCGGCTGCGCGATCGGCCTGGGCAACGTCTGGCGCTTCCCCTTCATCACGGGACGCTACGGCGGGGCCGTCTTCCTTCTCGCCTACCTCCTTCCGATCCTCCTCCTCGCGCTCTACGTGATCGGGATGGTCCAGAAATTCAGGTAGCCGGCCGCCGGGAGCCGGCTCTCCATGCGCCGCCTTTTTCTGACTTCCTCCTTCGAGGTCTGGTACCGTCCCGCCTCGGGCACGACGCCCGCGACATGCGTCTTCGGCGAGGCGTCCGGAGACCCGCCCGCGCTCGACGAGCTGCGCGTCTCCGCCCCCGAACCGGTCGGCCTCGCGCTCGCCGACGACGCCCCGCGCCCGGGGCTCGTCTCCGCCGCGCTCCGCCCGCTCTTCGGAATTCTTCCGTCCGCGGACTACGCCGTCGCGGTCGAGGCGGCCCCCATCGCCGAGTGGCGCCGCATCGCCGCCTTCTGCGGGGTCTGCGGAGCCCGGACGGAGCGCGACCCGGCCGAGCGGTGCATGGTCTGCCCCGCGTGCCGCCATCGGATCTATCCGCGCGTCAACCCCGCCGTCATCACCTGCATCCGGCGCGGGAACTCCGTCCTGCTCGCGGAACGCGTCTCCGCGAACGGGCCGTTCTTCAGCCTCATCGCCGGTTTCGTCGAGGCCGGGGAATCGCTCGAACACGCCGTCTGCCGCGAGGTGCGGGAGGAAGTCGGCATTTCCGTCCAGAATCTCCGCTACGCCGAGAGCCAGCCCTGGCCCTACCGCAACAATCTGATGCTCGGCTTCTTCTCCGACTACGCCGCCGGCGAGATCGTCCCCGACGGGGTGGAGATCAAGAAAGCCGCCTGGTTCCCTCTCGACGCCCTCCCCCCGAATCTCCCCGCGCCTCTCAGCATCGCGCGCCGTCTCATCGACTCCGCCGTCCGCGATATGATATGATTTAACGCCGTATCCCTGAACCGACGCCCCACCGTTTCCGAACTCTTCAACCATTCGTCACCTTCTCCGCCATGTCCCACTTCTACCAGTCCGTCCACATCGACCGCCTCCGCACCGCGATCCGATATCTCAAGCCCCACATTCTCGGCGACCGCGTCCCGCTGACCGCCGAATACGCCGTGACGAAGGAGCCCGTGCTCTACGCCGACCGCCTCTCGCTCGACTACAAGCCCATTTCCGAGGGCGCGCTCTGGGGCGACAAATGGGAGTGCGGCTGGTTCCACCTCACCGGGAAGCTCCCCAAGGGCTGGGCCGGCAAGCGTGTCGTCCTCGAGCTCGACTTCACCGGCGAGGCCTGCGTCTACGACGCCAAGGGATGCCCCGACTACTCGCTCACCACCGGCTCCGCGTTCGACGGCGACTACAACAAGAACCTCTACCCCCTCGTCACCTCGGCCAAGGGCGGAGACAAAATCGACCTCTGGGTCGAGACCGGCGCCAACCAGCTCTTCGGGCTCAACCAGCCCTTCGACACCGACTACAAGACAAAGGATCCCGACCTCCACGGCACCTACCCGGCCGTCCTCAAGGCCTGCCGCGCCCGCGTCCTCGACTACGACAAATGGCAGCTCTGGCTCGACCTCACCGTCCTCGAGAACCTCATCGGCGCCCTGCCCGACGGCTCCGCCCGCCGCGTCTCCGTCCTCCGCCAGGTCTCCAAGGCCCTGAACGTCCTCGGCACCGAGGGCGCCGGAGCCGCCCGCGAGGCCCTCAAGCCCGTCTACGCGCTCGGCACCGACCCCGCCGCCCCCGATGTCTACGGCGTCGGCCACGCCCATATCGACACCGCCTGGCTCTGGCCCGTCCGCGAGACTGTCCGCAAGTGCGCCCGCACGTTCGCCTCGCAGATCCACAACATCGAGACGTATCCCGACTACGTCTTCGGCGAGTCGCAGGCCCAGCTCTACGAGTTCACCAAGACCTACTACCCGAAGCTCTACGCGAAGATCAAAAAGGCCGTCGCCGAAGGCCGCTGGGAGATTCAGGGCGGCATGTGGGTCGAGGCCGACTGCAACATCCCCTCCGGAGAGTCGCTCGTCCGCCAGTTCCTCGTCGGCAAGAACTTCTTCCGCGACGAGTTCGGCGTCGAGGTGAAGAACCTCTGGCTCCCCGACGTCTTCGGCTACTCCGGAAACCTCCCGCAGATCCTCCAACGCGCCGGCATGGGCTACTTCCTCACGCAGAAGCTCTCCTGGAACGCCTACAACAAGTTCCCGCACAACACGTTCTGGTGGCGCGGCATCGACGGCTCGAAGGTCCTCGCCCACTTCCCGCCCGAGGACGACTACAACAGCCGCATCATGCCCGCCGCGCTCCGCCGCCACGAGCTCAACAACGCCGAGGCCGGCCTCGTCCAGGAGGCGATGTGCCTTTTCGGCATCGGCGACGGCGGCGGCGGTCCCGCCGAGAACTTCATCGAGCGCGGGCTCCGATGCAAAAACCTCAACGGCTGCCCGCGCTTCCACTTCGGGTTCGCCCAGCCCACGCTGGAGAAGATGGCCAAGTACGGCGACGAGCTCGACACCTGGGACGGCGAGCTCTACTTCGAGCTCCACCGCGGCACCTACACGACGCAGGCCGGCATCAAGCTCTGGAACCGCCGCGCCGAGGAGGCCTTCCGCGCCGCCGAGATGCTCCTCGCCGCAGCGGACATCAAAAAGTATCCGCGCGCCGAGATGCTCGCGCTCTGGAAGAAGTTCCTCATCAACGAGTTCCACGACATCATTCCCGGCTCCTCCATCCACCGCGTCTATGCCGAGCAGGTCCCCGCGCTTCAGGCCGTCGTCAAGCGCCTGAAGGAGCTTCAGGCCGGCGCCGCCGCGCGTCTTCTCGCCCGCGAGGACGGAGCCCTCACGCTCTTCAACCCCTCCTCGACCGCCTTCGCCGGCGCCGTCGCCCTCCCCGACGGATGGAAGTCCGCCGATGGCCTCCCCTGCCAGGCCGAGGACGGCGCCGTCCTGGCGCTCGTCTCCGTCCCGCCGCGCTCCTTCGTCACGCTCCGCGAGGGGAAGAAGGCCTGCGCCCGCGCCGCCGCCAAGACCCAAAAGAAGGCCGTCGTCCTCGAGAACGATCTCGTCCGCTACACGCTCGACCCCGCGACGCTCCAGGTCGCCGAGTGCTTCGACAAGGAGCTCGGCCGCGCCCTCGTCGTCCCCTCCGCCCCCGGCAACCGCATCGAGCTCTTCGAGGACATTCCGCACTGCTACGACGCCTGGGACGTCGAGGAATACGCCTACGACATGAAGACGGACTCCGCGCGCGTCACCTCGCTCTCGGCGTTCTCCGGCCCCGTCCGCCAGGGCGTCGTCGCGAAGATGTCCGTCGGCGAGAGCGCGCTCGTCCAAAAGATCGTCCTCGAGGCCGGCTCGAAACGCCTCGACTTCGTCACGGACGTCGACTGGCGGGAAAACCACAAATGGCTCCGCGCCGCGTTCCCGACGACGGTCCAGACGCAGGAGGCCCGCTTCGAGATCCAGTACGGCACCGTCGCGCGCCCGACCCACACGAACACCAAGTGGCAGGCCGCGCAGTTCGAGTCGATGGGGCACCGCTTCGCCGACATGTCGGAGAAGAGCTTCGGCCTCGCGCTCCTCAACGACTCGAAGTACGGCTACCGCGCCAAGGACGGCGAGCTCTCGATCTCGCTCCTCCGCGCCCCGACCTACCCCGACCCCGAGGCCGACCGCGGCGCCAACCACTTCGTCTACTCGATCCTCCCCCACACCGGAGCGCTCGAGGACTCCGACGTCCTCGCCCACGCCGCCCGGCTCAATCAGGGCGTCGAGCGCTTCGAGAACCTCGCCTGCGCGGCGGCCTCCGCCCCCGCGCCGCTTCCGCTCTCCGCCGAAGGCGTCGAGATGACCGTCGCGAAGTGCGCCGAGAAGGAGTCCGCCTGGATTTTCCGCCTCGTCGAGCTCAAGGGCGTCCGCACGCAGGCGAAACTCGCGCTCGCCGAGGGAGCCGGCCGCCTCGTCGAGGTCGACCTTATGGAATGGAACGAGCTCGGCGAGGTCGACACCACGAAACCGCTCGAGTTCGGCCCCTTCGCCATCCGCACGTTCAAGCTCGTCAAATAGGCGGGCGGCGGGCCGAGAAGAACGCGTCCGGGCTCCGGTTTCCCGTCAGGGATTCCGGCCGCCCGCGCGAAAGATGCCGATGGACCAGACCGACTACAGAGAGGCTTTCGAGGCCGAGCGGGACAAACTCGCGGACATGGCGGACAGCCTCGCGGCGCTCTCCCGGGAAAACGCGCGCCTCGAGCGCGACCTTCTCCGCATCCGCGGGAATCCCCTCTGGAAAGCCTCCGCCCCCGCGCGCGCCGCGCTCCGCGCCCTCCTCCGGCTGCGGCGGCGCCTCCGCCCCCGCGCGCGGCTCCGCGACCTCCTCCGCGGCGCCTCCGCCCCCGCGCCGGACTATATGGTCTGGAGCCGCTTCGGGAAGACCGCTTTCCCCGATTCCGCGCAGGCCGCCGCCGAGGCGGACACGCGGTTTCCGCGCATGCCGAAAATCAGCCTCCTCGTCCCCCTTTGGAACAACGATCCCGTCTTCCAGACCGAGATGCTCGAGTCCGTCCTCGCGCAGACCTATACGAACTGGGAGCTCTGTCTGGCGGACGGATCCGACGCGGACCACGCGTACATCGGGGAGATCTGCCGGAAACACGCGGCGGAGTCCGGCGGACGGATTCTCTACAAGAGGCTGGAACGGAACGCGGGCATCTCGGGCAACACCAATGCCTGCCTCGCCATGGCCTCCGGGGACTTCGTCGGACTCCTCGACCAGGACGACCTCCTCCACCCCAGCGCGCTTTTCGAATGCGTGAAGGCGCTCAACGAGACAGGGGCGGACTACCTCTACACGGACGAGGCCACCTTCAAAAACGGCGACATCGACCAGATTGTCACCCCGCACTTCAAGCCGGACTTCGCGCCGGACAACCTCCGCGCGAACAACTACATCTGCCACCTCAGCGTCTTCGCGCGGAAGCTTCTGGACGGCGGGGAGCTCTTCCGCCCCGCGTTCGACGGAAGCCAGGACCACGACATGATCCTGCGGCTCACGGACCGGGCGGAAAAGGTTGTCCACATCCCGAGGATTCTGTACTACTGGCGGCATCACGAGGGAAGCGTCTCCGCCGGAATCGGGGCGAAACCCTACGCGGTCGAGGCGGCCAAACGGGCCGTCGCGGAACACCTGCGGAGCCGCGGATTCGACGGATTCCGGATTTCGGGCACCCGCGCCTTCGACACGATTTTCCGCGTCCGCTACCGCGTCTCGGGACTTCCGAAGATTTCCATCGTCGTCGCCAACAAGGACCATGCGGACGACCTCCGGCGCTGCGTCTCGTCCATCCGGGACCGCTCGACCTACCGGAATTTCGAGATTGTCGTCGTCGAGAACAACAGCACCTCGCCGGAAATCCGGGAATACTACCGGGAACTCTGCGGAAACGGGAACGCTTCCCCCGACGGGAGCGTCCGCGTCGTCACCTATTCCGGCGCGTTCAACTATTCCGCGGTCAACAATCTCGGCGTCCGGCACGCGACGGGCGACTACATCCTGCTCCTGAACAACGACACCGAAGTCCTCACCCCGACCTGGATGGAGGAGCTTCTCATGTACGCCCAGCGGGAGGACGTGGGGGCGGTCGGCGCGAAACTCTACTACCCCGACGGCACCGTCCAGCACGCGGGCGTCGTCATCGGACTCGGAGCGCACCGGACGGCGGGCCACGTCCACTACAGGCTCCCGGGGGAAAGCCTCGGATACATGGGCCGCCTCTGCTACGCGCAGGACGTCTCCGCGGTGACCGGCGCGTGCCTGATGATGAAAAAAAGACTGTTCGAGGAGGCCGGCGGTCTCGATGAGCGCCTCGCGGTCTCGCTGAGCGACATCGACCTGTGCCTCAAGCTCCGGGAACGCGGGCTTCTCAACGTCTTCACCCCGTTCGCCGAGCTCGTCCACCACGAGTCCGTCTCGCGCGGCTCCGACGCCGAGGGCGGCAACGCGGCGCGGTACGAGAGGGAGTCCGCGTTCTTCCGCGAGAAGTGGGCGGACGCGCTGAAGGCCGGAGACCCCTACTACAACCGCGCGCTGTCCTTGGACCGCGACGCGTTTTCCGACCTCTGCTGACCCGCCTTTCCGCGGACGCCGCGCCGGACGCGCGGTTTTCCGGACGCTACCGGACCTTGAGGATCTCGTCCCAGCAGGTCGTCGGGCGGCCCGAGAGCATCTCCCGCTTCATTCTCCAGGACTTTCCGATCCCTTCCGCGGCCGTGAACACGGTGCCGCGTCCGAACCGTCCGTTCAGCTCGTCCACCGCGCGGTAGAGCCGGCTGTCCCGCGGGGCCGCGCAGGAGAACAGGTCCATCCGCTGCACGGACCGGCTTTCCAGCCCGTACAGCATCGCTCCGGTTTTCCGGTAGCGCGTCCCTTCCGAGAACATCCCTTTGACGCGCCCCATCACGGCGTCGAGCATCGCCGACGTGTCGTCGGTCGTCTCGGGGAACACCGCCTGGACCGACGCCACCGCGGCCGCCCGGGAATGCTCGCCGGGCTGGAACTCCTGCGCGTAGACGGTCGCGCCAGAGGCTCGCATTCCGTTCTTCCGGAGCTTTTCCGCCGCTTCCGCCAGATGACTCGCGACGGACTCCTCCAGCTCCGCCAGCGTCGTCGCGGGCTCGCCGAACGACCGGGAGCAGCTCACGCTCTGCAGGGGCACGACGAAATCCTCCGCGCTCAGGCAGGACACACCCCGGAGCTCCAGGGCCGTCCGCGCGACCAGCACGCTGTACTTGTCCCGCAAGAATCCGGGATCCGCCTGCGCCAGCGCCCAGGCCGTCCGGATTCCTTTCCGGACGAGTTTCTCCGAGAGCCGGTGTCCCACGCCCCAGACCTCCCCGACCGGCAGGTCCTCCAGCACGCCGCGGGGGTCCGCGGGCATCACGAATACTCCTTCGGGGCGTTTTTTCCCAATATGGTTGGCAATTTTCGCGAGGGTGCGCGTCGGAGCGAAACCGACGCCGCACGGGATGCCGACCCATTGGAGGATTGTCTCGCGGATTTTCTTCCCGTACGCGAGATAGTCCCGCCGGCCGAGATCGACCTCGATGAAACTCTCGTCGATGGAATACGGATCGACAACCGGGGCGAACACGCCGAGAATCTCGACGATGCGGCGCGAGATGTCGCCGTAGAGCGTATAGTTGCTGGAGCGGAAGCGCAGGTCCTTCCGGTCGGCAAGGCGGAAATACGGGGTTCCCCGCGGAATTCCGAGGTCCTTGAACTCCTGCGAGCAGGAAATCACGCAGCCGTCGTTGTTCGAGAGGACGGCGACAGGCTTTCCGACGAGCGACAGGTCGAAGACCCGCTCGCAGGAGACATAGAAGTTGTTCGCGTCGACCAAGCCCTTCACGTTTTCACCGTCAGTTTCACGTTTTCACCATCCGATTCTCGTTTTCTTCAGCACCGGCGTTTCTCCGGCCGTTCCGAGAGACGCGCGCATTCACATCCCGCGCATGCCCCGACGAAGGAAATTGAAACACGTTCCACGCATTCGGTCAAGCCCCCCCCCCGCGCCCCCCAAAAACTCTTCGGCAGAAAATTCCGTCACCGAAATTTACACCATCCTCGCCAGCTCATCCCATTGCTTCAAGTTTCACAATAAAATTCACGTATTTTCAAACAATTTCAACATCATTTTGAAAACGAAACGACATTGTATTATATTACTTTTCATACACCTTTCCCTTGGCCTCGACGCCTCGCGTCCAGACTTCAAGTTTCACAACAGAAATTCACCATTTACAAAGCAAATTTTGACAATTCAAAAAACAAAACGTAGAAGAACTAATGTTCGCGCATCCGTCCAAGCCCGTGCCCCTCCAACCAGGAAGCACAACCACATTCCATCGTATCCGATCCTTTTCAAACGCGATTGAAAACCGAAAAAAAGCAGTCTAGATTTCCTGTGCGTCCTTTTTGCCTGTCTTGCAAAAACCGTTTTCAAGTTTCATAACAAAATTCATGAATTTTCAATGATTTTTAGATGATTTTCAAAAACAAGACGAAAGTGTTCCAAGGTTCTTTTTCGTGAAGGGAGCGACGCTTCAACGGCCCCCACGCCCCCGAACGTATTGACTTTTTCAAACGTTCGGAGTATCTTCCCGCTCGAATTTCCATTCGATTTTTCCTTGTTCATGAATCCGTCCAGCCTCCGCATCACCGATCTCCGTTTCGCCGACATCGACGGCGCGCCGAAACGCTGTACGCTCGTCAAGCTCTACACCAATCAGGAAGGACTCGTCGGCTACGGCGAGGTCCGCGACGCCTCCTCCCGCACCTACGCCGCGATGCTCAAAAGCCGCGTCCTCGGCGAGAACCCGCTCAACGTGGAAAAAATCTTCCGCCGCATCAAGCAGTTCGGCGGCGACTCCCGCCAGGCCGGCGGCGTCTGCGCCATCGAGCTCGCCTGCTGGGACATCGCCGGCAAATTCTGGGGTGTCCCCGTCTGGCAGCTTCTCGGAGGGAAGTTCCGCGACCGGATCCGTTGCTACTGCGACACGGACAGCGAGGGCGGCGGACGCGACATGGGCCGGGCCCTCCGCGAACGGATGGCGCGCGGCTTCACGTTTCTCAAGATGGATCTCGGCATCGAGCTCCTCATGGACGTCCCCGGGGCCCTCTCCGCCCCGCTCGGCTTCCTCGACACGATGAAGAAATACAAGCGGACGGTCTTCCAGACGCCCCACGGCTCCATCGACCCGCGCGCCATGCGCGGCGAGGCCTACGACCTCTTCAACACCGAACATTTCTTCACCGGAATCCATATCACCGAAAAGGGGCTCGACTTTCTCGAGAACTATATGGCCGATGTCCGCCGCGAGATCGGCGACGAGGTCCCCATCGCCATCGACCACCTCGGACACATCCCCCTCGAGGACTGCATCGCCCTCGCCCGCCGCCTCGAGAAGTATCACCTCTCCTGGATGGAGGACGCGCTCCCCTGGCAGAAGACGGAGATGTGGAAGCAGCTCCACGCCGCGACCACCGTCCCGCTCGGCACCGGCGAGGACATCTACCTCAAAGAGAATTTCCGCCCGCTGTTCGAGTCCGGCGCGCTCGCCGTCGTCCATCCGGACCTCCTCACCGCGGGAGGCATCCTCGAGACGAAGAAGGTCGGCGACATGGCCGAGGACTACGGCGTCCAGATGAATCTCCACATGGCCGAGAGCCCGGTCGCCTGCATGGCCGCCGTCCACGTCGCCGCCGCCACGCGCAACTTCATGTCGCTCGAGCTCCACTCGGTCGATGTCCCCTGGTGGGGAGACCTCGTGAAGCCCGCGCTCCGCTACGACGGCGGTTTCATCGATGTCCCCGACACCCCCGGTCTCGGCATCGAATCGCTCAACGAGGACCTGCTCCGCGAGCACGCCTGTCCCGACTTCCCCCCGCTCTGGGCCCCGACCGGCGAATGGGGCAAGGAAAGGGCCAACGACCGCCGCTGGGGC
>JAZUKQ010000191.1:0-3225 GCA_045643325.1 Kiritimatiellia bacterium | reverse complement strand
ACCCGCGCCCCCGGGTATGCCCGGCGCCGGATTGCGGCGGATCTCGGGATCCGCGCGTACACGGCGCGCTTCATCGACACGACGACCGCCTCGCCGTGGCGCGAGTGCTGGAATCCGGCGCATCCGATGACGCGCACGGAGAGCCGCGAGTGGAAGATGCGGCTTCTTGAGATTGTCGGAAAGGACTTCGGCCTTGTCTGCGGAAGCGAGACGGGACACGACGCGGCGGTGCCGTACTGCGACTATTTCGAGGGGATGCTGAGTCTCGGCCCGTACCGGGTGCCGGACTCCGGACGGCACATGCAGCGGGTCTGGGACGAGGTGCCGGAGAATCTGGCGAAGTATCAGACGGGCGAGAAATACCGGTTGCCGCTCTGGGAGCTCGTGTATCACGACTGCGTGGTCGCGCAGTGGTATTGGGGCGACTACAACAACAAGCTTCCGAAGGTCTGGCGCCGCAGGGATTTGTTCAACGCGCTGTACGGCACGCCGCCGATGTACCTTTTCAACGCGTCGGACTGGAGCGCGCTGCGGGAGAGGGTCGCCGAGAGCTATCGGACCGCGGAGCCCGTCTCCCGCGCGACGGCCTACGCGGAGATGCTCTCTCACGAGGCGCTGACACCCGATCGGAGCGTCCAGCGGACGCGGTTCTCCAACGGCGTGACCGTGACGGTGAATTTCGGGCCGGAGCCGTTTGAGGACAAGGACGGGACCCTCGCTCCGGAAGGACTGCGGATCGACAGAGAATAGGGCGCGCACGCGTTTTCCGGCTTGTCCTTCCTCCGGGAACACGGTATACTGGCGTCCTCTTTTGGGGTGCTGGAGGCACGGGCCTCCGGCTGAGATCAAACCCTTGTTGCATAACAGAACTTGCTCCGGGTAATTCCGGCGAAAGGAAAGAAAAATGGGATTCCGTCTGTTCCCCGGCTGGAAGCCGGGTGAGATTGCTTGGCTTGTTTTTTGCGTCGCGGCGATGCTGGGCCTGTCGTTCTATTGGCACGACTCGGCACTCTCCACGATCGCGGGAGTGACGGGGGTGCTCTATACCGTCGTCGCCGGCAAAGGAAAGGTCTCGTGCTACTATTTCGGACTCGTGCAGACTCCGATCTACGCCTGGCTCGCGTGGCAGAACCGGTATTACGGCGACGCGTTGCTGAACATCTACTACTTCGTCATGATGTTCCCCGGCATCTGGTACTGGAAGCGGAACCTGCGCTCCGACACGGACCGCGGAATCGTTAAGACACGCCTTCCCACGGGTTCCCGTCTCCGGTGGGCGGCCGTTCTCGCGGTGTGTTCGGCGGCGGGGTATCTGGCGCTGCGCGCGTACGGCGGAAACCGTCCGCTCCACGACAGTCTCACCAACGTGCTCTCCGTCGCCGCGATGATTCTCACGGTGAGGCGGTGCATCGAGCAGTGGTATCTTTGGATTGTCGTGAACGCGGTCGAGGTCTATATGTGGTGGAGCGTGTTCCGCGCGGACGGGAACGACCTCTCCATTCTCGTGATGTGGCTGCTTTTCCTTGTGAACGGCATGGTGCTCTATCTCGCCTGGCGGCGGGACATGACCGACGCGGCGCGGGGACCGCGGGAGGCCTGAAAGGGCGGAGGGGGCTAGGTTCTTGGAGACGTCCCGCTGGGCGCGTGCGTGGAAGACGGCGGTATGGCATGGTGTTGACGCCCTTGCCGGGCCCGCCGCCCTTGCCGTTTTCGGCGCCTACGTTGTCTTGCGGACGATGGCGACCGGCTCGACTTCCAGATGGCGGACGGAGCCGGTTGCGATGAGTTCGTCGAGCAGTCGGACGGCGAGAACGGAGCGCTCGTTGTCGCGGGCCGAGACGGAGGAGGGCGGGACCGCCGAGAACTGGCAGAGCGGAAGGTCTCCGATACCGATGAGCCGGACATCCTCCGGGACGCGGATTCCGGCGGAGTGCAGGCCGTTGAGGAGAAGTGCCGCGTCGAAGTCGGTGCGGGCGACGATGCCGTCGACGCCGTCGCGGATGGCGGAGCGGAGTGTCTGGAGAAGCGCGGCGTCGTCGCCGAAGAATCGGGGCATCGAGACCACCTGGTTGGGGGCGCAGGGAAGGCCGGCCTCGGCGAGAACGCTCCGGAAGCCCTCCAGCCGCAGATTGCCGACCTCGCTGGGGACGTGGATGTAGAGCGGCTTGCGGCAACCGCGTTCCAGCAGATGGCGCGCGGCGACCTGGAGCACGGCTCGCTGGGAGAGTCCGGCGTTCGGGATGGACGCGGATACGGGGATGTCCTGCGCGGTGACGAACGGGACACCCGTGGCGGCGATTTGCCTGATGGGGTTGTCGACGCCCGCGAGATCGACGCCGCCGACGATTACGCCGTCCACGAGGCTCTGGCGCAGAATGCCGATACCCTTTCGGAAGGTCACCGGGTCGTGGGCGAAATGGAGCACGATGTGGCGCTCGCCCTGGGAAAGGGCGCGGACGACGCCGGTGACGAGCATTTCGCGCAGACTCTCCGCGGATGGGTCGTCGCAGAGCAGGAAGACGCCGACGGCGTTCTGGCGGCCGGAGAAGAGGGCACGGGCCGCCGCGTTAGGAACATAGCCGAGTTCGGCGGCGCAGTCCCGGATTCGCTGTCCCAGTTCGGGGCGTACGGAACTTTTTCCCATGTGTCCGCAGAGAACCTTGGAGACTAGCGAGCGGGAGACGCCGAGGCGCGTGGCGATGTCGGATATGCGGACGGGTTTGGAGGAAGGCATTCGGTGTGGGGGGGGGGGGGGTTGTTGACGGAAATGCTTGCCGCGAGTCGGTGAGTTGGCAAACCAACGGCTTATGTCGTTCAGGACGAGTTGCCATATTGAAAACATTCTTTCATGCGTTATTCTAACTAATTTTCCGAAACTACGCAACCGATCCGGGTGTCGCGAAGTGTGTGGGGGCAAGTTGTAACATCTACTGGGTCAGCCAAGGAATTGGGGCGTCCCTTTCGAACGGGCGGTAAAAGATGCCCGTCGGTCTTTCCTAACCTTGCGACAATCGCTATTGTTTTGTGTACCTGTCGAGAAAGGTGCGGGATAGGATGTGCGAACTCGGAAGGAGAATGTTTCGTTTATGCGGCGCGGGAGGCTTCCGCGGCGGCCTGGACGCGCTCTCCGTTGGAGAGGACGAGGCAGGGGGCCGCGTCGCGGGTCTTCCGCCGCTTGCGTCTGGCGGCGAACGAGTCCGGAAGCGCGGCCGCGTACAGCCGCTC
>JAZUKQ010000190.1:0-10195 GCA_045643325.1 Kiritimatiellia bacterium | reverse complement strand
AGATGGAGCCGGTCCCGAGGAGGACGCGCACGATCTCGTCGGCGCGCCTGTCTTCGTCCTCCCGGGAGAAGGACACCCGGAATTTCGGCTTCCGGACACGCCGCGGCTTCGTCCAGCGCGGGACGTATCCGGGGCGGGAGTAGTCGCGCGAGGCGGCGGTCTGTCCGTATCCGTGACCGTAGTAGGGAAGCGAGTCGAAGGGCGGGAGGAGCATCGGAGGCTGGCGGTGGAGGCTGGAGGTGGACGTTGGAGCTTAGAGGTGGATGTCGGAGGAATCGGCAGAGAATGGGAACGATAATATCAAAACGGTTCATATTTGTAAATAGTGAAAATTTCAAAAGATTTTGCGATAAAATCGTGATGAAACTTGAAGTGAAATTTGAGCCGTTACGCTACTCGTCAAAAGAGGATTGAAGTGTTCTTGGCTCGTCAAGGGGACTTGAAGTTCATTCCGTATGGTCTGAAATGACCCGGAGAGGCCCGTCATGGCATAGGAATAGGCTGACGTGGAACAAGTGCCCGCGCAGGCAATGATTTTTGCGGCCGACAGACGGTGGCGGCCGACAGACGGTGGTAATCCGGATGGGTCGGTGGTAATCCAGATGTGGCCGATGGAAATCCGGATGTGGCCGATGGAAATCCGGATGTGGCCGGATTCGGAAGACGACGCCTCCGGTGAAAGTGGTCCGCGTTCGGACGGTAAGAGTGCGCAGAAACAGAGAGTGTATGACGAACCAGAGCGGATCGACATGACAGAAAGACAATGAATCCGAACCGGAAGGACGGAGCGCGCCAGTCTCCGCTAGAAACGCGAAGTCCAACCGCCCGGAATCTCCGCTCCGTGACGATCGCGCGATAGGCGGTTCCGCGCCGATTGCACGGAAGACGGTTCTGTGGTATCTTTTAGGCCGTCTTTACGACGGATGTGCCCCTGTAGCTCAACTGGACAGAGCATCGGCCTTCTAAGCCGAGGGTTGCGAGTTCGAGCCTCGCCAGGGGCACCATTCCCGAAAGTGTCTCGCCGTCTCCGGAGTTCGGCGCGCGATGCCCAAGCCTCTTTACCGGAGCGCCTGAATCGCGGCTTTTTCCACCGCAAGCGCCTCACGGAACCGGAAAAGCCAAGCATGGAATCCTTCCCGGTCCGCCGCGTCTGGGGCCAACGTCGAGCTTTTCGCGTTCGCGAAGACACGTTTCGACAGGAAGTCGCCCAATGACTCGCCGTCCGTCTTCCACGCCCGGTACGCCGCCAGAAGCGCGATGCCGTAGGGACCTCCCTCGCCGGCCGTCTCCATGCATGTGACCGGCGCGCCGCATGCCGCCGCAAGATAGCTCTGGCCCACCCCGGGCGTCTTGAAAAGACCTCCGTGCCCGGTCAGTCGGTCGATCGCGACCTTCTCCTCCGCCAGAAAATCCATGCCGACCGCCAACGTCGCAATCGAGGCGTAGAGCGTCGCCCGGAAGAAGTTCGGAAGCGTGAACCGCGCGTCAGGGCTCCGGAGGACGAACGGACGGCCCTCGTCGAAGTGCGTGACGCCCTCGCCGGCGATGTAGTTGCAGACAACGATTCCGCCGCAGTCCGCGTCGCCCGCGAGGCTCGACGTGTACAGTTTCGTGAACAACTCGTTGTCAGAGACTTCCGCCCCGAACAACGCCGCGGCCTCGCGGAAGACTCCCGCCCACGCGTTGAGGTCGGACGTGCAGTTGCTCCCATGGACCATCGCGACCGGACTCCCGTCGGGCGTGGTGACGAGGTTGATCTCCGTCCGGACCTTCCGCAGAGGCCTCTCGAGGACGACCATCGAGAAGATGGAGGTGCCCGCGGAAACGTTGCCCGTCCTCGGAGCGACGGAGTTCGTCGCGACCATGCCCGTTCCGGCATCGCCCTCGGGCGGCGCGAAAGGAATCCCGGCGGGGAGGACGCCGCCAAGCCGCGCGGCGCCTTCGGCGGTGAGGAATCCGGCGGACTCGCCGGCGTTCAGGACGCGCGGAAGGATGTCGCGGATGTTCCAGACGAAGCCCTTCGGCGCGACAAGCGCCTCAAACTTTCCGAGCATCTCCGCGTCGTAGTCGAGCCTCGCGCTGTCGATCGGGAACATTCCGGAGGCCTCGCCCACGCCGAGGACATTCTCGCCCGTGAGCATGAAATGGACGTAGCCCGCGAGCGTGGTGATGTGCGCGATGTCCTTGACGTGCGGCTCGCCGTCGAGAATCGCCTGATAGAGATGGGCGACGCTCCAGCGCTGGGGAATCGTGAAGCCGAGAAGTCCGGTGAGTTCCGCGGCCGCGGGGGCGGTGGTGGTGTTCTGCCAGGTCCGGAAGGGAACAAGCAGGTTCCAGTCCTTGTCGAACGCCAGATAGCCGTGCATCATGCCGGAAACACCCATCGCGTCGAGAGGGGGAACCTCGCCGAGCGCGCCGACGGCCGCGCGGAGTCCGGTCCAGACCTCGTCGAGACCGTAGGTCCAGTAGCCGTTCTCATGACGGCTTTTCCATGTGAAGTCCCCGGAGAGGACGGGACGGAAGGCGTTGTCGACGACGACCGCCTTGATGCGGGTGGATCCGAATTCAATGCCGAGAGTATGCATGGTCGCGGAGGGTTGAGAGGTTTAGAATTTGTGAAGTGTGTGAATTCTTTGGGTCGGAACGGCGAGAGGACTGGAGGGACGGAGAATCAGGAAACGGAGGGGGCTCGTCCGGTCGGAATCTCACCGAAGGTTATCGAGTGCAGTTCGAAGCGCCCGGCAAGGGCAAGAACGCGGAGCCGGAGGTCTCCGGCGGCGGGAAGGTCCGTGGAGACCTCGAAGGCGCCTTCGGGGAGGTCGAGCGTGGCGGCTGGCGCGGTCTCCGGCGCGGCGCCGGCGTCTTCCGGAACGACAGCGAGTCCGACCGAGGCGCCCGCGGAGAGCCCGTCGCCGCGCAAGGTGACGCGGAGGGAGCCTCGCGCGCCGTTGTATTGGTAGTCGGCCCAGTCGCCGGGGGAAGGGACAAGGCAGAGTCCCTTCCATCCGCAGTCGAAGAAGAAGCGCCTCTCGGCGAACGCCTTGTCGCGCCGCGTCGTGATCCGCATGCCGGAGCCCGCGCGGAAGTTGTAGAGGTTCCCCTCGGGAGCGGTGGCGCGGCAGCGGCCCTCGCCGGGGTCGAAGTCGGTCGCCTGGACGGTGAACGAGCCCCGGCGGAAAATGGAGTCGGGGACGAGCTTCGCGAAGCGGGTGTTCTCCGCCTTGCAGGCCTCGAGATACGCGGTGAAAATCTGTCGCGCGCGGGCCGTCGTCGGGCGTGCGCCGTGGCGGACATAGGCGCGAATCTCGTCCCAGCCGTCGGGCGGCGTCATGTTGAGGACGGAGTTGTCCGCGCCCGACATTTTTTTCCAAGTCCAGAAGTTGAAGCCGCAGCCCATATGGACGGACATCGGGAACATCGCGGCGAACCATTCGGGATCGTTCTCGCCGGACTCGCCGAGCCACGCGCCCATGCCGTGTTTGCGGGCGGTCTCGAGATAGGGGAGGAACTCCGACTCGTCGGGACGGCAGCCGTAGCGGTGGAAGTGGAGGATGCAGCCCGGGCCGTAGCTCTTGTGGAAGGTCTCCAGCATCGTGGCCCAGTGGGCGCCCTCGAGGGAGATGAGGTGCCGAGGGTCGACAGCGCGGATCGCGGCGACGCAGTCGTCGTAGAAGCGGCAGAGCTCCGGGTGGAGATAGTCCACGTCGGGGACATGGTCGCGGTGGGTGCGGAGAGGCTCGTTGAGAAGGTCGTACGCGGCGACGGTGTCGTCGTCCCGGTAGCGGCGCGCGAGTTCGGTCCAGAGGGCGAGACATTTCTCCCGGCTCTCGGCGTCGAGGAAGAGGCGGGGCATGTCGTCGACCGAGTCGTCGATGTTCGATCCGGTCTGCCCTCCGGGGGCGCCGTGGAGGTCGAGCACGGCGTAGAGGCCGTGGCGGCGGCAGGAATCGACGGCGCGCCGGACAAGCGCCATGCCGTCCTCGTCGAACTCGATGCCCGGCTCGTCCTTCATGACGACGCGCCAGTTGATGGGAATGCGGACGGAGTTGAAGCCGAGTTCCGCGATGCGGCGGAAGTCCTCGTCGGCGACGAAGTTCTCGTAGTATTTCGGCCAGAAGGTCTCGGCGAACCCTGTCCCGGCGAGGTCGCGGACGAGACGGCGGATGGTGAGCGAGCGGTCGTATACTCCGCCGAGCTGCCACATGTATCCTTCCAGAAGAAGCCAGTTGCCGAGCGCGGCGCCGGCGAGGACGACCTCTTCGCCGCGGTCGTTATAGAGTTTGCCGCCGCGAAGGGAGAGAAGGCCATGGACGCGGTCGCGGGAGATGCGTGGATTCATAACGGTTTTTCAGGATTGCCGGGGACGGGACGAATGTCGTCTCTTGGAAAATCCAGAGAGGCAATCAGCCGCCGAAGACATGGAAGTCGGAGACCGGGAGGGTGAAGGCGATGCCGCTTCCTTTCTCCGCGAAGCAGGGAAGGGCGCGGACGGCGTCGAGCACATCGCGCGCTTTCTTCGCGTCGACCAGCACGAGAAGCTGCTCTTTCTCCGGGACCAGCGGCACCCCGAAGAATTTCGTGTCGTCGGGCCGTGCCGTGCCTCGCGCGCACAGGACCGTTCCGCCCGTCGCGCCGGCCTTGCGGGCCGCGGCCATCGCGTCGTCGGCGTAGCCTTTGTTCACAATCACGTTCACGAGTTGGCAGGCGGAGGATTCCATGGCGGACGAGGAGGATTCGGGGGGCGTTTCGGGAAAACCGCTCCGGAGAAAGCGGAGGACGGGAAGGGTGAAAAGGATGCCGGGGCGCGCGGCGCGCGTTGCTTCGGCGAAGGCGAGGAGGGCGTCGCGGACCGGCTCCGCCGTCCCGTCCTCCACAAGGCTGAACATGAAATCTTTCGAGGAGTCCCCGAGACCGAGCAGCTGGAGAATCCCGTTCGAGGCGGTTCCCCGCCCGAGCAGGATCGTCCCGCCTCCGGCGCCGGCCCGTACGGCCGCTCCGGCGGACGCCTCGCCCTGCCCGCGGGGCACGATGGCGACAACACATTTCATTTGGACCTCCTTCGTTTGCGGTCGAACTGAATGCCCATGAGCTGGATGGCGACGAGCGGCATCATGGCGACAAGCGCGATGACGCCGAAGCGGTCGTCGCTCCCGGACCCGCCGGACGCGGCGCCCAGCGCGAAAGAGAGGATGAAGGTGGACGTGAGCGGTCCCGACGCGACGCCGCCCGAGTCGAACGCGATGCCCGTAAACTCCGCCGGCGCGCGGATCATGAGGAGCATCGCGGCGAGGTAGCCCGGCACCAGAACGTACCAGAGCGGAAAGCCCGCGACCGCGCGCCACATCGAGAGCCCGATGGCCGTCGCCGTCCCGACCGAGAGGAAAACGAGCAGCGTCTTCCGCCGGATCATCCCGTCCGTGGCCTGCTCGACCTGTTCGCTCAGCACCCAGACGGCCGGCTCCGCGCAGACGATGACCGCGCCCAGCACGAGCCCCGTCCCGAGCAGCAGCGCGTACCATCCCGCTCCGCCGTCCGTCGCGGCCTTCCCGAGCACGACGCCGAGAATCTGCCCGGCCTGCATGAAGCCGCCGTTCACGCCGAGGAGGAACACGGCGAGCCCGGCCAGCGCGTAGACGAAGCCGATGGTCAGCCGGAGGATCTGGCGCGCCGTCATCCGGAGCAGCGTGAACTGGAAAACGAGGAAAAGCCCGTACAGCGGCGCGATGGACACCAGCGCCTCGCGGAGCGCGGGACCGGCCCCCGCGACGAACGGCGCGAGCACCCCCTCCGCCCCCGCGGCGGATTCCGCCGTTCCCTCCGCCCCCGCGGCGAGCGCCGCGTTTTCTCCGCCTCCGCCGAGGAAGAGCGAGTACGCGAGCACGGCGAGGACGGGACCGACCGAGGCGACGCCCGTCAGTCCGAAGCCGCTTTGGCTGTCCGCCCGCACCGAGGAGGCGCCGAGGCCGATAGCCATGATGAAGGGGACCGTCATGGGGCCGGTCGTGGCCCCGCCGGAGTCGAAGGCGACGCCGAGGAACGCGCCGGGCGCGAACAAGGCGAGCGCCGCCAGCGCCGTGTACGAGAGGAACAGGGTCCATTTAATCGACAGCCCCGCCACGGTCCGGAGGAGGCCGAGCGTCATGAAGAGACCGACGCCGCCGGCGATGGAGAAGACCAGAGGGGACTTCCGCACGGACGGGAACGCGTCGCGGACCTGGGTGCCGAAGACCTGGATGTCCGGCTCGGCCGCGGTCACGACGAACCCGATGACGAACGCGGCGCCGAGCAGGAGCCCGAGGTTCCTCTTCCGTGTGAGCGCCGCCCCGCACCGCTCGCCCATCGGCTGGATGCCGAGATCCACGCCGAGAAGGAACACGGTGAGGCCTGCGATGAGGAGAACTCCCCCGACCGCGAACCGGGCGAGCCAGTGGGGCGGCGCGGCGTTCGCGGGAACCGCCGTGAGTCCGAGCGCGAAGACAAGGACCATGACGGGCAGGACGGACAGCGCCGTCTCGCGGAACTTGACGAGGAGATTCATCTACGGTCTTTCGTCGCGCGTGTCGGGAATGAACATTTCGGACGGGTCCGCTGGGGAGGCGAGAAGATAGAGCTTGAGCGGTGTGTGGGCCTGGCCGAAGTCAGGAATCGTCTCGCGGAGAATATAGCGCTCCTCGATGTCCTTCGTGATGGCGTCGCGGTCGGCCTCCAGCGTCCGGCCGAGTTCCGGGGAGGAGATCGCGTAGGAGTAGCCGGACATCGCGGCGACGGGCGGCGCGAAATAGGAGTGGGAAATTTTGTGGAACGTGTTCGCGTTGCAGACCCGGTAGAAGCGCGCCTCCTCGTCCGTCAGTTTCGGGAAGAAGGCGAAGGGTCCCATTTCGAGGCCGCGCGGCACGCCGAGACCCGCCTCGACGGCGAGATAGGCGTCCTGGGTGAAGAGGAGGCCTGAGTTCCCCTGCTCGTCGGCGAGCTGGCGGACCCGGCGACCGACGTCGCGGAGAACGAGGACGTCCGGCTTCTTTTTCATCTCGAACCAGATGCGGTCCTGACGGAGCGCCACGAAATCGAAGAGAAGGGGCGATCCGAGGGAAAGGAGGACGGTTCCGGCGAACGCGGCGACGACGGCTCTGCGGGGCCATGCGTCCGTCTCGGGAAGGCGGCGGAAGAGCGCGGCGGCGAGCGCGGCGGCGGCGAGCGGCATGACCGGGACCTGGTAGTCGTCGTACGGGAACGGCATGAGGAAGTGGAGCGCGGTGACGGCGGCGGAGGCGGTTCCCGCCGTCAAGTACGCGACGCGCGCGTCGGTCGTCAGTTTTCCGTCCTCTCCGGCGCCGAGGGGGTCCTTCCGTCCGGAATTCCGGGACGCGAGGCACCAGAGCCCGAGGCCGAGCGCGAGCAGGCAGGCGAGCGGATAGTCCTGGACGAAACGGGAGAGGAATCCGGCGCGGTTCGCGGCCCACTGGAGCGCGCCTCCGATTTCCCGGGCTTTTTGGAAATCCATCGCGAACTTGAACTGCTTCGGGTACCGGACAGCGGCGACACCGAGCGAGAGGCCGAGCGAGAAGACCGCGCCGAACCCGCAGAAGAGCGCGTGGCGAAAGCCGGAGCGGCGCTCGTCCTTGCCGGGAGCGAGCCACAGAAGGAGGCACGCGGCGGGGAGGACGGGGGCGAGCGAGAGGCGCGTGGCCGTCGCGAGACCGAACGCCACGCCCGCATTGAACGCCGCGGGGCGGACGCGCCGGATATTGCCGAGGAACACGAAGCCGAGCATCAGGAAGACCGAGGCGAGGGCGTAGGTTTTCGGAATAGACCCGTAGTATGCGTGAAACGGGACGCAGGCGACGAGAAGCCAGGCCGTCAGCGCGGCGTATTTCCGTCTCGGGCGGGGGACCCACGAGGCGGCCATGGAGGCGGCTATCGCGCCTGCGAGGAGCGACAGAAGACCGGTGAAGAGGCGGGCGGAGAGCGCCACGCCGAGAAGCGATCCCGGATGATACCACGCGCCTTGGAACATCGCGTAGAAATAGGGAAGGGCGTTCCCTTGGGGAATGAAAAAATCCTTGTACGGGACGAGATGACGCGCCACGCATCGCGCGGAAAGGAGATAGAGGCCTTCGTCCTGGTTCAGCGGTCCGAGGACAGCGGCCATCACGAACAGCACGACGCCTCCGGCGACACTCAGACCCGCCAGCCAGCCGAACAGGGAATCCTTCTTCATGAGTTTCTACCGGTCCTTCCAACGGGGGACATCCAGCTCGCGGCGGGAGCCGTCGGCGTCCAGATACCAGGCGTGGAGCGATTCCGGGGCTTTCCCTTTCTCGCGCCAGGCGCGGACCATCTTGACGAGGTCGTCCCAGCCTTTAATGCCGGGACCGCCGCCGCCGTGGTCTTTCCCGGGCAGAAGAAAGTAGCGGACCGTGGACTCCATTTCTTCCGCTCCGCCTTCTTTCGCGGCCCATTTGCGGAGAAGTTCGACCGTGCCGTGGAAGGGGACGATCGGATCCGCCGTGCCGGACGTGAGGAGAAGTTTCCCTCCATGCCGCGCGAACGCGGTGAAGTCGGGGTCTTCGGCGTCCACGGCCGCGTGGAGCGTGTCGTAATACGTCCGGTAGTCGTCGTGGAAATCGAAAGACTGGTAGTCGTAGTCCTTCCCGAACACCCAGTTGAAGAGGTAGAGATTGCCGAAATGCGGGAAAGATCCGAACGGGACGCCGCCGTAGATCGCCTCGCCGGTCACGGGGTCTTTCGGACCTTCGGAGAGTTTGCGGAAGGCGTCGCACTGTTCGTCCGTGAGCGCGGGGCGGAGCTCTTTTGCGCGGGCGACGACAGCCTCGCACGTCTCCGGACGATAGGTCGGGTCGACGAGGAATCTGCCTTTGGCGTAGTCGGGTCCGTCCGCCGTGCAGACCTCGTTCGCCGCCTGGACGAAGACGGCGTAGTCCTCGTCGGAGAACCGGCGCGAGCCGTCTTTACGGAACCACTGCTGATAGGCCCAGAGAAAGAGGGCGTGGAGGCGGGTGCGGCTGTGCGCGGGGACCTCGCCGACGATGCCGTCATAGTCCTCCGGATAGCGCGTCGCCTCCGAGACGGCCTGCTGGCCTCCGGTCGAACCGCCGTGAAAATAGGAGAACTCCGGGGCTTTCCCATAGAAGAGGGCGATGAGTTCCTTCGAGGCGACGGTCATGCCGTGGGTCGCGCGGTGTCCGAAATCCTCCCAGACTTCGGGGTTGCCGACGCCCGAATGCCAACTCGGCGAGGTGCCCAGGTCGGACTGGGCGACGGCGTATCCGGCGCGGACTCCGTTGACGCCGAATCCGTCGGAAACGTGTCCGGCTGCGCCGCCGTTGCCGAGGCCGATGAAGACGCCGTTCCAGTTCGCGACCGGAAGCCAGAGTTGGAAGAACGCGTTGCCGACGGCCTCGGGGAACGTGTCGGGAGCGCCGGGACTGCGGCCTTTCTCTGTCGCGCGGACGGTGATCCGGACACATTCCGGAACGGGTTCGGTGATTTTGCCTCCGTCATATACGCCTTCGCGCATTCGCTCGACGCGTACGACGCGGCCGTATGTGAGTTGCGCGTTCCACAGCGACTCGATTCTTTCTTTCATCGAAAAATTCTCCGTGTCCCCGGACGCTCCGAGGACCAATCCTGCAACGACGGCGGTGCAAAGGCGTTTCATTCCGCGTATTTCGCTTCTCCTTGTGCCGTGTATTCTATCATACCTTTCATCGCGCGCAAGCCGCATGTTCCGGATACTTTTCCGACGTGGAAAGTCCGGAGACAGTCGGGCGCGGGGCGGGAAATCGGCCGATCTTTTCTTGAGAGCCTCGGAGGACGAGAGTGTCCGGTGCCGTCTAGGCGTTTTCGACGATAAATCCGAGCGCGAGGTCGAGCGCGGTCTCGAGGGAGAGGAGCGTCGTCCCGTGTTCCTTGAGCATCGCCGCGGCCCGCTCCCGCCCCTCGGCAAGTGTCGCGGCCGGGATGAAATTACGGTGCGGAAACTTTTTCGCGGTGTATTTGCAGGACTTTTCCGAAGATTCCGTCGCGGCGCCCGCCGCCTTGCCGGCGTCCGGAGCGGTCCCCGTCCCCGCCCCCGCCCCCGCTCCCGTGAGCCGGCGCCAGGTTTCCTCTTTCGCCTCGTCGGGCGGAGGGGAGGAGGGGAGCGCCCATTCCGCGGGGACGGGCCCCGCGAGCC
>JAZUKQ010000189.1:0-2186 GCA_045643325.1 Kiritimatiellia bacterium | reverse complement strand
CTCCGGGCGAACCGCGGGGGTCTCACATTCAAGCTTTTCGCTCCGTTCTCCGGTGTGGTCGCGACGGATCCGGCTTCGCTGCCGGTCTACGTTCCGCCGGTCAAGGTGGCGGCGAGCGGCGAAATGGAAGGGGGTGACGAGACATGAAGGTGCGATTTTGCCTTTTCGCAGCCCTTGCGCTCGCCGTCGCGGCATACGGAGAGGTCGGTTTCCCGGTTCCGGAGGAGCGGATCGGCTTCGGGCGTACACTCGCGGACTTCGGAGTGGCGGACGTGCGGACCGTCCATGCGTCCGACTTCGGGTTTGACCAGACGAACGCGACGGCTGCCGTGCAGCGTGCCGTCGACTCGGATGCGACGACAGTCGTCCTCGACCGAATGGACTCGCCCTGGCGTCTCGACACGATCGAGATGCGCAGCGGCAAAAGGCTGCTCCTCGCAAAGGGCGTGAAGATCCTGTGTCTCGCGAAGGGGAAACCGCTCGTTCGGCTGCGTGGGACGCGGAACGTCATCATCGAGGGAGCGGGGTCCGAGCGCACTTTCCTTGCCGCGAGGGCGTCGCACGCGAAGTCCCCTGCGGAGGAACGGGCGCTCGTCGAACTGGACGGAACGGCCTCGACGGTGATTCGCGGGTTGCGGATCGGTGGATCGTCGGGCGACGGAATCCGCATTGGCGTCGCCATCACCCGCCCGTCGTGCGACACCTGGTTGGAGAACCTCGAGCTCAGGGGAAACGCGGGCCGGGCCTGTGCGGTCTGCAATGCCCGCGGCGTCTACGCACGGAATGTCACGTTTTGCGGTTCTGCCGGTGACGATTCGGCGGGACTCAGCGTTGATCCGGATGATATCGAGAAGTCGGTGACAACGGGCCTTTGCCTGTTCGACTGCCGGCTCAACGGGACTGCGGCCGGGCTTCTGTTCGCGGCCAACTCCAGGGAGCAGATCCGGTTCCAGGCCCAGAGGTGCGTCTTCGGGGCGCCCTCGGATGGTTCGCCGATCCAGCTCCCGGCTCGTCTCGGACCCTATCCCGTGTACCGGCAGCCTGATGCGCGGCTTCATTTCGAGGACTGTCGCGTGGAGACACGGAGCAACGTGCCGGCGGTCTGGATGGAGGGCGCACCGGTCTACAACATTCTGTTCTGTCGGGTGAAGTTCGTCGACGAGCGCAAGTGGTCTGCGAATCGCCCGCGGGTCCGCGGATCGCCCGTCGAGGTTCTTCTCGACCGTGATTTCGTGGATTACGAGAACAAGGAGATCGGGCCGCGCGAGGCGGTGGCGTCGAAGCCCGTGGTTTTCAAGGAGGTTGCGGCCGAGGGGTTCGCCGGGCCGTTCGTTGCCATCCGCGACATCCTCGGCAAACAGTCCGTCGGCAGGGCGTTCTGGGGCAAGGTCAGGTTCAACGACAAGTTCGTCGACACCGTCCAGTACGTTTATCGTGCGCCCGAGGTCAAGCTGCCGAACCAGGAGCTGGTTCACGCCATGGACCTCCTGCCTGCGCCCCGCGGGGCGAACGACGCACCGGTCGGGAACTGCGAGGTCGTGTCTACGGCTGCGCGATTCCAGCGGCCGCCGGCGTACGGCTATCTCTTCAGCGCGAAGAAGGGCGAAAAGGTCTCTTTCACGGTGAACTACCCCGCGGGTGACGGTCGGGCGGATTGGACGGCGCGACTGAAGGGCGCCCGACTAATGCTGGACACGTCCTGCGGCGAGGTTGATCTCGGAAAACTCGCGCCTGGCGCGAATCGCCTCGCCTATTGCGCGGCTGCCGACGGATGGTGTGTCTTTCGTCCGCCCTGCGCGGACGTCGGGGGCGGGGGTGTCACGGTCACGGACGTCTCGGGCGCGAAACTTTCCTACCAGTGCGACACGCTCTCCGGGGCGCAGGCGCGGATCGACCTCCGGAATCCGAGGAAGGAGTACGTCGGCTATTTCGAGGTTCCGCCGAGCATGAGGTGTGTCCTGTGCGTGACCAGCGGTGACGTCGAGCTGCGGAACGCCAACGGCAAGGTCGTGGATGTCGCCAGAGCCGAGGAGTACGGACGGGAGCTTGGACGGAAAACGATGCAGTTCCAGAACAAGAGTCCGCGTCCCGAGGTCTGGAGCTTCCGCATTCCGCCCGGGCAGAAGGGCGTTTGCACAATCAGGTTTCAGAAGCCGCTGAACGGCGTCTGGGCGGACGATCCCCGG
>JAZUKQ010000188.1:0-6644 GCA_045643325.1 Kiritimatiellia bacterium | reverse complement strand
GCGCACCATCCTCTTCGGCCTTCTCGGCATGTTCCTCGTCGCCGGTCTCGCCGGCTTCCATGACGAGCGTTTCTTCGGAAGCACGCTGATGGTCGGGAACCACCTTCCGACCACCGCCTTCGCCTATCTCTTTTTCCTCGGACTTGTCTGGAACGGATTGGCCGGGCGCGTACGCCGTTCGCTCGCCCTCTCCTCCGAGGAGCTCATTGTCGTCGCCGTTGTCGTCCTCGTCTCATCCTACGCGCCCACCTCCGGAATGTTCCGGTACTTTCACCGCGCGATCATCATGCCGTGGAACTACCTCGCCACGGGCGGATATCCCGACTGGGAAAAATACGGCATTCTCGAGAAAGTCCTTCCCGCTGCCCTCTTTCCGACGCCGATACCCACGCGCGACGCCGCGGGCGTCCTCCTGCTCGACGACACCGTCTACCGCGGATTCTTCTCCGGCCTCGCCCAGGGAAACACGATGCTTCCGCTCTCCCGGATTCCTTTCGCGGCCTGGCTCTCGCCCATGCTCCGTTGGGGCCCCTTCATCCTCCTCTGCGGAATCTCCTGCGTCGCGCTCGTCTTCCTCGTCCACCGCCAGTGGGCCGAGCATGAGCAGTTGAGCTACCCCATCGCCCAGGTCGCCGAGAGTTTCTGTCTCCGCGCCGACGGCCGCCGCGGCGTCCCCGACGTGTTCCGCGACCCGCTTTTCTGGTGGGCGTTCGTCCCCGTCTTCCTCCTGCTCACGGGCGACTTTCTGGCGGTCTGGCATCCCGACACCTTTCCACGGCTCCGCTCGGTCTTCCCCAATCTCCGCGACTGGTGGCTTCCTCTCGTTTCGAAGATACCCGGGCTCAAGAACTCCTATTCCTGGTGGATTCTCCAGTCGCAGAGCCTTTTCTTCAGCGTCATCGGCCTCTCCTTCTTCGTGAGCTCCGAGATCAGTCTGACGATGGGATTTTCCGACCTTCTCCTCGTCCTCGTCTCCCTCTGGTTCTATCAGGCGACCGGAACGCACGTCGTCACGGACAACATCGAGTTCACCCGCGCCGGAGCCGCCCTCGCCTACGCGCTCGTCCTCGCCTATACCGGACGCACCTACTACAAGCGGATTTTCGTCCGCGCCCTCGGCATCCGTCCCAAGGACCGACCCGACGACGCGCGCGACGCCGTCGGCGTCCTTGCCGCCCGCGTCCTCATCCTCTCGACGCTCGCGTTCGTCTTCGTCATCCATTGGATGGGCGTCTCGCTCGGCGTCGCCGCCCTCTACGCGTTCCTGCTCCTTCTCCTTTTCCTCGTCCTCACACGCATCGTCTGCGAGACCGGCATTCCGTTCGTCGCCGTCGAGTGGTTCCCCGCGAAAATCGCCCTCTATCTCTTCGGGCCGGGGCTCCTCGGTCTCCGCAACGTCTCCATCGCCCTCTGGATGGACAACGCTATCTGCATCGACCCGCGCGAGTGCCTTATGCCCTATGTCGCCACCGGCGCCCGCATCTCCCAGAAGTTCAACCCGAAAAAGATTTTCGGCTTCATCGTCGGCCTGCTCGCCGTGACGCTCGCCGTCGCCTTTGTCGCCCAGCACTGGACGCTCTACAATCTGGGCCCCGCGGCGGACTGGACCGCCAGCGGCCGCTTCCCCATCCAGCAGATCTCCCTCGCCGCGCGCCAGTTCACAACGCTTGAGAATCTCGGTCTGCTCGACGACGCGCAGCGGCTCCACGGTCTCGCGGCCATCAAGCTCTTCATGCCGGAGCCCGGCGCCTGGGGCTGGTTCCTCGCCGCCATTGCCGCCGTCTTCGTCCTCTCCTCGCTCCGTCTCCGCTTCTCGCGCTTCCCCATCCATCCCGTCCTCATCCTCGTCTGGGGCACCTACCCCGCCAACTGCTTCTGGTTCTCGTTCCTCGTCGGCTGGGCCGTCAAGCAGCTCGTCGTCCACTTCGGGGGCGGCTCCGCCTACCAGCGCTTCAAGCCGGTTTTCGTCGGGCTCATCGCCGGCGAGCTCTCCGTCGCCGGCCTCGCCATCCTCGTCGATTTCGTCTACTACCTCTGGACCGGCAACGTCCCCCCGACGCTCTACAACGTCCTCCCCACCTAACGTCCTTTCCCCATGCCCCCCGCCGAGTCCGCCGCCCTCTCCGTCTCCCCGCTGAACGCGCGCATCCGCGCCTCCCTCGAGTCTTCCTTCAAGGGCGTCTGGGTCGAGGGCGAGCTCTCCAATGTCAAGATCAACGCCGCGTCGGGGCACGCGTATTTCACGCTCAAGGACGCGAGGGCCCAGGTCTCTGCCGTCATGTTCGCCGGCAATCTCCGCAATGTCGCCTTCCGCCTCGCCGACGGAGTGAAGGTCAAGGCCTACGGCGATGTCTCGGTCTACGAGCCCCGGGGCCAGTACCAACTCGTCGTCCGCGCCCTGGAGAAGGTCGGCGCGGGCGACCTTCTCGCCCAACTCGAGGAACTCAAGCGGAAACTCGCCGCCGAGGGGCTCTTCTCGCGCGACCTCAAGCTTCCCCTGCCCGTCCTCCCCCGCGCCGTCGGCATCGTCACCTCCCCCACCGGCGCCGCCATCCGCGACATCTTCAACGTCACCCGCCGCCGCTGCCCCGGCATCCGGCTGATTCTCTCCCCCTGCCGCGTCCAGGGCGAGGGCGCCGCCGCGGACATCGTCGCCGCCGTCCGGCTCTTCGAGTCGCTTCCCGCCGCCGACCGGCCCGACGTCCTCATCGTCGGTCGGGGCGGAGGCTCTATCGAGGACCTCTGGTGCTTCAACGACGAGACGCTCGTCCGGGAACTCTCCGCGTTCCGCGCCCGCACCCGCATTCCCGTCATCTCCGCGGTGGGCCACGAGATTGACTTCACGCTTTCCGACTATGTCGCCGACCAGCGCGCCCCGACCCCCTCCGCCGCAGCGGAGGTCGTCGCCGGCCGGACCGAGGAGTTTCTCGCGGGACTCCGGGCTCAGTCCGCCGTCATGACGCGAGAGGTCCGCTTCGCGCTCGAGTCCGCGCGGAGCCGTCTCGCGCGGGCCCGCGACCACCATGTTTTCCGTCAGCCCGGCGCCGTCCTGGCCACGCACCGCCAGCACCTCGACCTTCTCGACTCCGCCCTCGGCGCGGCGCTCTCGGCCTCTCTCGCCGCCGCGCGCACCCGCCTCGCGGGGCTCGCGCCGCGTCTTCCCGCGGCCCTCGCTTCGGCCGCCTCCGCCCCCCGGGCCCGCCTCGCCGCGCTCTCTCCGCGCTTGGAAAACGCCGTCACGAACGCTGTCGAGGAACCACGCCGCCAGCTCGCCGCGCTGGAGCGCGCCCTCGCGGCCCTGTCCCCGTACAATGTCCTCCAGCGCGGATACGCCCTCGTCCGCGACGCCTCCGGAGCCGTGGTCAAATCCCCCGGAGATGTCGCGCCCGGCGACCCGATCACCGCCCGCCTCCCCGGAGGCGGCCTTTCCGCCGTCGTCACGGACGGAGGCGGAACGCCCGGGCCGGCGAGGAAAAAAACGTGCCGGACGAGAAGGACGGACTCCGCGTCCCCTCCGCCCCCGCTCGCCCGCCCCGTCCAGGGGAGTCTCTTCTGAGTCCCGGCTTCCGCTGCCGCCGGTTTGGAACCGCCGCCCCTTCCCGGACCGCCTTCAGACCAATTGCCATGTTCGACCCGCCCGTCGATTTCTCCTACGAGGTCCTCCTCGACGAACCGGGGTTCGCGGTCGTCTCGAAAAGCGGAAATCTTCCCTGCCACCCCGCTGGAAACTACAGAAACCACACGCTGGAGGCCCTTCTGCGGGCCGATCCGCGCTTTTCGGAAGTCCACTTTGTGAACCGCCTCGACCGGGAAACCTCCGGAATCGTTCTCGTCGCCAAAGACGCGCCGACCGCGTCCCTTCTCGGCCGGGCTCTGATGCAGGGACGATTCGCGAAGGAGTATCTTGCCTTGACCGAGGGCCCGTGGCGGCACGGGACCGGGGAATACACCGCCCGCGGCGTTGTCTGTCCCGCGTCTACCCGTGTCGTCCGGAAGCTCCGCGTCTTTCTCCCCGAGGGGACGTCCAGCTTTCCCGAAGGCGTCTTTCCGCGCCCGTCCGGCGCCGCAGAACCGCCCACGGAGCTTCCGGACCCGCCACAACCCCGCCTCCCCTCGCCCGGCACGCCCTTTCCCGGAGCCCAGACCGCCGAGACCCGGTTTCTTCCGGTCCGGGAGGAGAACGGTCTTGTCCTTCTCCGTGTCCGTCCCGTCACGGGCAGGCCGCACCAGATCCGGGCCACCCTGAAAGCGCTCGGATATCTTCTGGTCGGCGACAAACTTTATGGACCGGACGGGGGAATCTACGCCCGCCTCTGCGGAGGAGTCTCTCCGAGTCCCGAGGAACTTGCGCGGCTGCGTCTGCCCCGCCAGGCGCTCCATGCCTCCCGGTTGGTCTTTCCACATCCCTACGACCGCGGACGGACCGTCGACGTCGCCTCGCCGTTGTCCGCGGACATCGCCGCGCTGCTTTCTCCCGGCGGCACGCCACCCGCTGCCGTCGGTCCGGAGCGTCCCTGATCCGGAGCCTGAGTCCGCCGCGCGGGCCCCGTCCTCCTACGGAAGTTCCTTCGCGAGCGACTCGGCGAGCGCCCGCGTCTTCTCCCCGTGTCCCGCTGCGCGTTGCGCGATCCGGAGTTTCATCCAGCGGGAGCAGGCGACGGCCCACGGCTCTTTCGCGTGCGCCCTCAACGTCTCCGGAGAGACCTCCTCGACGCCTTCCGGGAAGTCGATGCCCGAGGACGCGGCCTCGGCGCGGGTCGCGTGGAGAAGCGAGGCCATCCGCGCCCGCAGCGCGGGGTGGTCCGACCCCGGCGTAAGCACGGTCCATTTCCGCCGGTCGAGCCAGGCGATCCACGCGGTCTCCGCCTGCTCCGGAATGACGGGCAGACCGGTCGTCCAGTTCCACGCGCCGTCGGTCGCGAGATTCTCCCGGATGGTCCGGTAGCGGACGCCCGGTTCCGGATTGGCGGTGTCGGAGTCGAGCATCCATGCGACCAGTTGGGCGGAATACGCGGTCCGTTTCTCGCCTGACGGCCCTTTTTCGGCAGCGAGCGTCCGGATGGCGGGGAGACCGTCCGACTCCAAGTCCGAGAGGAGAAGTTCCGCGTCGTCCTGGCGGACCGCGATGTCCAGAAGCCGCGCGGCGCCCTCGGAGAACCAGTCCGGAAACACGCCGCCTCCGGCCGCCGGAGAGCGGCATCCCGCGGTGTCCGCCAACAAGAGTCCCTTCGCGAGAAGCGCGGCGGCCTCGCGCGGGTCGATCTTGGAAAGCCCGTGGAACTCCAGCCGGATCGGATAGTTGTCCCCGGGAAGGAACTTCATGGAGATTTTCCCGTCCCCGCCGTCCTCGCCGTCTGGAATCACGGTGATTCCCGCACCGTACCGCGCGGAGGTCATCGGGATTCCGAGAAGCCGGGAAAGACGGGTCCGGACATCGGTTCCGAAAGCGCAAAGATTCAGCCCGTCCGTCCCGGCGAGTCCTTTTCCTGTGACGATCGTCAGACCGTCCGCGCTCCGGACGCTCTTTTCCTCCGCCAGTCTCGCGCGGACCTGGTCCGCCGTCAACGAGGGCGTCGCCGCCTCCGCCCCCGCCGCGAGGCATCCCGCGACGACCGCATAGAAAAACCGTCTCATGACCTGCTTCATTTTTTCTGGTCTCCATCGCTCACGCTATGGAAAACGGACAAATGCCCATGTCTGGAAAATTCCGTTCCACCACACCGTGCGATTTACCGCAAAGTATATCCCATTCCCCGCGCCCGGACAATCGGCGCGGTATGAAGGGTCTGCAAAACTTTGTCCCCCGCCCCACTTCGTCACGAGATGGTGACGGCTGAATAGTTTCAACATTTCACATATTCTTTCGTAAATTGGCGGTTTCACGGGGTACTTTGGCAGACATGGGCGCGGCATTTAGTGTGGCAAAGGGGGGGGGGCTTGGGACATCGCCATGTCGCCCCTTGGGACGGAAGAGGGGTGCAGGGGAGAGGCCCGGAGCGAAGCCCCGTGCGGGATACCGATGTCCGCGCGCGGGGAGAGTTGCAAATAGCCGCGCTCCGCTCCGCATGCTGAATCGCACGCTCCGCGCGGTTATTCACAACTCTCCGTCCACTGGACTGGCGGCTTCAGGACGCCACGCCCGCCCCACATGTATACCTGAAGCCTTCAAATTCTTCATGACGCGGGTCGTAATGCCGATTTGCGTGCTGGCGATTTGCGTTCCAAGAGAATCGTAGGTGTAGGCAATCGTCGGCATCCCCGTGGAGGCCGTGGAGAGGATTGCATCCCGAGTTGGGGATTCGGTTCCCCCCCGCTTCCGCCATGCGCCCCTGTAAGTCGTGGTATGCGGTTCGCACCTTGCCGAGGTCGGATAGAAGGAATGTCCGGAAAGATTTCATGGCAAGACCATGCGGGTGAAAAACCACTAGATTCCGCGAAGAGCCGATTTTCCCCTGTATTTCCAACAAAGTGCGTTAG
Source organism: Kiritimatiellia bacterium (assembly GCA_045643325.1). Taxonomy (GTDB): domain Bacteria; phylum Verrucomicrobiota; class Kiritimatiellia; order RFP12; family JAZUKQ01; genus JAZUKQ01. Next base: position 167 of record JAZUKQ010000188.1, on the reverse strand, counting down.
GGCATCGGCTGCAAAATCATATCCGGTTTTTCTCCAAGAAACGATTTCGTTTTGAAGAAGAGATAACGCTTCTTCTTCTGTTCCCGTCCAACCATAGAGGCCCAAAGGGTCAACAAACATATATGAATTGTTACAGCACATAGAATAATCATTTTTACCGTACCATT
>JAZUKQ010000187.1:0-11937 GCA_045643325.1 Kiritimatiellia bacterium | reverse complement strand
GCGCGGGACTGGCGCTTCTCCTTGTCCCAATACGCCTTCGACTCGTAGACGTAGGTGATGCCGGTTCGTTTGTCGAGTTGTCTTACCTGTGCCATGGGTGCGGCTCCTTTCGTTAGGTGTATAATAACACATAACGATTTGCGGCGCAAGAGGGAAAATGCGAAAGAATGAAGAATTTTTCAGCCCCAACGGGATGCAATCTCGTTCTGGAATGGCATTCTGGTTAGGAATTGCGGGAATTCAGGCAAAATGGCTGAGTAGCGCGCTGGGGACCGGTATTCGGACCTGGAGGAGATGCGCGACAAGCGACCGGCATCCCCGGAATCGGTCGGCGCGGATCTCCCGTAAAAAAAGTGCGGCGTTCCGACAACTTTTTATTTGTTAACTGGCATCACCAGGTGTATAATTGGAAAAGTCCACAAAAAAACGTAGGAGAGACAATGGTACTGCTTGGCGCCCTTTTGCTGATTATCTGTCTGGGATTCGGATGTTCGATTCTGTCCGTGGTGTTTCATTTTATCGGCTTTCTTTTTAAACTTTCCTACCATCTGGGGATTGTCTTTCTCGTGATGCTGTTTGTGTGGTTGTTTGCCTAAGATGACATCGATGACGAGTATGACGGACGTACCGCTGGCATGATGCCGGTTCGTTTCCCGCTAAATCTTCGGAGTAACTCTCCTCATGACATCTCTGGGTGTCTTTGTTGACGAAGCGTTCGGGGGGGTATACTTTTCACAATCCGTAAGGTTAACCATTGAGGGCAATTCTATGAGCAAGTCTGACTCGATTACGAAAACAGGAGATGAAAAACTCATTGCGACAGCATGGGAGATCCTGGATTATTGTGCACACAAAAATCCGTCACCTTATGTCGTGATGCGACGCGTCTCAGGGGGGCGGTTCCGATTATGGGACGTATATCTCTCGGGACGGCGGCTTTGATCCAAGCTATTCGATCAAGGAGCCGCTCCTTTCTGTTTCTGTGGGAACGCTGTTTCCCGACCGCAGTACAGCGGAGGATTACGTTGAAGACAGGGAGTTCCCTGTAGGTTGGATATGCTATGGCGAGGAAAACGACCTGCGGCTTCCAATCTTGGATGACATATGCGAACTTTATTATGACAGGCTGGACGAGGACTGGGCTGACGATATCGATGGTATTCTTGAGAGGCAGGGCCTTGAAGAATCTCTGGAAGGGCTTGCCGAGAGATTGCGCGATATGGCGAAAGACACCTTGACAGCGTATTTTCAGAAGAAATACCGCACTGCCCCACAATGGATTATTTCCATTTTTATCGATCGCGTTCTCGGTTTGTACTGGCTTGGAGAAGGATTGGCTCCTATCCACCCCAACGGGGAGGATAAGGAATATGAGGAGCAGTTCGGTAACCCTTACGATGGTTGTACAAGGTTGCGTTATTCCCCGGAATCATATGACTTTTCCACGTTTTTCGGATTTTGTGTTTCGCACGATGGAAGGGACGTCGAGTCCACGGAATCAGTGGATGAATTTGCGGAACTCCCTGATGTAGTAAACGAGCCAGGTTGGGATGGCGAGGAGAATTGTGATTGGTGGGACCGTTTTTCCGTCTGCGGATTCGGCGTTTGCCGCAAAAAAACTCTTCCAAGAAAGACTCCGAGAAGTCGACCGCGTCCGCGAAGAAGGCCGAACCCAAGAAAAAGAAGAGTTCTGCCAAGAAAACGGCAGACAAGAAAAGCGGATTCAAGCCGGAAACAAAGACCATCACGCTCCCCGGCGGAGCGACGATGGACCTGGTGTGGGTGGAACCGGGGACGTTTCAGATGGGGAGTCCCGAAACGGAGGAAGGCCGGTGCGAAGACGAGGTCCAGCACGAGGTGATTCTGACGAAGGGGTACTGGATCGGCAAGACGGCGGTGACGCAGCGGCAGTGGGTGAGCGTGATGGGGGAGAACCCCTCGGAATTCAAGGGTGACAATTTGCCAGTAGCGAATGTGTCGTGGGACGACTGCCAAGAGTTCTTCCGGAAGGTGAACGCGGCGAATCCGGAGATTCGCCTGCGTTTTCCGACGGAGGCGGAGTGGGAGTTCGCGGCGCGGGGAGGCCGGATGTCGAAACGGACGGTTTACAGCGGAAGCAACAATCCGGACGAGGTCGCGTGGTATCTGCCCAACGGGGGCTTTATGTTCTTCGATGCCGAGCTGGTGCCGGATTTCGACCGGCTCTCCAATCCGCCGACAGAGGCCGTCGGGACGAAAGCCCCCAACGAACTCGGGCTGTATGACATGTCGGGCAATGTGTTCGAGTGGTGCGGAGATTGGTATGGACCCCATCCGTTCGGACCCGTCACCGACCCCGCGGGGCCCGAGTCCGGCACCGAGCGCGTATGCCGCGGCGGATGCCGGTCGTTGGACTCCTGCTTCTGCCGTGTGGCGGCCCGTTCCCACGAAGCCCCGCGTTTCGGCCGCGATGAAATGGGGTTCCGCGTGGTCTGCTCATAGGCGTCGCGGGTGCGGATCGACGGATTCCGGACTCGTCGTGGAATCTCGAGGTCCGGAGGGGAACTTGCCGGAGTAAACGCGGCGTTTACGCCGGCAAGTCGCCCCGCGGTGTTTTTGACCACCGGCATTGCCGATGTGTGGTATACTTCCGGCGGGCTTTACGTGTCCGACCGCCGCGCGCGCGGAAACACTTCCCCTTTAATTCGTCCATATTTCAAATTCGCAAAATGAATACATATCTTTCCCAGCATTTTGAGGAACTGGCCGGGAAGTTCTACTCCAGATGGCACGCCGACACCGGGACGAATCCCTTCGCGAGGGTCTGCCTTGTCGTCGGAAACCCCGCCCGGGCGGACTGGCTCAAGGAGCGCTTCCTCTACCCCGACGGCGGAAGCGAGGATGCCGCCACCCGCGGTTTCAAACGTGGTGGCGACGACCGGAAAGTCCTCGCGAACATCGACACAAAGATGCTCTATCCTTTCGTGAACGACTGGCTCTATGCCGCCATCGACGGCAGGGACCCGCGCGACCGGAACCCGTCGACGCATCCGTTTTCCAAGGATCTTCTCCAGTGGCGCATCGACGACATTCTGGCACACAATCTGACGGACTACCCGGAATTGGGTACGTACCTCGACACCGGCAAAACCGAAAATCTCCCCTCCCGGCGTTTCGCCCTCTCCGGGAAACTCGCCTCGATGTTCGACGACTATCAGTGCCACCGTCCCGAAACGCTCCGCGACTGGGAAAACGGAAACATCGCCGACGATCCAACGTCGCGCTGGCAGGCCTGCCTCTGGAACGCGCTGGTCGCGCAGGGACCGGACTCCTATTTGAAGCAGTTCCTCTCCGTCGCGGAAGGAGCGGACCTCGGCGAGGCCTTCCGGCACGGAATTCCCCGCTACGCCTCCGTCCATGTCTTCGGCATCGCCACCATGCCGCGCGCCTATGTGCAGTTCTTCCGTCAACTGGACAAGGTTGTTCCGGTTTCCTTCTACGCCTTCAACCCCTGCCAGGAGTTCTGGTTGGACGATCCCAACAAGGGCGCCGCCCGCCGCGAGGTGGTCGACGACCTTACGCGCCTGATGGAACGCCGGGACGATGGCGAACTGGAGGGCGCGGAAACCGATGTGAAGGCACTTGTCGAGGAAATCTCGCATCCGATTCTCGGATTCCTGGGGAACGGGGGGCGGGGCCTGCTGGCGACCTTGTGCGACGAATTCGACGGGAATTTGGAGACGTTGTCATTCCCGAGCAATGAAAAGCCGTCTCTTCTCCACCGCCTGCAGAAGCAGATCCGGGAACGCTCCTCGGATTCCGAGAAAGACCAGTCCGTCGCGGCGGACGACGCCTCCATCCAGGTCCATGCGTCGTTCTCGCCGCACCGCGAGATGGAGGCGCTCAAGGACTCGCTCCTCGGCTGGCTCAGGGACGACACGGAAAGGCGGCCGCGCGACATCGTCGTCCTCTGCGCGGACTGGGCGAACTACGCGCCGCAGATCGCCGCCGTCTTCGGTTCCGGCTTGGAAAAGGGCGACATTCCCTACCGTATGGCCGGGCGGGTGGGGAAGGGCGGCGGTCCCGTCGCCGAGTCGTTCCTTTCCCTGCTGAACATTCTGCAGGGGCGTTTTCCCGTGGACGAGGTCATGGACCTGCTCGCGACGCCCGCCATCGCCGCGCGTTTCAAACTCACCGGCGACGATCTTCAGAAGTTGCGCGACATGGCGCGGAACGCCAATATCCATTGGGGACTCGACGACGACCATGTGCGGGAAACCCTCGGGGACGCCGCGAAGGCGCAGGACGGCGAACCGTTCCCGTTCACATGGCGGCGTGGTCTGGACCGTCTGCTGCTCCATGCCCTCCTGGGGAACATTCCGGACGACACCCTCGCTTCGGCGGGAGCTCTCGCGAAACTCGCCCCCTGCGGCGACGCCGAATCCGAGCGGGCCCGGCTTGTCGGCCGTCTCTGCGATTTCATCGACCGCCTGGCGTCCGCGCGCCAGAGGGTGACCAAAGACGAGGCCGATTCCGAGACCTGGCAGAACCTCCTGACCGGGCTTGTCGCGGACTTCTTCCAGGAAGACGACGAGTCGCGCCCGGCCCTCGCCGCGATCCGTCTGGCCATCCTCGCCGCGACACGTCGCATGCGGGATGCGGGAGACTTGGCGAAACAGCCCCTTCGGCGCGGATTCCCGGTCGTCGCCGCCGCCGTCGCCGCCCTGGTGTCGGCGGAGGTTCCGGAACGCGGAAGGAACGGCAACAGCATCCTGTTCGCGCCGCTCAAGGCGAACCTCCCCGCCCCGCGCAAGCTCGTCTGGATCTGCGGGCTCAACGACAAAGCGTTCCCGCGCATCGTCCACCGTCCGGCCTTCGACCTGCTGGCGCGCGAACCGCGACTCCTCGACCCGTCGCCCCGCGACGACGACGCGTACGCCTTCCTGGAGGCGATCTGCTCCGCCCGCGAGACGCTGGCGCTGAGCTATGTCGGCCGCGACATCCGTTCCGGCGATGAACTGCCACCGTCGCCCATCCTCGGGAACCTGCTGGACTACCTGCGGGAGAAATTCACCCGCGAGGGGGCGAAATGGGTTGAGAAAAAGAAGCAGGAGGTTCCCCCGCCCTTCCAAAGCTATGTGCATCGGCTCCAGGCCTTCCACAAGGACTATTTCACGAAAAAGTCCTCCTTGCCACCGTCCTTCTCCGCCGGGAACTACGACGCGGCGCGGAAGGTTTATGGGCAGAAGGAGGAAACTGTTCTGCCGTCCGCCTTCACGTTTCTCGCACCGAACGAGGACACCGTCAGTTTGGACGAGCTCTGCAACGTCTTCACCAATCCCGCCAAGGCCATTCTCCAGAAATTCGGGCGTTTCACGGATCCGAAATGGGACGAACTGTCCGGCGACGAAGCCCTCGAGACAAAACTCAAAGACGAGCTTTCCATCCATGCGCTACGAGAGTTGCCGGATGAAAAGGCGGCTCACATTGGGGCGTTGGCAACGGAACACGGCGAAACGACATCGCCGGAGGAAGGTGTGCGGCATGTCCAGTCTGTCTGGAAAGCCCCAGACGTTCAGGCGTTCCGCGAGCGGGTCGTTCCTCCCCCCGTAAACATGCCGGCGCTGGACCTTCTGGAGAATCTCCCAACCTCCTCTGTGCACAATGTGTCTTGCGACGTCGTCCTTTCCGGGAACGATGGAGAGACGCCGCGCACCATTCGGGTCACGGGCGCGATGCAGGCTGTGGAATGTCCTTCCAGCGACGGGGTTTCCGTGTTTTGCTTCCCTGTTCTGGCAAAAAATGCGGCCGATAGAGCCCCCTACATCCTGGCACGCTACTGGATCCGGCATCTGGTTGCCAATGCAAGCGGTCTTCCTCTTGCCACCGTACTCCTCTCGGGAAATGGAAACAATGACAAAAAAGCCAAAACCGACATCAAGCTGATGCAGCCCTTGGATCCACAAGTAGCTGCTTCGCGACTTGGAAAAATTTTGGAGATGCTCGTCCTCCCGTTCCCCGGGACGATTCCCTACGCCGTGAACGCCTCGTACGAGCTTGCCAGGCGCCCCAATCCATCGCTTAGGAAAATACGGGAACTGGTCAAGAACGGCTGGATATCCACGATTGGCCGGTCTTCCGACCAGGACGAATTCGGAAAGTTTCTCTTTTCCAATATGCCATGGGACGAACTCTCCGTTGCGGACATGCAGACGATATCCGACTACGCCCATGCGTTCTGGAGCGGGTACGAATTCCTTCCGAAAGTGCCCAAACCCAATGAGGACGACCCGGACGCCTTTCCGGATGGTCCGCCACCCCAAAAGCCTATCGGAAAGAAGAAGTCCCCAAAGCAAAGTCGAAGGATTGAGCCATGACCACGAATCCCGATTTCCCCGCCATGAACGACGACTTCAAAGACCTCATCATCGACCCAGGGTTCGGCATAGGCGGCCGACATCTCGTCGAGGCCTCCGCCGGCACCGGCAAGACCTACAACATTCAGAACGTCTTCGCGCGGCTCGTCATGCAGGAGCACCTGCGCGTCTCGCAGATTCTCGTGGTGACCTTCACCGAGGCTGCCACGGCCGAACTGCGCGACCGCATCCGCCGCATTCTCGTCGAACTGCAGCGCGAATTCCAAAAGTCCGGCACCGGTTCCAAGCAGGCCCGCGACCTTATGAAATGCCTGCGGGACGACAACGCCAGAAAACACGCCAAGGCCTTCGTGGACATCGCCCTGCTGGAATTCGACCTCGCCTCCATCAGCACCATCCACTCCTTCTGCGGCCGTTCGCTGAAGCGCTACGCCTTCGAGTCCGGCATCGGATTCGACACCGAGCCGCCGGGCAATGTCTCGGAAGAACTTCTGTCCGCCGCGGCCCGCGACTGGTGGCGGCAGCATATCGTCCTGGACAAGGAATCCGAATGGCTGGACGACAGCGGGGCGTGCCCGTTCAACCTGGCAAGCCTGACGAAAACCCTGAACGGTATCTTCGGACGCCCCAATCTCCAACCGGATCCGAACACCGTCACGCCGGTGCTGAAGGCGGCCTTCTCCATCCTGAAGGACTACCGGCGCGACCGTCCCAACCGGAAGACGCCCGACTTTAACGACATCCTCTACGGCATGCGCGACGCGCTCCGCGACTCGGCCCGGGGCGCGAAGTTCGCCGAGAATATCCGCCAGGAGTACAAGGCCGCGCTCATCGACGAGTTTCAGGACACGGACCCCATCCAGTACGAAATCTTCCAGCGCGTCTTCTTTCCGGACGCCAACGCATCCCTTCCCGTCTACCTTGTCGGCGATCCCAAGCAGGCCATCTACGCCTTCCGCGGGGGCGACATCTTCGCCTACAAGCGCGCGGCCGGCGCCGTGGACGCGGAGTTCCGACACAGCCTGAAGGCCAACTACCGCTCCACGGCGGGCATCGTCGCCGCCGTCAACGCCCTCTTCGGCGACGGGGGCAATACGGGTTCGACGTTCGGCGATTCCGATATCGTCTATGACGGAAAACTCGCCGCCGAAAGCAACAAGGGCGAACTGCTTCTCACCACGGCCCCGGAGGCGAAAGCGGACGACGCCTCGGCCCCCGATTCTCATCCGTTCCTGTTTCTCGGCCTCGAAGACAAAGACGACAATCTTCCTCGTTGCGCGGACGCCATCGCGCGCCTTCTGAACGAAAAGTCCCGCTTCCCGGCCACCAAGGACGACCCCGAACGCCCTCTGCGACCCAGAGATATCGCCATTCTCTTACGAGCCGTTCAGGGGAATGGGAAAACCCTTGTCGACGAACTTCGCAAACGCGGCATCCGAGCTATCGTCGCCGACAAGGAGAACAGCGTCTTCCAGTCTCCCATGGCGCTTTCCTTGCGATGTCTCCTCCTCGCCATGGTCTCGCCGGACGACCCCAAGAAAATCCGCACGGCGCTCGCCACCCCGTTTTTCGGGCTTTCCGTTCCGGAACTTCAAGCTCTCGCGGACAAGGACGGCGAACTGCCGGCGGGCTTTCTGCTTCTGGCCTCCCGGGAAGGAAGGGACGCCCACGCGCCGCGTACCATCGCGGATTTCGTCCTGCTGTTCCGCGATCTGTCGAAGCGCTGGGAAAAGGCGGGGTTCCAGGCCGCCTTCGATCTTTTGGAAAATCGAGTCGGTTTCCGGACCCGCATCGCCTCCTCCGTCCACGGCGAGCGGAATCTGACGGACACCCTCCATCTGGCGGAACTTGTCCAGGGGTCCGCCGCCACCGTCGGGGCAAGCCCCGCCGCGCAAGCCCAGTGGTTCACGCAAAAGGCCGAAAAGGACGCCGCGGAAGAAGCGCGCTTCCGGCTGGAGACCGAGGAGGACGCCGTCCGCATTCTCTCCATCCACTCCAGCAAGGGGCTGGAGTTTCCTGTCGTCTTCCTGCCGGACGCATGGACCAAGCACTCCGACAGGAACAAAACCCTAGCCTTTTTCCATGGTGGAAACAGCGGCGAAAACCTCCTCGTCTCCAGCAATACGTCAGTCGACGCCGCGGAGGAAAAACAGGAACTCATGCGTCTGCTCTATGTGGCGATGACACGCGCTACCCATCGGTGCGTCGTGTTCCATCCGTCCGACGAAAAGGTCATGAACGTCCCCATTACGACGTTGCTCCAACCGGTCGATGAAAAGGGTATGAACGCCCCCTTCAAGATGTTGCTCCAACGGGCGCAAAACGCCCCGTCCGTCGTGACGGTGCTTTCCGCCCCGAAGACAGAGTCTCCCACGAAATATCGTCCAACGGATCCGGACGCCATCGACTGGCTGGAGGCGCTGCCGGTTCCGCGGAAGCTTTCCAGCGAATCCGATTGCGGGAGCTACTCGTCGCTCGCCCCCGGCGACAAAGCCCGTCCGTCCAGAGCCGCCCTCGACGACTCGCGCGACCGCGAGGACGAAGACGCCGCCGACCGCGATCCGGTTGCGGCGCCCGACGAGGGGAGGGCGCCCATCTTCCGATTCCCCGGCGGCGAAAAGACCGGCACCTGCTGGCACGAGATCCTCGAGGAGATTCCCTTCGGCATCACCCCGGAGGCCCTGAAGCCCGTCGTCGAGCGGAAACTCCGGGCGCACGGACTACTCGGGCGCGTGCCCGAAGAGCAGAAGGAGCGGGTCGACGCCGTCGCCGACATGGTGCGGAAGACGCTTTCCTGCCCGCTTCCCGCCCTGCCGGGGGAAGATTCCTTCCCGCTCTCCGGCATCGCCGATGCCGACCGCATCAGCGAATGGGAGTTCGACTTCTCGTCCAAGGCGTCGGCCGCCCGCACCCCCGCCATCCACGAGGCGCTGAAAAAGCACTGGGGCGGAGAGCCCGACGGAACGCCGCACCGCGTCTTCCTGGACTTCCTCGCCCGCCGCTCCTGGGACCGGGAACTTCCCAGGGGCTACTTCACCGGGTTTCTCGACCTCGTCTTCCGCCATGGCGACGCCTACTACATCGTCGACTGGAAATCCAACAGCCTCGGCGGCTCGCCGGAGGCCTTCACGGAGGAGGGCGTGCGCGACGAGATGGCCGTCCACTCGTACTTCCTCCAGTATCTGCTCTATTCGGCCGTTCTGCACCGCCACCTGAAGGAGACGCTGCCCGGCTATTCCTGGGAGCGGAACTTCGGCGGCATCCGCTATCTTTTCCTCCGCGGACTTGCCGCGGACAAGGAGGCCGCGGTCTTCTCCGACCGTCCCTCGGAACCGCTTCTCGACGACCTGTGCACCGTTTTTGGAATCCTCTAGGCATGAACACTCAATTCACACCTCTCTCCCGGGCCGTCCTCGGCCTCGTCCAGCGAATGACCCCCAATGCGGACCCCAGCGCGGACCCCGTCGTCGCCACGCTCTGCGCCCTCTGCATCGAAGTCATCGACCGCGGCAGCGACTGCCTCCCGCTGGATACCGTCGCGGGACGGTCCCTCGCGGACATCCGCGCCGAAGAAGCGGAACGGAGCGAAGACACGACGACCGCCGACGGCGCAAGTCCGGATGCCGCCGGGAACTTCACGTTTCCGGCGCTGGACGGACTTCTGGCCGCGCTTCGCGCCGCGTCGGATGTTGTCGCGTCCGTCGACGACTGGGCCGCCGCCGGCGACATCCGTCCCTTCGTGCTTTCCGGTCCTCTCCTGTTCACGCGCCGCAACTACGAATACGAGCGCTCCGTCCGGGAATGGGTTCTCGGAAAGACCGCGCAGGTTCCCGACACCGACGGAACTTCGGATTTCCCGGGTCTGGAACAAGAGCAGACAAACGCGGCCAACGTCCTTATCGCGCGACCGTTCGCCATTCTGACGGGCGGTCCCGGCACCGGCAAGACCCATACGCTGGCCCGCGCCGTCACGCAGGCCATGCGGACGCATCCGGACCTCCGCTTCACGCTGGCGGCGCCGACCGGAAAGGCCGCTGCGCGAATGGTGGAAAGCATCCAGGCCTTCCGGGGCTCGCACCAAACGGCCCATCCCGAAGACGCGGCGCTTTTGGAACGTCTTCCGACCACCGCGCTGACCATCCACAAGCTTCTCGGCGCCAACCTGGCGACCGGGGGGTACAAGTACAACCGCCTCAATCCGCTTCCTGTGGACTGGCTCGTTGTCGACGAGGGCAGCATGGTCGACCTGCTTCTGTTCGCCCACCTGCTGGACGCGCTGCCCCCGGACGCCCGCCTCACGCTTATCGGCGACGCCAACCAGCTCGCCTCCGTCGAGCGCGGGAGAATCTTCCGCGACCTCTGCGAACTCGTCGGGGAATCCGGCGCCGTGGCGCGCTTGGACAAAAGCCGGCGATTTAAAGATGGAACTCCCATCGACCGGTTCGCGAGGGCCGTCAATGCGGGAGACGTGGATTCCGTCGAGCGCCAGCTGCGCGCCGGCTCGGAAGATTACCTTGTCTGGCACAAGTTCGGCGAAGATTCGCATGACGAGGCGTCCCAATGGGATGGGTTTCTCGAAACCGTCCGGAAGGGCTTTTCGGCCTTCGCGGCGGCGAAAACTCCGGAGGAGGCGCTCGCGCACATCAACGACTTCCGCGTGCTCTGCGCGATGCGGCACCATCCGAAATTCGGCTCCGAGGCGCTTCACGAACTCATCCGCAAGGCGTTGCCGAAGGGCGCGCCGGTTCCCGTGATGGTGACGAAGAACGACCGGAGCCTCGAGGTGAACAACGGCGACCTCGGCGTCGTCATGCCGGACCAGCCGGACACGGTCTATCTGGAGACCCCCGAGGGGAAACCGCGGCGTAGCGTCAACAAGGCGCTGCTCCCGAATCTGGAGGGGGCCTTCGCCACCACCGTGCACAAGTCGCAGGGCTCGGAGTACGCCGACGTGGCCGTGGTGCTCGCCAGTTCGGGCGGCTCGCCGCTTCTGACCCGCGAGATTCTCTACACGGCGGTGACGCGCACGCGGGCAACACCGGATCGCGGCGTGCCCCCCGTCTCCCTCTGGTCCAGCGAATCCGCCTTGCGGACATCCACGGAGCAAGCGACTATCCGAAGCACGGGGCTTGTCCGGACTTGTTAGGGGATAGGCGATCGCGGGAGGGAGGGGGCTTCCCCTCGGCGTTTTTTGGGGGGGACCACGGAGAACGCGGACGCATTCGCTGACGCTCGGCTTCCTGGGAGGAGGGGGCGGCGGCAGCCGACGGGGCATCTCGGCGGGAGAACACCCTCCGGCGCTACGCGCCACCTCCCTCGAAGGGAGGCGGTACGACAAGAAAAGTCTGTCCACGAGGTGGTTGTCGGCGACTGGGGTGTTGACCCCCTTTCCGTTTTTTGAAGCCACGGAGACCGCGGGCGCATTCGCTGACGCCCGGCTTCCTGGGAGGTGGGGGCGGCGGCAGCCGACGGGGCACCTCGGCGGGAGAACACCCTCCGGCGCTGCGCGCCACCTCCCGGGAGGCGGTTTCCGTTGCGACGAACGCGACCATACGCCAAGAAACGACCCTTTGGCGCGGGG
>JAZUKQ010000186.1:0-2161 GCA_045643325.1 Kiritimatiellia bacterium | reverse complement strand
GGAACAACCATGTCCGCTAAACAGCTCAAATACAGCGACGACGCCCGCCAGGCCGTCCTCGCCGGCGTCCAGAAACTCTCCCAGGCCGTGAAGACCACCCTCGGTCCCGGCGGCCGCAACGTCATCATCGCCAAGAAGTTCGGCGCCCCCGCCATCACCAAGGACGGCGTCACCGTCGCCAAGGAGATCGAACTCAAGGACCCCTATGAGAACATGGGCGCCCAGATGGTCCGCGAAGTCGCCTCCAAGACGAACGACACCGCGGGCGACGGCACCACGACCGCCACCCTTCTGGCCGAGGCCATCTACTCCGAGGGTCTCAAGAACGTCACCGCCGGCGCCAACCCCATGTCGCTCAAGCGCGGCATCGACAAGGCCACGGCCCTCGTCGTCGACGAGATCGCCAAGATGGCGAAGAAGATCCAGAACCCGACCGCCATCAACCAGGTCGCGGTGATCTCCGCCAACGGCGACACCGAGATCGGCGACAAGATCGCCGAGGCGATGGAGAAGGTCGGCAAGGACGGCACCATCACCGTCGAAGAGGCCAAGACCAGCGAGACGTCGTTCGACGTCGTCGAGGGCATGCAGTTCGACAAGGGCTACCTCTCCCCGTACTTCGTGACGAATCCCGACACGATGGAGGCCGTCCTCGAGAACGCCTACCTCCTCATCCACGAGAAGAAGATCTCCAACCTCCAGGTCCTCCTCCCCGTCCTCCAGAACGTCGCCAAGGCGGGCAAGCCCCTCCTCATCATCGCCGAGGACGTCGACGGCGAGGCGCTCTCCACGCTCGTCATCAACAAACTCCGCGGCACGCTCAACGTCTGCGCCGTCAAGGCTCCGGGCTTCGGCGACCGCCGGAAGGCCATGCTCGAGGACATCGCTGTCCTCACCGGCGGCAAGATGCTCTCCGAGGATCTCGGCATCAAACTCGAGAACGTCCAGCTCGAGGACCTCGGCCAGGCCAAGCGCCTCACCGTCACCAAGGACGCCACGACCATCATCGACGGCGCCGGCAAGACGGCCGACATCCAGGGCCGTATCGGCCAGATCCGCCGCCAGATCGCGGAGACCACCTCCGACTACGACCGCGAGAAGCTCCAGGAGCGCCTCGCCAAGCTCGCCGGCGGCGTCGCCGTCATCAAGGTCGGCGCGGCCACCGAGGTCGAGATGAAGGAGAAGAAGGACCGCATCGAGGACGCCCTCCACGCGACCCGCGCGGCCGTCGAGGAAGGCATCGTTCCGGGCGGCGGCGTCGCCCTCCTCCGTTGCCGCAAGGCGCTCGACAAGGCCGTCGAGGAAGCCACCGGCGACGAGGCCGTCGGCATGAAGATCGTCGCGGCCTGCCTCTCCGCCCCGCTCCGCCAGATCTGCGCCAACGCCGGCCGCCGCGAGGCCGCGCTCGTCGTCTCCGAGGTCGAGAAGGCCAAGGGCGCGATGGGCTATGACGCCGCGTCCGACGACTATGTCGACATGTTCAAGAACGGCATCGTCGACCCGGCCAAGGTCACGCGTCTCGCCCTCCAGAACGCCACCTCCGTCGCGGGCCTCCTGCTCACGACCGAGTGCATGATCACCGAGATTCCCGAGAAGAAGGAATGCTCCTGCGGCGGTCACGGCGGCCCGGGCGCCGGCGGCATGGACGGCATGATGTAGGCTACGGATTCCCGCGCGCGGCATCGATTGTCCGCGCCGGACATTTCCGCGAGGCGGTCCCCTCTCCGGGGGCCGCCTTTTTGTCTTAAGAAAACCTTTCGCGTTTTCGAGGGGCGATGTGGAGAGCTGTCTCCCTGACGGGCCGGAGCAAGCTCCGACTCAGCCCGCCGCAGGCGCCTCCCTGGAGGGAGGTGGCGCGAAGCGCCGGTGGGTGTTGTCGCAGTCCCGGGAAACACCCTCAGTCGGCTTTGCCGACAGCCCCCTCAAGGGGGCCGGGCTCCGCCCGAAAGCGGGCGCAGTACCTTTGCCGCGCCCGATGTACTCCCCCAGCCGCAAGCGGCAGCCCCTCGCGGAGGGGGCCGGAGCAAGCTCCGACTCAGCCCGCCGCAGGCGCCTCCCTCCGAGGGAGGTGGCGCGAAGCGCCGGTGGGTGTTGCCGCAGTCCCGGGAAACACCCTCAGTCGGCTTTGCCGACAGCCCCCTCAAGGGGGCCGGGCTCCGCC
>JAZUKQ010000185.1:0-17034 GCA_045643325.1 Kiritimatiellia bacterium | reverse complement strand
CCCCGCAACGGGCGTCTCGAGTTCAACACGCGCGCGGGCCTCATGGCGACCGTCAGCTGGGAGACCTGCGAGCGCGAGCCCGATCCGGACTCCACCATGCGCATCTTTCTCCAGAACCACATTCTGGGGAAGGACGCGCCCCGGGTGAGTCCGGACGATCTTTTAACGGCGGACTCCGGTTCGTTCCGGGTCGGTTGGGCCGCCTCGGGGGAGGGGCCGTGCCAGGCGCTGGCCTGGAGCGGGCAGGAGAAGAAGCTCGTCCGGTGGATTTTCGAGCCGCCCGTCCGCACCGGCGGTCTCCGCTGGGACGCCGCGGTCGCCCCGATCCTCTCGGGCTACCGGTTCAACGACGGACCCGTGCGGGAATACTGCCTCCACAAACTCCGGTGCTTCCTGCCCGGCGCGTACGAACTGGAGGACGTGACGGTGCTCCCCGCCAACGTGATGTTCGCCTTCGAGCACGCGGAGAACCACCATCGGGCGACGTTCCACCGGTGGGGGATGGCGTCGATGCTGCTGGAGCGGACTCCGCTCGGCCTTTTCCACGCGAACATCCTCAAGGCGAAAGGCTACTCGCTCCTGTCGCAGGAGCCGGCGGAGCTTTTCGGCCTCCCGGCGGTCCGCACCCGGTACGACGCGCCGCGCGAGCACCACATGGACCGCTTCATGGCGCGCCGCTGGAAGAACGGCGACGCCTGGGTATGGCACGACGCCGAAGAGAACCGGATCTACGCCTTCGAGCAGGTCGGGCCCGACAAGGCGGTCCCGCTCTCGATGGCGGACGTGTTCCCCTGGCATTGACCGGGTCTTCCGGACTCATGGAGAAATGAAATGAAAAGTCTGATGTCGTTCTGTGTTTTCGGCCTCGCGCTCGCGGCGTCCGCCGCGCGTCCGGTCGCCCGGTGGGACGTCGTCCCGTGGCAGCGGGTGGACGGCGTGTTCCGCGCGGGGGTCTGCGCGTTCCATGAGGACGGCGTGCAGGTCCGGTTCACCGTGAACGGGACTCCCGCGGGGACCGCGAAGGCGCCGTCGCTCAATCCCCGGACGCGCGTCTGGGAGTATGTCCTCGAGTTCGACACCTCGAAGTATCCCGACGGCGAGGTCACGCTCGGCGCGCGGGCCGTCTCGGCGGGCGCGGAGCCGGAGTCCTTCGACCTGCCCGCCCTGACGCTTTTCGCGAACGGGAAGGGGACGCTCTCGGTGAAGGAGGTCGTCTGGGCCGACGCCGGGAACGGCGACGACGCGGCGGCCGGCACGGAGGAGGCGCCGCTCAAGACGCTCAAGGCCGCGATGAGAAAAGTCGCGCCGGGCGGGACGGTGCGGCTGAAGGCCGGCCTGTACAACGCGGGGGGCATCGGGACAGGGAAGGACGGACCGTACTGGACGACGGTCGAGGCGGCGCCCGGCCTGGCGCCCGAGGCGGTGGAGATCGGACCCGGGCCGATGCGGCCGGGGGGCATGCGGCGGCTGAAATTCCGCGGCGTCACGCTCTTCTGCGACCAGAAGGGCGGGTATGTGCCGATTCTGGTGGGCGAACAGGGCGCGGCGGCCGTCTGGACAGACCGGTGCAGGATGCTCAACAAGGCCGGCCGCTGGGCGGCGAACTCCAACGCGTTCGGCAACGGATACGTGGCGTTCGTCACGGGCGGCGTCACCACCGAGATGATGAACGGACCGGGCGGGTCGCTTGTGCGCGACCACCGGATCGAGACGCTCGCGTCGGACGTCTGGACGGGCAGCGACCGGCTGGTCGTCAACTGCTCCTGCCGCGACGTGGACGGCGGGGACACGGGCTCGCATCCCGACTTCCACCAGTCGTACTGCCGGGAGCCGGACTGGGTGCACGACGTCATCCTCTACAATGTCTCGGGCCGGGCGTGCAAGTGCCAGGGGCTGTTCGGATCGCGTCTCCGGGACTCCGCGTTCGTGAACGTCCTCTTCGAGCGCCAGCCGAACAACTATTTCGTGAGCCAGTACAGCGGCCCGATGGAGAACGTGCTCTTCGCGCACGTCACGCTCGCCGGGCAGGTTTTCCTCTGGCGCAAGGACTTCAAGCCGAAGGACGTCCGGGTCGTCAACTGCCTGATGCCCTCGATGTCTTCGTACGACGGGTTCTCCGGCGACGGGACGGGCGGGCTTCTCGCGACGCACAACCATTTCAGCGACGGGAAGCGCGCTTTCGGGCTGGATTCGACGAAGGGGGATCCGCTGTTCAAAAATCCCGAGGCGTACGACTATTCGCCCGCGCCGGGCTCTCCGGCCGCGTCGACGGGAATGCCGCTCGCGTGCGTTCCCGCGGACCTGGCCGGGACTCCGTATCCCGCCGGGGCGCGGCCTGCGGGCGCGCTCGCCGTCGGGGCGCCGAAGTAGGGCCCCGGGAGGAGATTTCGGATGACCGGGGAAGAAATCCGGATTACGGGCTGACGGGGGCGGAGGCGCGGAATGGACGAACTGGGGCCCGGCCTGCGGCACGCGGGATTTCCGTCTCCGGCGGAGGGGTACACGGAGGCGCCGCTGGACCTGAACCGGCTGTTGGTGAAACGGCCGGCGGCGACGATGTTCGTCCAGATGTCCGGGGACGCCATGGAGGGGGAGGGGATCCGCGACGGCGACATTCTCGTCGTGGACCGTAGCCTGGCCGCGCGCGCGGGGCGGATTGTCGTCGCCGCGGTGGACGGCGAGTATGTTCTCCGGAAACTCGTCCGCCACGGCGACCGTGCCGCGCTGGAGGCGGCCGACGGCGGGAAGACGCCGCCCGTGGAGCTGCGCGGGGAGGAGGAACTCCGGATTTTCGGCGTGGTGACGGCCTCGGTGCGCCGGATGGCGTGACGCCCCCGGCGACTAGTCCTTCTTGGGCACGAGAGGCCGGGAGAGCATGCGCTCGTACATGTCGATGTAGGCGCGGGCGCAGACGTTGTGGTTGAAGCGCGCGGCGGACTCCATCATGACGCGCGAGAGGTTCGCGTAGCGGAGATCCTCGGGCTGCCTGTAGAAGCGCATGGCCTCCTGAATGCCCCAGAGAAGCCCGGCGGCGTCGTAGTCGTTGAAGAGGATGCCGTTGCCGGTCTGCGACGCGGCGTCGATGGGGATGACGGTGTCGTGGAGGCCGCCGGTGTTGCGCGCGACGGCGAGCGTGCCGTAGATGGGCGCGGTCATTTGCGGGAGGCCGCAGGGCTCGAAGCGCGAGGGCATGAGCATGAAGTCGGAGCCCGCGTAGCCGAGGCGCGAGAGCCGCTCGTCGAAGTCGCAGACGGCGACGCGGTGCTGGATGCCGTGGAACGCGGCGATCTGGCGGAAGACGTTCTGGTAGGCGCCGTTGGCGATGATCGCGAACTGGATGTCGTCGCCCCAGAACTCGTGGACGGCCCGGTAGAGGATGTCGGAGAGGAGCTGGCAGCCCTTCTGCATGGGGTCGAGGCGCGAGGGCCAGAAAAAGACCGGGGCGCGGTCGTCGCGCTCGAGCCCGAGTTCCTGCTGGAGCTTCCGCTTGGCGGCGAGTTTGCCCTCGCGGACCGTCTCCGGCGTGTAGCGGACGGGAAGGACGTCGTCCGTCGCGGGGTTCATGTTCTCGTCGGGCGCGTTGAGGATGCCCTCGGCGCAGCCGGCCTCGAACTTGGCGCGGATCTCGTTCCGGATGGAGCCGGGGACGAAGTCGTGGGCTCCGGAGACGATCTCGCGGAGGAACGTGGGGGAGACGGTGTTGATGTAGTGCGCGGCGAAGATGCCCGAGCAGAGCAGGTCGACGGGGTTGGAGGAGCGGGTCTCCTCGTAGTTCCACGGACCGCGCGCGTAGTAGAGGTTGTTCCAGAACTCCGCGGCGTCGATGCCGAAGTTCTCGACCTGCTCGAGCGTGAGCTTGTGGGTGTGGATGTTGTGGATGGTGAAGAGCGTCGGGATGCCGATGCGCCGCGCGTAGGAGGGGATGAGCCCGGTCATCCAGTCGTTGCAGTGGATGAGGTCGGGCTTGACGACGCCGATGGCGTGGTTGATGACCTCGCGCTGGAAGGCGAGGGCGATGCGCGGGTTCTCGTCGTCGTACGAGCTGTAGACGGTGCGCCGGTAGTGGAACATCCGGTCCTCGGCGAGGTGGATGCGCTCGTCGGGCAGGTGCTCGTGGTAGCGTCGGAGCTCGTCGGCCGTGAAGTTGCCCACGTCGACATGGAACATCCGCTGATAGTGGGGGAGGGCGACATGGACATCGGCGCCGAGCTCGAAGAGGGCGGAGACGAGCGACGCGGAGACGTCGGCGAGACCGCCCGCCTTGGCGGACATCCGGTTGGCGGCGTTGCCCATGCCGGCCGGCAGGTAGGTGATCTCCGGCGTCACGATGAGGATGCGCGGCTTCCGCGAGGGGAGCGTCGGCAGAGCGCGCCGCGCGGCCTTGGGGGGCGCGGGGGCGGGGGTGACGGACGAGGTGGGCGTACTGCCGGTCTTTTTCATAGGGTCATTCCTCCCAGTTCGCCCAGACGATGAAGCCGGGCATGAGTCCGCGCCATTCTGCGCCGCGCGGGACGGCGCGGGCGGTGAAGCCGTGGCGGCCGATTTCGGGGCAGACGAGGGTGACCCGGTAGCGGTGGACTCCGTGTCCGAGATCGTCGGCGTGCGCCATGGGGAGCGCTTTCGTGTGGACGAGGTCGCCGGAGGAGGCGAGCTGTCCGTAGAAGACCTCGATCTCGACGTCGTCCGGAGCGATCTCGCCGAGCGAGGCGTCGACCGTGATGTCGAACGAGTCGCCGACACGGGCGTTGGAGACGTCGGAGGAGGCGACGGGATTGCCGACGGAGACCTGGTTCCAGAGGGCGGCGACGCGGCGGCGGTGCTCGACCGCGGCGACGACGGGGGCGAGCTGATCCTTGGAGAGCGACTCGTAGGCGTACATCGCGGGGGCGTAGGCCTGGTTCATGTAGTCGGTCACCATGCGGTGGCTGGAGAACGTCCGGAGGGACATCCGGATGGACTCCTTCATGCGGCGGATCCAGCGGCCGGGGATGGCGCCCTCGGGGCGGTCGTAGAACGAGGGGACGACATCGGTCTCGAGGAGATTGTAGAGCGCCTGGGACTCGAGGTTGTCGACGTAGTCCGGATCGCCGGAGGTGTATTCCGAGCCGATGGCCCAGCCGCAGTCGGGGGTGTAGCCCTCGCACCACCAGCCGTCGAGCGTGGAGAGGTGGATGCCGCCGTTGACGCAGGCCTTCATGCCCGACGTGCCGGAAGCCTCCTGCGGGCGGCGCGGGGTGTTGAGCCAGACGTCGACGCCGCGGACGAGGGCGCGGGCGACGTGGATGTCGTAGTCCTCGAGGAAGACGATGCGGTTCTGGAAGCGCGGGTCCTTGGAGATCTCGGTGATGCGGCGGATCAGCTCCTTGCCGGGCTCGTCGGCGGGGTGGGCCTTGCCGGCGAAGATGAACTGGACGGGGCGCGAGGAGTCGGTGATGATGCGGAGAATCCGGTCGATGTCGCGGAGCGGCAGCGTGGCCCGCTTGTAGGTGGCGAAGCGGCGGGCGAAGCCGATGGTGAGGACATCGGGGTCGAGGAGCGTGCGGCAGCGGGCGATCTCGTGCGCGGGGGCGTTTCGCATGCGGAGGCGGCGCTCGGTGTGCTCCCGGACCAGCGCGACAAGCCGGCGGCGGTTGTGCTCGTGGACGCGCCAGAGATCCTCGTCGGGGATGGTGAGAATCTTGTCGAGCGCCTTGGCGTCGAGCGCGCGGTTCATCCAGTTCGGGCCGAGCGCGGTGTCGAGGAGGGAGGCGAGGCCGTGGTTGATCCACGTGGGGACGTGGACGCCGTTGGTGACGTGTCCGATGGGGACTTCCTCGCGCGGGGTGTTGGGCCAGAGGTGCTGCCACATCTCGCGCTCGACGTCCCCGTGCTTGCGCGCGACGCCGTTGGTGTAGTAGGCGGAGTTGAGGCCGAGGACGGTCATCGAGAGCTCGTTGCCGTAGTCGCCGGGGGCGCGGCCCCACTCGAGAATCTGATCGACGGGGATGTGATTCTCGGCGGAGAGGAGCTCGAGGCGGGGGCGGAGGAGACCGATGTCGAAGGTCTCGTTGCCGGCGGGGACGGGCGTATGGGTCGTGAAGACGCTGGTGCGGCGGACGAGCTCCCGGGCGGTCTCCAGGTCGCATCCGGTCTGCTCCTGGACCTGCGCCATGCGCTCGATGCCGAGGAAGGCGGCGTGGCCCTCGTTCATGTGGGAGACGGCGACCTCGTAGCCGAGCGCGGAGAGGGCGCGGATGCCGCCGACGCCGAGGAGCAGCTCCTGGCGGAGGCGCATGAGCTTGTCGCCGCCGTAGAGCCGGCCGGTGACGTTGCGGAGCTCGGGGGCGTTCTCGGGGATGTTCGTGTCGAGAAGAAGCAGGGGGATGCGACCGACGTCGAGGCGCCAGACGGCGGCCCAGAGGCGTCCGCCCTCGATCTGGAGCGGGACGGAGATGAGGACGGGCGTGCCGTCGGACTTCGTCATGCGGACCATCGGGAGGAACTGCGGGTCGTTGACGGAGTAGACCTCGTTCTGGCGGCCGTTCTCGTCGATGCGCTGCTCGAAATAGCCTTCGCGGTAGAAAAGGCCGACGCCGACGATGGGAAGGTCGAGGTCGGAGGCGGATTTGAGGTGGTCTCCGGCGAGGATGCCGAGGCCGCCGGAATAGAGGTGGATGGACTCGTGAAGCCCGAACTCAAGGGAAAAATAGGCGATGCAGCGGTGGGGGGCGCCGAACTCGGTCCAGTGTTTGGAGGAGAGGACCTGCTCGGTGAAGAGGTTTTTGACTTCCGCGAGCTGGTCGAGGAAGAGCTCGTCCCGGCGGAGTTCCTCATAGCGGTCCTGCGGGAGGAGGGCGAGAAGACGGAGGGGATTCGACTGGGTTTCCCGGAACAGGCGCGGACTCATGCGCTGGAAAAGGTTCGAGGCCTTGGGGTTCCAGCTCCACCAGGTGTTGCCGGCGAGTGTCTGGAGAAAGGCGAGTTCCGAGGGAATCTTCGAGGTGACGGTGTAGGGATGATACTTGAACATGAACAAAACCGGAACAGGAGACCGGATGGGTAGGGTTGAGACGCGGCTCGAAGGAAAAAAAACCACAGGTTGAAAAGGCTCCGCGGTTCCGCGTCGGGCGGTCCGGGACCTCCAACCTTCTGGTTCTGGACTTCGGGCCAACAAAGCCCGTCCGTCGGCGCCGCGTTATCCGCAAAGCCTTCAAACGGGCTGTGGTGGTGACAGTATAGTGTTTTTGATCGCGGTTTTCAATCAAAACGTGAATTGCGGGTGACACGTGCGGGTGAAAATGGTACGCTATGCTCCATGCAGACGAGATGCATGAGTTGAATGCATGAGTTGTATGCATGAGGTTGTCACGCCATGAAAGCAAGAAACAGCGCCCTTCTTCTGAGTTCCCTTCTCGCTCTTTCCGCGGTTTCCGCGCCCGCCCCCCCCCCCGACGGCAAAGGCAAGTTCTACTGGACCGGCGCCGCCGGTCTCGACGTCGCCGCCGCCGGCAACTGGCTCTTCAACGCCCCCACCGTCGAGGCCGGCGGCGTCCAGGCCTCCACCGCCCCGCTCAACAACGACAACTCGGCGCAGATGGCCTTCACCGAGAACAGCCCCGCCAACAAGCGCCCCAACGCCTTCGCCAACCGGACCGCCAACAAGATCCTCTTCGAGGGGACGACGGGCTGGTCGCTCGGCACCGGCGGCAGCACCATCGGCGCCAAGGAGATCAACGCCGACAGCGGCTGCTCCGGCGTCGTCTGCACGTTCCTGAGCCAGATCAACATCGGCAACGTCTCCTTCAATCTCCCGGCGGGCGCCACGTTCGTCCTTTCCGGCGGGAGCTATGTCAACTACACCGCCACCGTGACCGGCGGGGGCACCGTCCGCTTCACCTCCGCCAACGGCGGCTGGAACGGCGCCCGCGTCGTCAGCATCGAAGGCGACTCCACCGCCGTCTTCGACTCCGCCACCGTCGGCGGCGCGGGCGCGCGCCTCGCCTCCCGCCACGCGAAGCTCCGCATCAAGACCACCGTCGCCGCCGTCACGGCCCTCTTCGGCAAGACCGCCGACAACTCCAACGGCATCGCCAACACCTTCGACGCCGTGAACTACGAGCTCGCCGCGACCGATCTCGGCGACGGCTACGTCGAGGTCTGCCTGAACCGCGTCTACATCCCCGGCGACGCCCCCATCGCCATCACCGGCGAGGCCTCCGGCGTCGGCTTCACCGCCGCGACCCTCAACGGCACCGTCTTCGACCTCGGCACGTCCGCCTGCACCGCCGCGTTCCGCTACGGCACCGACCCCGATGACCTCTCCGCCACCCTCGACCTCGGCGGCCAGGACGCCGCCGGAGCCGTCGCCGCCGCTCTCTCCGGCCTCGCCCCCGACACGACCTACTACTTCCAGCTCACCGCGACGAACGAGAGCGGCACCGACGCCTCCGAAATCGTCTCCTCGTTCACCACGCGCGGCGCCCCCGCCTTCGGTCCCGTCTCCTTCTCCGGCGACGTCGTCGGCGGCCTCTCCGCCTCCTGCGAACTTGTCGACGCCGGCTTCGGCGGCGCCACGGTCTCCTGCCTCTTCGGCACCGATCCGGACGCCCTCCTGGCCGTCGAGTCCTGGACGCCCGCCCAGGGCGACACGCTGACCGCCGGCATCGCCTCCGGACTTTCCTTCGGCACCACCTACTACGTCGCCTTCCAAGGCACCTGCACCGACCCCGGAACCGGCCTCGCCTACACGGGGACCACCGCCCCCGTCTCCCTCACCACCGCACGCGACTTCACCTGGACCGGTCTCGGCGGAAGCACCGCCTGGGCGCTGGACGCCAACTGGGACCCCGCGCAGATCCCGACCGCGAACGCCAACGCGTTCTTCACCTCCGGCGATGCCGACGTCCTGGCGTCCGGCGACGTCGCGCTCAGCACCCTGGCGGTCAACGGAGGCGCCCATGCTTCGCTCGACTTCAGCGGCAACGGCCTCCGCGTGGACGACACGCTCACGCTCGCCGGAAGCGGCTCGTCCCTCGCGCTCGCCGACGGCGACTTCTTCTTCGGCGGCAGCATCGCCGCGAACACGCTCGGGAAGGGCACGCTCGCCGTCGGCCCCGGCGCCTCTGTCGTCTGCGAGGGCAACGCCGCGTTCGGCTCCAAGAACTCCA
Organism: Kiritimatiellia bacterium; assembly: GCA_045643325.1. Taxonomy (GTDB): domain Bacteria; phylum Verrucomicrobiota; class Kiritimatiellia; order RFP12; family JAZUKQ01; genus JAZUKQ01. The sequence continues at coordinate 7,888 of JAZUKQ010000185.1, read as the reverse complement.
ACTACACCGGCAACACCGTCCGGCTGGAGGACGGCGCGTCCTTCGAACTCACCTACGGCATGCTCACCCTCGCCACCGCGCCCGACGGCTGGACGGACGCCGGCAACAGCGTCTATGTCCCGACCGGCGCCGTCATGACCATCGGCTCCGCCACCGTCTCCGTCCCGGGCAACCAGGTTGTCGTCGACGGCGGCAGGCTTGTCACGACCGGCACCTACACCAACGGCGAGCGCGGCAACAACAACTCCGCCAACGGCGCCGTGCTCCGCGTCGACAACGGCGGAAGTTTCTCGGCCGCCGCGCTCAAGTGCAGCTCCTGGTACGCCAGCAAGGTCCTCGTCCTCAACGGCGCGACCGCCGCCGTGAAGGGCGCCGTCACCATCGGCACCGACGCCGACTCCGGCGCCGGCAGCCAGCTCGTGGTGAGCAACGCGACGCTGACGGCCGGCTCCATCGCGATTCCGTCCGACGACCGCCACCGCTCGGAGACGATGCGCGTCTTCCAGGACGAGGGCGCCACGACGTCGGTCGCGGTCTCCGGCAATGTGCAGGTCGCCGTCCCGACCTCGAGCCGCGGCGGCAACTTCAACCACGACAACACTCTCGACATCGCCGGCGGCACGTTCGCCGTCGGCGGCGAGCTGACGGTCGGCGCCGCCCACGCGACGCACACGAACAACTGGCTGAAGGTCTCCCGCGCCTCGACGCGCCTCACGGCCGCCAAGCTCACCACGCGCGGCGACTGCGGGCTCGCGTTCACGGTCCCGGCCGGCGGCTTCGCCGAGGCGCCCGTCGCGGTTTCCGGCGCCGCGGTCCTCGCGGGCACGACGCGTCTCTCGGTCGACTGCACCGCCTTCGTCCAGGCGGGCGGCGGAACGACGACGCTCCTCGCGGCGGGCACGCTCGCCGACGACTCTATTCCGCCGGAAAACATCTCCGTCATCACCGTCACGGACGGCGTCGCCCGCGTCCGCCAGACGGGCAACGCCATCGTCCTGCACGCGTATCAACCCGCCACCACGCTTGTCGTGAAATAGAGATCCGTTCACCCGCATCGAAAAAAAAAACGCCATGAAACTCAGTAAAACGTTCCTCGCCCTGTCCGTGTTTTCCGGACTCCTGCTTTCCGCTGCCGCCGCCGTCAAGGAGACGGACTGGTGCACCATCGAGACCCCGGACTCCATCCAGGCCGGCGACCGCTTCGACGTGAAGGTCACGCTGAAGAAGGAGCTCCCCGCGGGCGAGCAGCTCAAGGTCGACATCCATTGGTTCAAGGTCAATGGCTGGGGCGGAGCGAGCGGCGCCAACTACGTGCCGCCCAAGGCCCCCGCGCCCGTCGGCCAGCCCACCGTCTTCTCTTTCAAGTCCCGCGCCGACCTCGCCGGCCTCGACCGCTGGGGCGCCCTCGTGTTCTCCGCGCCGGACGGCGACTTCAAGCGCCTCTCCCTGCGCGCGGACAGCGCCGTCGTCAAGAACTCCGCCGTCGCCAAGCCCGCGCCCGCGGCCTCCAAGGGCGCCTCGACCACCGAGGGCGGCGTCGTCCGCACCGAATTCGACTGGGCGACCATCGAGGTGCCCGCCAACGGCATGCCCGAGCAGAAGATCCAGATCAAGGTCACGCTCAAGAAGGAGCTGGCCTCGGGCGAGAAGCTCAAGGTCGACATGCACTGGTTCAAGAAGGCCGGCTGGGGCGGCACCACCGGCTCCAACTACATGCAGCCGAAGGACCCCGCGCCCGTCGGCCAGCCGACCATCTTCACCGCGACCCTGAAGGAGGGCGCCGAGCTCGACCGCTGGTCGCCGTTCGTCTTCGCCGCCCCCGATGGCGACTTCACCCGCCGCTCGTTCAACGGCTACGCCGGCACGATCGCGTACGACGAGAACGCCGACCCCGAGCTCGCCAAGAAGCTCGCCGCCAACAAGAAGCCCGCCACCTGCCTCTACAAGAAGAGCTGGATTGAAATCCTTCCGTGCGACAAGTCCTCGGTCCATTCCGGCGAGGAGTTCACGATGAAGGTGAAGTACTACATCGACCCGACCGAGTCCTGGGGCAACGGCACCACGCTCACCCTCCAGCCGCTCGGCCCGTGGATCGACAACCCCGACGGCACCTACATCACCAAGCGCCAGCACGTCGGCTACTCCGGCCTCCACAACCAGACCATCCCCGGCAAGGTCGGCGAAATCACCGTCGCGGAATTTCCGCAGACCATCAAGAAGACCTTCGAGCACAACGCCCTCGCCTACCGCGCCTTCCTCACGGGCGCCGACGGCAAGAACTTCCCGTGGGAGATGCGCGCCGGCGCGCCCGCCATCATCCCGGACGTCGACGGCTTCGCCATCCGCACCGACGAGGAGGGCGGCCTCTTCGTCGAGCCCCGCGCCCCGGAGCTCTACCTCGTCTGGGGCAAGGGCGCCGAGGCCGGCGCCGCCACGTTCAAGATCTACGACAGCGAAGGCGCCACGGTCGCGACCTTCACGCAGGACCTCGTCCCCGGCGCCGAGGGCGAGAAGACCCCGCTCAAGCTTCCCGCCCTCGGCAAGCGCGGCGTCTTCCTCATCGAGGGCGAGATGGGCGGCAAGGTCCGCTGCGGCTCGTACTTCGGCATCATCCCCGATGTGAAGGCCGCGCTCAAGGGCAAGAAGACGCCCTTCGGCTGCACGAACGTCCACACGCCCGGCGCCGCGAAGACCGCCGCCAAGCTCGGCATGAGCTACTGCCGCCTCTTCACCCCGTGGCGCAGCCTCGAGCCCGTCCAGGGCGAATGGCACCTCGACGGCCTCGACCGCCAGATCAACAACCTCAACGCCAACGGCGTGAGCCCGTGGATCTGCCTCATCGACCCGCCCGAGTGGATCATGCCCCCCGGCGTCCATGCCCCGCACTACATGCCGTTCCCCGTCAACGAGGAGGCCTGGACAAAGTCCGCGCGCCATCTCGCCGAGCACTTCAAGGGCCGCATCTGGGGCTTTGAGTGGGACAACGAGATCGTCATGGGCGACAAGACCGACACCCCGGTCGAGGACTACCTCAAGTTCGTCCGCATCGGCACGACCGAGGCCCGCGCCATCGACCCGAAGATGCGCTTCCAGATCGCCGGCGGCCTCTGGCCCCGCAACTTCCGCCTCGACCTCATCCGCGCCGGCATCTGCGACTACATCGACGTCTCGCCCGTCCACTACTCGTCCTACAACTCCATCAAGGAGATCCGCGACGACATGGCCGCCGGCGGCGGCGCCATCCCGTGGGACAACGAGACCGCGCAGGGCTTCAGCATCTGGGGCGCCATGCCGCGCCTGCACGCCCTGCAGAAGAGCGCCGAAATCCAGTCGCAGTGGGTCTTCCGCCAGTGGCCGGGCGAGCTCGTCGCCGGCGCCGAGGGAATCGTCTACTTCGGCGGCGAGGGCGACGCCGCGGGCAACTGGTCGTACCTGCTCGACCCGTACACGCCGCGGCCCGTCACCGCGACCCTCGCGATGCTCGCCTCCAAGCTCGGCCCCGCCCGTCCCGTCGGCGCGCTCCACATGCCGCCGAGCGCCATCGTCTACCTCTTCGAGCGCGAGGACGGCAAGGGCATCGCCGTCGTCATGGCCTCGGCCACGACGCGCCGCGCGGACGATGCCGTCGTCTCTACCATCTCTCTGCCCGTCGGCGCGGTGAAGGAGGTCTCCGTCACCGACTACTGCGGCAACGCGAAGCCGCTCGCCGCCGCGGACGGCCACGTCAAGGTCGAGGCGCGCCCGATGCCGGTCCTCGTCGAGGGCTTCGACATCGCGCCGCTCGCGCTGCTCTCCTCGCTCACCATCGCCAGCCAGGACTCGCTCGTGCCGAAGACGACCGTCCGCGTCGTCGAGGGCAACAAGGCGCAGATCAAGGCGACGGTCGCCAACCCAATGACGAAGCCCGTCAAGGGCACGCTCGCCTTCGCCATCGGCGAGGCGGAGCTCGGCACGAAGGAGTTCTCCCTCCAGCCCGGCGAAAGCGCCTACCTCGTCTTCGACTCCGCCGTCGGCGCGGACGCCGCCGAGAAGGGCACGGCGACCCTCGCGTGGCAGGGTGCGTACACGGCCACGGAGACGAAGCCCTTCGACTTCGCCGTCGTGCGTCCCGAGACGCTCGGCAACCTGCTCAAGAACGGCGACTTCGAAGAGGCCGGAAACGGGAAGAAGCCCGCGCACTGGACCGGCAACGGCGTGCGCGTCGAGCTCCCCGACGGCGGCCACGCGCTCGCCTTCGACAACGCCGAGGGCTATGTCCAGTCCTCGCAGGGCGTCAAGCTCCCCGTGAACGGCGCCACCTACCTCTACACCGCGTGGGTGAAGACCGACGACATGCTCGCCGGCAGCAACGTCTCGCTTCGCGGCGACGGCGTCAAGGGCCGCACGCTCTACACGCCCTCCGTGTTCACCGCCCCGAACTCGACGGACGGCGCCTGGGTCTACCTCCTGAAGAAGCTCGACACCAACCCCGGCGAAGTCGACGCCGGCTTCACGCCGGTCGCGAAGGGCGCGAAAGGCCATGCGCTCTACGACAATGTCCGTCTCACGCTCTTCGAGGGCAGCGAGTACGCCGCGGAGGCCTATAAGGCCGCGAAGGCGCCCGCCATCGACGGCGACCTCTCCGACTGGGGCTTCCAGGGGCCGCTCCCGCTGCACTGCGCGAACCTCGTCACCAAGACCGGCGCGTACAAGTGGTCGCCCGCGAACCTCTCCGGCTTCGCGTGGTTCACGTGGGACAACGACGCGCTCTACCTCGCCGTCCGCGTGACGGACGACAAGCACGTCGTGCTTCCGAACGAGAACTGCGCCAAGGGCGACAGCGTCGTCCTCGCGCTCCATCCCGGCAACCGCGCCCCCGGCACGGACGGCCAGGCGATGGAGTGGGTGCTCTCCAGCGCGCATCCGGGCGGCGGCTCGGGCTCGTATACGCTGTGGCGCCCGAGCGAGCACAGCGCCGGCCGCAAGGCGGGCCACCTCGCGAAGGACTCCTCCGAGTACGGCATCGCGATCAAGACCGTCGGCACCGAGACGTGCTACGAACTGCGCATTCCGTGGACCGAGCTCGGCATGACGCCGGAAATCGGCGCGAAGCTGGGCCTCTCCATGCGGCTCGTCGACAACGACGGCGTCGAGGGCGACTCCGGTTCCATGGAATGGGGCCTCGGGCTCCGTCCCGCCTGGGCGCCCTCCGCCTTCGGCGTGCTCACGCTGGTGCCGTAGCCTGCGCCCCGCGGAGGGGGCGCATCAAGACTGCAGCCTGCGCCCCGCGGAGGGGGCGCATCAAGACTGCAGCCAGCGCCCCGCGGAGGGGGCGCATCAAGACTGGACCGCCGAATATGCCTGACATTTCAAACAACAGTCTTGATGCGCGGGCTCTGCCCCGCGCAAACCAAGCTCTGCCCCGCGCCATACGCACCTACCGCCGCTACCACGGCTACGACTACTCGCGCGGGGCATCGCTCTTCCTCACCATCTCCACGGAGCCGCGCGGCCCTTGGTTCGGGCGCGTCGTCGATGCAAACGTGGAGCATTCGCCGCTGGGTCTTCAGGTTCTCGAATCCCTGGAGGCCCTTCCGCGTTTCAATCCGGGTATTCGCCTCTTCGGGCATGTCGTCATGCCCGACCATGTCCACTTCAATGTCCATCTTGCTGCCGGTCTTCCGGAGCCGCTTCAGGTGCTGGGAAAAGCCGTTGGCCGCTTCAAGTCCTTCACGTCCACGTTGGCTCGAAAGCAGTTCGGCATACCGAAACTGTGGCAACAGGGATACCACGACCATATCGCCTCCACGGAGAGTTTCATCGAGTCGACCGAGCGCTACATCGGCTACAATCCGCTCAAGTACGAGTTGATGCACAACCGGCCGGAGTTTCTCCGTATCCGGGAGCCTCTGACTTCGGAGCGGTTGAACCCAGGAGACTATTGGAAGGGGTTGGGCAATCTAGACTTGCTGGACGCGAACACTCCCGTGGTGAGCCTTCGCGTCTCGCGCGAAATCGCGTCGCCGGAGGCCATCGGCGAGGTTGTGCGTCGGTGTCGGGACGGTGTCCGCAAAGGGTACGTGTTTCTTTCTGGCTTCATCAGCAAAGGGGAGCAGGCCGTGCGGAACATGCTGGCGGAAGAACCGGCGGCACGGTTCATTCACATCCTGCCGTCCTGTATGCCGTTGCGGTATCGTCCTGACAGCATCTACCTGCCCGCCATCCAGCAGGATCGCTTTCTGGAGATTGCCATGGGCAACGACGAGGTGGACTTTTCTCGGGGCGCCTGCAACTCTCTCAACGACGAAATCGTGGCCATCGCGCACGCCGGAGAGGGCTTTTCTCTGTACTGGAAGGCGGAGGGGCCGATTCGCCGATACCCCGCCGAGGGTGCGCGTCAAGGAGACGGAAACCCATGAACCAAAAACGGATTCTGCTTCGCGAAGGCGAAGCCGCGCAACCGCCGGAGGGGTGGACCTTTGTCCCGTCCGGCGATCCGGCGCTCACCCGGCGACTCAAGGCGTCGGGGGAGTGCTGGGTGGTGGTTCGGCAGCGGCGCGGGCGGGAGGAGTCCATTGGCCTTCTGACCGATGCCGCGCGCATCGACGCCATCCGGGCGGAACTGGCGGCGGAGCGCGCGGACCCCGCCTACCAGCGGAAGTTGGAGGCGGGACGGAAGAGGCGCGCGGAAGCCCAGGAGGCCTACAAGGACGAGTTCCTGTTGGCCGTGCTGGACTTTCTCGACTTCGACCCTCGCTATGGACAGATGGCGCTTGCTCTGGCCAAGGCGGTGACGGAGCATGCCACGCCGGTGGGGAGCGGCACCGTGGCGCGGACGACGCGCATTCCGCTGGCGCGGCGGGCGGAATCGGCGGTCATCGCCTGGATGCGGCATCAGACGACGGCCTACGACCAGATGGACATCGCCCGCGTCAAGGGCGAGCGCCGTCGCGTCCGGCGGATGCTCGCCGAACGCTCGCGGTTGTTGCTGGAACACTACCGCAAAGGAGCGCCTGTCGACTTCTCCGCATGCCCGTTGGCTCGGGCGCTCTCAAATGGCCGGCAGGGAGATCCCGTCCCCTGAAGGGTCCCGCGTGCCGCTGCGACGGCGCGCGCGGAGGGTGCTAGTTGCTCTGGCGGCCTTCGATGGCGCTGAGAAGGATGCCGCCCGAGAGGGCGATTCCCTCGATGTCGGGAATGCCTTTGTCCAAGATGGTCACGTCCAGTTTGAAGACGAAGGGATTGAAATGCTGCTCGAACGTGGCCAGAAGGCGTCCGTCCTTCGCCCGGAGATTGAAATCCTGAGGAATTACATTGATGACGCGCCGGAGGAGGGCGAGCGCGATGGAGTCCTCCTTCAGCGAGGCGACCTCGCGGTCATCGACCATGAGAATCCAGGAGTCCCGGAACAGCGACGAGAATCCCTTGCGTTTCCAGGTGCAGACGCGGCGGCCCGTCGCGCGGTCGGTGACATCGTACGCGGCGCAGAAATCGATGATGTCCCGGGCCTGGATGAGAAACCGCTCCGAGGTCATGGCCTCGTCGCGGTAGACGCGGATGTCCTCCCTCAGTTTGAACGCCTTCTGCTTGGAATATCCGACGAGTTCGCCGGTGGGCGAATAGATGTGGAAGGCCGCGCCGAAAATCTTAAAGACTTTCCTTCGAATCAGATAGTCCATGCCTGCACCTTTGTGACATTGCTCTCGGAAAATTTTGGAAAGTATATTTGAACGCCTGTGAAAAGTCAAGGGCCACTTATCCACACACTGTAATAGGTTAGTCAAGTGTTCGGCGGGCTCTCCACATTCGACTGACCTGCATTAGGGCTACGTTCGCCGAAGATAAGGGAGTCAGGGTCTGTCGGCCCTGCCCCACAGCAAGTCCGAGACGTCCCGCCCTGGTTCTCGGG
>JAZUKQ010000184.1:0-10079 GCA_045643325.1 Kiritimatiellia bacterium | reverse complement strand
CCTGTCCCTCCTCCCTCGCCCGCCTCGACGGACGGCTCCGATTCCTCCTCGGCCTCTCCGAATCGATGTGACCTCCGTCTCCGGAAATCGCTTCCCACCCCGTCTTCTATTGCTCATTTTCCAATGGAACATCACGGTCCTCCTCCGCCTCCCTTGTCCGCCCCGCCGGAATTCCATTGTCGCCGGTGCGGAGCCTGCTGCCGCATTCCCGGAGGCATCGTCCGTGTCTCCGACGAGGAAATTTCCCGACTCGCCGCCGCCCTCCACCTCTCCGAGGCCGAATTCGTCGACCGCCATACCGATCTCGCCCCGGACCGGCTCGGCCTCGTTCTCCAAAGCCGGCCCGACGGCGCCTGCGTCCTCCTCTCCGAATCCAACGGCTGTCTTGTCCACTCCGCCAAACCCGACCAATGCCGCACGTTTCCCCTCGGATGGCATAACACCGACTCGGAAGCGACCTGTCCCGGCTACGCGGAGATGATGAAACAGAACCGACCGAACGCCTGACCAAGCGCTCCCCTCCGCAAATTCGCGCTATACTTTCCACCGCTTCCGACTCCGGACGCATCCCGCCGTTTTCCGGAACACACTCCCGACTTCTAACGCCTCCTAACGTCCCATGCTTCCGATCTACCTTCCAGGCCGCGCCGCCATTCTCCGCTCTCTCCGAGCCACCTTGGACGGACAAGATTTCGTCGAGGTCGAGACCCCCGTCCGCATTCCCGCTCCCGCGAACGAGGAATATATCGACTGTCCGCCCTCCGGCGACGCCTTTCTCCGAGCCTCCCCCGAACTCCAGATGAAGCGGCTCCTCGCCACCGGCGAACTTCCCCGCATCTACCAGATCGGCCCCTGTTTTCGTCAAGGAGAGCGCGGAGACCGCCACAATCCTGAATTCACCATGCTCGAATGGTATCGGACACAGTCCGACGCCCGCGCCGTCCTCGAGGACCTCCGGCGGATGATCGCCGCCGCCGCCGCCGCGCTCCACGGATCGACCGATTTCCCGTCCTACGGGCTTACGGTCCACGCCGCGCCTTCCGACTGGGAGGTGCTTACGGTCCGCGACGTCTATCTGCGCCTCGCGGGATGGGATCCCGTCGCGGACTTCGACGCCGACCGCTTCGAGGAAGACATGGCGCTTAAAATCGAGCCGGCTCTCCCTAAGGACCACCCCGTCGTCCTCTACGGATATCCAGCCCCCGCGGCCTCCCTCTCCCGCCTCTCCGACGACGACCCGCGCGTCGCCGAGCGCTGGGAGGCCTACCTCTGCGGCATCGAGCTCTGCAACGCCTTCTCCGAACTGACCGACCCCGCCGAGCAGCGCCGCCGCTTCGAGGCGACCGCCGCCTTCCGCGAACGCAAGCGCCACGCGCCCGCCTATCCACTTGACGAGGATTTTCTCCGGGACCTCGCCACCATGCCCCCCTCCGGCGGCGCGGCGCTCGGCGTGGACCGGCTCTGCATGGTCCTCCTCGACGCGCCCCGGATCCAACTGGTCGCCCCGTTTGCCGAATCCGCCTCCATGATGTAAAATAGACGTTCTTCCTTGTATGCTCCGGTTTTCATCCGCCGGACATATTCCCCCATCCGCGGCTTCTTCCGAACGCGCGGCGGATACAAAAACCAGACTTTGAAATGAATGACGACAGCAGGCTCAGCAAATGGATCCACGGGGCGATTCCCGCGCTCCTCATCCATGTCAGCATCGGGTGCATCTACTGCTTCAGCACCTATAAGCAGACCATCTCCTCCGCGCTCGGCTACAGCGACTTCCAGATCGGATGGCTCTTCAGCATCGCCATCTTCTTCCTCGGCACCAGCGCGGCGTTCGCCGGCCCGCTCGTCGAGCGGAACGTCCACCGGTCGTCCTTTTTCTCCATGTGCTGCTTCGTGCTCGGCACCGTGGCGACCGGACTGATTCTCAAATTCGGCGAGTCCCTCTCCTCCATCGGACGCTTCCTTCCGCTCGTCCTTCTCTACATCGCCTACGTGGTCGTCGGAATCGGACTCGGAACCGGCTATATCAGCCCCGTCAAGACCCTGATGCTGTGGTTCGCGAAAACGCCCGGACTCGGCGTCGGACTCTCCATCGCGGGTTTCGGCCTCGCCAAGACCATCTTCACGCCGGTGATGGAGTATCTCCAGCACCGCTACTCGATCTCCTCCACGTTCTTCATCCTCGGGGGAATCTACTTCGCGATGATGTTCATCGGTTTCCTCCTTCTCCGCAAGCCCAGGACCTGGAAGGAGCCGGACGCGAAAGTCGCCGTCTTCAGCACCTTCAAATATTTCAAGGACCGCCGCTTCACCGCCATGTGGATTCTGTTCTTCGTGAACATCGCCATGGGCCTCACGCTCATTCCCTACGAGAAGCAGCTCGTCACCCACGCCTTCGGCTATCTCGACGACAAGGCCATTCTCCTTCTGGTCAGCTTCATCCCGTCGTTGAGCGCCCTCTTCAACGCCGGCGGCCGCGTGGGCTATGCGACGCTCACGGACCGGATGAAGGACAAGGTGAACATCTACAAGGTCATCTACGCGACCAGCATCCTCGTCTCCGTCGCCGGATGCTTCATCAGCCGCAGTCTCGCCGGCGGCGTCCTCGCCATCGTTCTTCTGGTGGTCGTCAACTGGGACTACGGCGCGGGCTTCAGCACCATCCCGACCATCCTCAAGCAGTTCTACGGGATGCAGAACATCAGCAAGATCCACGGAATGATTCTCACGGCCTGGTCTATGGCGGGACTCGTCGGGAACAATCTCTCGCAGCTCATCCTCAACATGGGCTACGGCTACAACGGCATCATCCTCGCCACCGTCGTCCTCTACACCGTCTCCGCCCTCATCGGCTTCCATCTCGTCCGAACCCCCTCCCCCACCCATGAATAAACTCCTCGCCATGTTCGCGGGCCAAGGCGCCCAGTCCGTCGGAATGGGCAAAGACCTCTTCGACGCCAGCGAAACCGTCCGCGGCCTTTTCCGCGACGCCTCGGATGTCCTCGGCTACGACCTCGCCCAGGTCTGCTTCGAAGGTCCGATGGAGCGTCTGACGCGGACCGACGTCTGCCAACCCGCCGTCTTCGTCATGAGCGCGGCCTGCCTCGCGGTCCGGCGCGAGAAGAAGCCCGACTTCTCGTTCGACGCCGTCGCCGGTCTCTCTCTGGGAGAGTGGACGGCCCTCTATGCCGCCGGCGCCGTGGAGTTCCGCCAGACGGTCCGTATCCTTGAGGCGCGCGGCCGCTTCATGCAGGAGGCCTGCGACGCCGCCCCGAGCACGATGGTCTGCGTCCTCCGCCTCCCGCCGGAGAAGGTCGCCGAGGTCTGCGCGGCGTCCGGCGCGGCGATGGCCAACATCAACTCGCAGGAGCAGATCGCCCTCTCCGGCACCGTCGAGGCCTGCGCGGAGGCCGCCAAAGCCGCCGCCGCGATGGGCGGACGGGCCGTCCCGCTCTCCGTGGCCGGAGCCTACCATTCCGCGTTCATGGCGCCCGCCGCCGAAAAACTCGCGGCCTTCCTCGCCGGAGAAACACTCTCCGCCCCCGCGGTCCCCGTCCTCTCCAACGTCACCGGCCGCCCGCACGCCTCCGACCCGGAGGCCATCAAGAAGGCGATGGTCGCGCAGGTGACCAGCCCCGTCCGCTGGCTCGACACCGTCCTCGGCCTCCGCGCCGACGGCTTCACGGACTTCGTCGAGTTCGGCCCCGGCAAAACCCTCTCGGGCCTCGTCCGGCGCATCGACCGCGAGGCCCCCGCCTCCTCGGTCTTCGACCTCGCGACGGCGGCGGGCTAGCCGGCATGTCCACGCGTCCTCTTCTCTTCCTCGACCGCGACGGAACGCTCATCGAGGACGGCGGCTACATCGGCCAGGTGGAGCGGGTCCGCGCGTTTCCCGGCGCGGGCGACGCGCTTCGCCGGCTCTCCGGACGCTTCGACATCCACCTCGTCACCAATCAGAGCGGCATCGGCCGCGGCTACTACTCGTTTGCCGACGCCGACGCCTGCAATGCCGAGATGCTCCGCCAGATGCACCTTCCCGCGGACTTCTTCGCCGGCGTCTGCATCGCCCCCGAGCGGCCCGACGAGCCCTCCCGATACCGCAAGCCCTCCCCCGCCTATCTGCTCGAGACGCTTGAGGCGGCCGGGGCCGATGCCGCGGCCTCGTGGATGGCGGGCGACCGGCTCTCCGCCCTCCGGTGCGGCGCCGCCGCGGGCGTCCGTACCGCCCTGATCGCCACCACGGAGCATTCCTCCACCCCGGAGATCCTCGCTTTCGTCGCAGAGCACGGCATCCCCGTATTCCCCGGCTTCGCGGAATTCGCCCGGAGCCTCCCCGACACGCCATGAACCACCCCGCTTCCCCCGGCGAAGGCAAAGCCACCACGCTGCTCATCCGGACGAATTCCGGCGAGCCGGCCGCGGCCGACCCGAAATCCGCCGCCGTCCCCCTCAGGGTGAGCGCGGTCCACCGGCTCGAGGACTCCTCGGTCACACGGCTCGAGACGGCCCTCCGCGCCCGCGAGCCCGCCTACGGCCGACTCCTCGAGAGCATCTACGACGGCGTCTTCATCACCGACGAGGAGGGCGTCGTCCTCGACTTCAACTCCCGAGGCCGCAACATGTTCCGTCTCCCCGAGACCACGGGGCGCGGCTTCGCGTTCCTCCCCTTCGTCGTCTCGGCCGACAGCGGTCTCCTCCGGCAGATCCACGACAATCTCCACGAGCATCTCTACACCATCATCGACGGTCGGTGCCGCCGCGCCGACGGAACGACCTTCCCCGCGGAAATCGTCGTCCACCGCACCCAGTCCGTACTGCTCTCGGGAACGGCGGTGAAAAAACTCCTGTTCTTCGTGCGCGACGTCTCCCGCGCGAAGAAGACCGTCGAGGAGCTCGCCGCGGCCAACGAGCGCCTCCGCGCGGTCGACCGCTCGCGCCTCGAGTTCATCTCCAATGTCTCCCACGAACTCAGGACGCCCGTCACCTCGATGATCTACGACCTCCACAACCTCCAGCGGGGCATCGCGGGCGAGCTCTCCGACGAGCTGCGCGGCCATCTGGAGCGCATGGAGGGAGACTGCCGGCGGCTTCTCGGGACGGTCAACGACATCCTCGACCTCCGGAAAATCGACTCGGGCTCCCTGACGCTCGCCACACGCCGCGTTCCGCTCTCCCGGCTCGTCCGCGGATGCGCGGAGACCCTCCGCGTCCAGGCCGAGGCCAAGGGACAGACGCTCCTCGTCGACGCGCCGGACGCCGGGACCTTCTGCGACTGCGACGTCGAGAAAATGGAGCGCGTCGGCATCAACATTCTCGGGAACGCCGTCAAATTCACGCCCGAGGGCGGCGCCGTCCGGCTCTCCGTCCGCCCCGGGCCGGCGTCCTCCGACGGGAAGTCCGGCCCGATCGTCATCACCTGCGACGACACGGGGATCGGCATTCCGCCCGAAGCGCTCCAACGCGTCGGTGAGCGCTATTTCCGGGTCGGCGAGCAAGTCTCCGGCACGGGGCTCGGCCTCGCCATCTCCAAAGAGGTCGTCCGCCTCCACGGCGGCTCCCTGACGGTCGAGAGCCCGGTCCCCGGGACAGACCGGGGAACCCGGGTCACCGTCCGGATTCCGGCGTCCGAAGCGCCGTTGGTGCTGGTAGTCGACGACGAACCGCCGGTCCTCGAGCTTCTCGCGGAAGACCTGAAAGACCTCGGCTACCGGGTCCTTGCCGCGGGCTCGGTCGCGGAGGCGCGGCGCGTCGCCGAGGGGAAGGACGTCGCCGCGGTCGTCCTCGACATCAATCTGCCGGACGAAAAAGGCACGGGCATCATCCTGAGTTTTCGCTCCGACCCGTCGCGAGCCCGGCTGCCGATCGTGGCGGTGAGCGGAGCCGATCCGGAGCGGATGGTGCAGGACATCCTCCGCCGCTTCCACATCCCCCTGCTCAAAAAACCCTGGAGACCGGAGGACATCGGCGCCCGCATCGCCTCCGCGCTCTACGGTGCCTGACCGGCGGCGCGCCGCGGACCGCCCGGGGGACCGGCCGGGCCGCACGGGCAAAGATGTGCCGTCCGCCCCGTGCTTCCGGGTCTTCTTGACACGTTTCCCGCCGAAAAGGTATAGTTGCGGCGGACGGCCCTCATCCCCCCAAACCCGTTTTACCGTATGAAAATCCTCAACATCGGCTCCGTCAACATCGACATGGTCTACCAGGTGCCGCATTTCGTGCGGCCCGGAGAGACCCTCTCGTCCACCCGTTTCGACCGCTTCCCCGGAGGCAAAGGCTTCAACCAGTCCGTCGCGCTCGCCCGCGCCGGCGCCCGGGTCGCCCATGTCGGCTGCGTCGGCCCCGACGGTCTCTTCCTCAAGGACTACCTCGCCCGCGAGGGAACGGATGTCGAGGATCTCGCCGTGCTGGACGGCACGCCCACCGGCCACGCCGTCATCCAGGTCGACGCGTCCGGCCAGAACTGCATCATTCTCAACCCCGGGGCCAACGTCCGGGTTTCCCGGGACCTCATCGTCCGGGCCTTCGACCGGCTCTCCGTCGGACCCGGCGACATCGTCCTCTTCCAGAACGAGACCTCCGCGGTCGCGGACGGCATCCGGCTCGCCGCCGGACGCGGGGCGGCCGTCGCCCTCAATCCGGCGCCGATGGCCCCGAATGTCCTTGAGTTTCCGCTCGACCTCGTCTCCCTCTTCGTCGTGAACGAGCTCGAGGGCGCCGCCCTCGCCGGGCTTCCCGCGGACTCGGCCCCCTCCGCCGTCCTCGACGCGCTCCGCGCCCGCTTCCCGAAGGCCGCGGTCCTGCTCACGCTCGGCGCCGAGGGTTCGGTCTACCCCGCGCCCGGGATTCCGGAGCCCGTCGTCTGCCCGTCCCGCCGCGTCGAGGCGGTCGACACCACCGCGGCCGGAGACACCTTCATCGGCTTTTTCCTCGCCGCGGGAGGGTCCTCCGCCCCCTCGGTCTCCAACGCGCTCGGTCTCGCCACCCGCGCCTCCGCGTACTGCGTCTCCCACGCCGGCGCCGCGCCCTCGATTCCCCGCCTCGCGGAGATTCAGTGAGCGTCCGCCCGCCCCGCGCCCCGGCGGACCTCTCGCGCGAGGTCCGCGACCTTCTCGACTGGTTCGCCGCGCGCCGCCGCCCCCTCCCCTGGCGGGAGAAACCGCTCGACCCCTACCGCGTCTGGGTGAGCGAGATCATGCTCCAGCAAACGCGCATCGACACCGTCATCGGCTACTACACGCGCTTCCTCGCCGCGTTCCCGACCGTCCGCGACCTCGCCGCCGCCCCGCTGCAGGACGTGCTCCGCCTCTGGCAGGGCTTGGGCTACTATTCCCGGGCCCGCAACCTCCACGCCGCGGCCCGGGCCGTCGTCGCCCGGCACGGCGGCGTCTTTCCCTCCGCCTCCGAAGACCTCGCCGCGCTTCCCGGGATCGGCCCCTATACCGCCGCCGCCGTCGCCTCCCTCTGCTTCCGCGAGCCCGCCCCCGTGGTCGACGGCAACGTTCTCCGCGTCGTCTCCCGCCGGCTCGCGCTTCCGCTGGAGATTCAGAGCGCGGGGGCGAAAAAGGCGGTTCTGGACTTCCTCCGCCCCCGCATCGGGACGACCTCCGCCCCCGGAGACTTCAATGAGGCGCTGATGGAGCTCGGCGAGACGGTCTGTCTCCCCTCCGCCCCCGCGTGCGGAGATTGCCCATGGAGCGGCCCCTGCGCCGCCCGCGCCTCGGGAACCCCGGAGCGCTGGCCGGTCAAAGCCCCGCCGAAAACCGTCCCGACGCGATACGAGGCCGCGCTTCTGCTGACCGCCGGGGGCGGCGTCCTCCTCCGCAAGCGGACCGGGGAAAAGTTTCTCGGCGAGCTCTGGGAACTCCCGTCCGTCCCCCTTTCCGCGCCGTCCCAAAGTCCCGTCCGCGCCGTCGGGAAACTGCTCCGAGGGCTCCCCGCGGCCGTTCCGGAGAAACCGGACGCGGTCCTCCTCGGCACCGTGCGCCACGTCTATAGCCATTTCAAGCTCTCGCTCGCCGTCGTCCGCGCCGAACTCCCCGGCCCCCGCCCGGACGTTCCTCCCCCCTACGGCTGGGCGCCCCTCGCGGACCTTTCCGGATTCCCCCTCTCGAAAGCGCCGCTTTTGGCCATCCGCCTTCTTGATTCCGCGCCGTCTTCGCGATAAACTAGGAAGACACGGTCCGGCGTTCCCCTTTCCGGGCACCCGCGTCCCGGCCCGCCTCATCCGTCTCCGTCCCGACTCCGATGCGCACGCTCTCCGCCGTCCTCCAAATTCTCATCATCGCGTTCATCCTCTACTACGTCTACGTATTTCTGAGGGGCGCGAAAGGCGCGCGGACCCGCCAGCTACTCTACGGAATCTTCGCCGTCGCGGTCGTCTACGCGCTCAGCTACCTCTGCCCGTTCAACGAGCTCAACGTCATCCTGAACGTTCTCGCCCCCACGATCCCGATCATCCTCTGCGTCATTTTCCAGCCCGAGCTCCGCGGCCTTTTCTCCAGCGTCGGCGAGCGGGGAACGGGCACCGACGTCCTCCGGAACGTGGTCGAGAACGTCATCAACGCCGCGGAGGACCTTTCGGACAAACGCATCGGCGCGCTGATCGTCTTCGAGCGGACCACCTCCCTCGAACAGTACGAGATCACCGGGGAGAAGGTCGACGCCCCGGTCTCCGCCGACCTTCTCGGCACCATCTTCTTCCCACATACCCCGCTCCATGACGGCGGCGTCATTCTCCGGAACGGACGCATCGCCTTCGCCGGCTGCGTCTTCCCCGTCGCGCTCAGCCGCGGCGAGCGCCGCGCCTACGGCACGCGCCACCGCGCGGCCATCGGCCTCACCGAGGAGACGGACGCGCTCGCCGTCGTCGTCTCCGAGGAGACCGGGCTCATCTCCGTCGCGTTCCGCGGCAACCTCGAGCGGGGGCTTTCGGGCGACCGGCTGAGAGAGTTTCTCGGCGAGAATCTCCGCGTCCGGGAGGACGAGACCGAGTCGGAGAACTAGCCGGAGGCCCGCCATGAAAAAATCCCAGCTTCCTTCCCTTCTCCCCCTTTGGAAAAAACTCCGCGACTGGTGCCGAAAGGACATCCGGGCCAAAGGGATCTGTCTTGGCATCTCCGTACTTGTCTTTTTCGTCCTCCACGACCTCGGGCTCGACACCCGCGAGATCCGCGTCAAAATCCCCATTCCGAAACTCGTGGGGGACCGCTCGGTCTACGCCATCACCCCGAGCGAGGTGACGGTCCGGCTGCGCGGTCCGAACAAAAGCATCCAGTCGGTCAAGACCGAGGACATCACCATCCAGCTTTCCACGCAGCGGCTGTTGAAAAACAACAATTCCGGAAAAGACAATTCCGGGAAAGATCTTGAATTCAACATCCGCCTCAACGACGGCAACGTCGGACATCCCCGGGGACTTCAGGTCGTCGGCATCACGCCGCCCGAGGTGAAGGTGGAGCTTGAGGAGGACCGGGACGCCTATTGCTCGATTCCCTTCCCGGAGCTCGTCGGGACGCCCGCGCTCGGAGACGCCCAGATCGCGGGGCTGTCCCCGTCAAAAGTCCGGGTCAAAGGCCCCACCCGCGTTCTGGACCGCTTCGCCGAGAGCGGGAGTCCCATCATCGCGGATCCCATCTCGGTGGACGGCCTCTCCCAGACGTTCACCACGGCGGTCTCGCTCCATTTTCCCGCGGACGTCGCGCTCACCTTCCCGGACAAGACCGAAGTCTTGGCGACGGTCGTTTTCAATGTAACTACGACCAACCGCACGCTGGCGCGGCTGCCCGTCCAGCTCGCCCATGACTCGGAGAGCCGGACCCTCTATCGCGCGGAGCCCTCCGCGATCGACCTGAAGCTCACCGGTCCCGACGAACTCATCAACAACGTCGCCGGCGACGATTTCGCCGTGCTCGTCGACTGCCGGGGGATTCCCCCGGAGGGTCAACCGGGGTGCCCCGTCTCCATCCGCTTCCCGACAGGCTTTCAGATGAAGGGCGTCGACTACCAGGTCTCACCGCCCTCCGTCGACGTCCTGCCCGTCTTCACGGCGCCCCCGCCCGAAGAGGAGCCCGCCCCGGACC
>JAZUKQ010000183.1:0-8361 GCA_045643325.1 Kiritimatiellia bacterium | reverse complement strand
CTCGTCCAGGACGAAGGCGCGGTCGTCGTCGGAGAGGTTTTCGAAGCGGGTCTCCCGGACGGTGCCGTCGGGGAAAATGAGACGCACGTTTTTTCCGGCGGCGTCCATTCCTCCGAACGCCGCGCGGATGACGGCGGTTCCGGTCTTCCCGCGCCAGTCGCGGAGTGTCGCGGGGTCCGGACGGTTGGGGGAGGGGACGGCGGGCCTCGGCGCCGGCCGCGGGCCGCCGTCCGCGATGGGGACGGTCGTGGCGTCGCTCGAGACAGGGACCTGCAATGAGTCGCCGGAGGTCGGGACCGTCGTCGTCCCGGCGGGGTCCGGCGCTCCGCCGAACCGGACGCTCTGGACGAGCGTGTTCACGTTGGCGCTTGTGAGCCGCATCGCCATCTGCGGGCTGGCCGCGGCGACGCGGAGGACGACGACGGTGTGGCCGGCCTCTTCGTAGAAGACGTATTTCCGCTCCAGCCTGTAGTGGACCAGAAGCGCGGGGCGACCGCCGATCGTGCGGTATTCGACGGGGCCGCCGGCATTGTTTTTGACGATGTCCACCAGCGAGACAGGAAGCTTCCGGGTGCGCTTCGCGAGTTCGAAGGTGTCTCCGGGAAGGGTCGCCTCGTAGACGCGGACCTCGATGAAGAAGGGACGGAGTTTCGGGTCGTTGCGGTTCGAGGAACGGTCGACGAACGCCGCGAGGATCGGCGACTCCGGTTTGTCGTTCGCGACGAACTCCCATTCGTCCGGATAGCGGAGGGAGAGGTCGACGCCGCGCGCCTTGGGATTGTCCCTGGTGGAGTATTCGGCGGCATAGAGAATCGGCGCATCCGAGACCGCGAGAAGGGCGGATACGACGGCTACGGCGAAGCGTGAAGTTTTCATGCGTTCCAGTATACCACCGAAGTTCCGTTTGCGCTACGGCGAGGTTGCGGCGTCGCCCGCGCTCTTCACAAGAGAGGACGGACAAAGATGTGCCGGGCCTCCGCGGGGATACGGAGCCCCGGGCGCAATGCGCGGGGCGTTCGGCGCGCCTTAGCCTTTGCGCGCGGACGCCCCATCGGTTATAATTCGCGGCACGGAAGCCCGAACATCCGTCGGCTTCCGATTCCGCCATGCCACTTTCTCTCCGGGATGTCCTCCGCCCGAAAAACTTCTTTTTCACCGACCGGCAGATTTGGGCGCTGATGCTCCCGCTGATGGCCGAGGGTCTCCTTTCCATCGCCGTCGGGCTCGCCGACTCGATGATGGTCTCCCGTGTCGGACAGGCCGCCATCTCCGCCGTCTCGCTGGTGGATTCCGTCAGTGTCCTCATGGTGTTCATCTTCTCCGCCGCCGCGACGGGGGGCGCGGCCGTCGCGGGACAGTATTTGGGACGCGGAGAGCCGGACCGGGCGCGGCGCGCGTGCCAGCAGCTGCTTGTCCTTCTCGCCGCGACGTCCCTGGCCTGCACGGGACTCCTGTACGCGCTCAAACCGGTCGTCCTCCACACGCTTTTCGGGCGGATCGACGCGGACGTCATGGCGGCGACGGACAAGTACTACACCATCGTCATGGCGGCCGTGCCGGGAATCGCGCTCTACAACGGGGGCGCCGCGATCTTTCGCGCGATGCGCCGCGCGGACGTCACCCTGAAGGTCTCGCTGGTGATGAATCTCGTCAACGTCGCCGGCAACGCGCTTCTGATTTTCGGGCTCAAAATGGATGTCGCCGGCGTCGCCGTCCCGACGCTCGTCTCCCGCTGGCTTGCGGCGGGCATCATCCTCCCGATGCTGCTGGACAGGAGACGGCTTCTCTTCCTGCCCGATTTCCGCGGCTTCCGGTTCGATCCGGGAATCCTCCGGAACATTCTCGGCATCGGCATTCCGGGCGGCATCGAGAACGGAATGTTCCAGTTCGGAAAGATCATCCTATACAGCCTCATCTCCACGATGGGGACGGACGCGATCTCCGCGAACGCCATCGCCGGGACGCTGACGGTGCTGCATTGTTTCGCGGGGGTCGCGATCAACCACGGAATCGTGCCGATCGTGAGCCAGTGCGTGGGCGCGGGGGACTTCGACCAGGCGAGATTCTACATCCGGAAGATCACGCGGCAGTCCTACGCGGTCATGGCCGCGGTGAACGTGCTTTTTATCGTGCTGCTTCGTCCGATCCTCTCCATCTACGACATTCCTCCGGAATGCGAGGAGATCGCCTACAAGTCGGTCCTGCTGCACGGAATCTGCTCGATTTTCATCTGGCTTCCCGGATTTCAGATTCCCGCGTATCTCCGCGCGGCGGGCGACGCGGCGTACGCGATGGTCGTCAGCGTCGCGACCATGTGGGTCTGCCGTGTCGGCGGCGCCTTTCTGCTCGGAAAGTATATGGGGCTCGGTGTCTTCGGAGTCTGGATCGCGCACTCCGTCCTCGACTGGATCGCGCGGGGCGCCTTGAACATTCACCGCTACCGCGGCGGAAAGTGGATGGAGAAACGGATCCGGGACTAGGGACTAGGCGTCACCAGTCCCGCTCGTGGAGACGGGGCGGGAGTGTCTGCCGATGGCGGCGGCGCTCCTCGTCGCGCTCTTTCTCCTCGTCGAGCATCCGCTGGAGGAGGGCTTTGGCCTCGGACTCGGGCTTGTCCTCCGGAGGGTCTTTCTCCTCGGCGGCTTGGGCGTCCTTCTCGTCCTCGGGCGGTTGTTCCCGCGGGTCCTGAGAGTCTTGATTCTGCTCGGAATCCTGATTTTGCTGGTCCTGCTGCCCGTTCTCGTCCTTTTTCTGCGGGTCTTGGGCGTCCTGCTGGTCCTGATTGTTTTGATTCTGTTCGGAATCCTGGTTTTGCTGGTCCTGATTCTGTTGGTCCTGCTGATGATTTTGATTCTGTTGCTGTTGCTGTTGCTGCTGCTGCTGATTCTGCTGCTGGTCCTGGTTCTGCTGTTTCGGGAGCAGATCGCGGATTTTGAGGAGGTTCTCGAGGATTGTCCGCCGGTCGGCGAGCGTGGTGTCGGGGAGTGTCGGGGAGGCGGGGTCGAGCGTGGCGGAGACCTCGGCGAAGAGGTCGACAGTCTCTTTCGCGAGCCGCTCGATCTCGGCGCGGTTCTCGGCGGAGAGGGCGGGGGCGTTGGTGGCGTTGAGCGCCTGTTCCGCGGCGAGCGTGGGGCCGTTCGCCATCGCCGCGCCGGGGGCTTGGGGTGCCCCCTGTGGCTGCGCGTTCAAGGAATCCGCCCAGGCGGGGAAACGCTGTTGGAAGAGCGAGGCGAGAAGCGATGCCGCGCGGAAATCCTGGGCCGGCGGGAACGGGACGGTGGGGGAGAGGACGTTGAGGACCGCGTTGGACTCCGCGACGACCGCCTCGTCCAACAGGGCGGGAGGCGGGGCGGACATCGTGAAAAAGCCGAGGGCCTCGGAGGCGGATTTCCGGAGCGTGTCGAGGGCGGAAGGGTCGAAGTCGGCGAGCGCGTCGGCCGCGTCGAGAAGGTTCGTCCGGGCGTTCTGGACGGTGTCGAGGACGCGGGCGAGCTCCTGCTGGTTGGTGACGGCCTGAGAGAGCCCTTGGACGAGCAGGGGCTCGAGGGGAATCCAGATGTCGGAGGTCCCGCGGACCTTTTCGGCGGCGGCCTCGAGGAGTCCGATCTGGTCCGGAGTCGTGTTGGTCGTCGCGGCGGCGGCGGCGGCGAAGGCGGCGCGTGTGTCGGAGAGGAGCGACCCGAGGAGCGATCCGGGGTCGGCGGACCCGTATTTCGCCTGGACTTTCTCGAGGTGCGAGGCGCGCCGGAGCTCGGGAAGCTGTTCGGCGGTCCAGGCGAGATTGCGGCGGGAGGCCGCGGCGCGGGGGCGGAGGGCCGCGTCGTCCTGGAACGCGGCGGCGGAGCGCTGGAGCAGCTCGAGACGCTCGGCGGTGTTGGTGGAGAGCTGGGACTGGCGCGCGAGGGAGACGCCGAGCGCCTCCCGCGCGGGGGCGGGGACGGAGGACGCCTCGCCGGCGAGGAGGCTTTCGAAGACGGCGGCGGCGGCGGCCGGCTCGCCCGAGCGGAGCGTGGCGAGACCCTCGTTATAGATTTCCCGCGGCGTCGCGGGGGCGGAGGGGGAGGCGGGGCCCTCGGCGGCGGCCGGGACGGCGTTGGTCCCGCCGGCCGGAGACTCCGCGGCGGCGGGGAGGCCGAGAACGGAGAGACCGAGGACGGCGAGGACGGCGGCGGCGGCCCGGCGGGCCCGGCGGCGGAGGGGACGCCCGGTCGAGAGCGCCGCGACGGCGAGGAAACAGAGGAGCGAGGGGATGAGGAAAAGCTGGTAGCGCTCGACGGGGCGGCGCGCGGCCCGCTCCTCGAAGTCCTGCGCCGCGATCCGGCGGAGATGCTCCTTATAGAGGGTCCCGAGCGTCGTGCGCCCCGTGCCGGCGAGCCGGAGCGGGATGTAGGTGCCGCCGGAGACGGAGGCGATCTCCGAGAGCGTGGAGGCGTCGAGGCGGGTGGTCACCTCCTCGTCGCGGTAGCGCATGGCGGTGCCGTCGCCGAGGGGAATGGCCGCGCCCTTCGGGTCGCCGACGCCGACGGTGAAGACGGGGGTGGAGGCGGACGCCGCGCGGCGCGCGGCCTCGAGCGCCTTCCCGGAGAGGTCCTCGCCGTCGGAGACGAGGATGACGGCGTTGTGGTCGGCCGAGAAGGGCTCGAGAATCTTGAGCGCGGCCTCGATCGGGGCGGCGAGGTCGGTCTCGCCGCGGGGCGCGGAGTCGGGGGCGAGGGAGTCGAGCGACTGGCGGAGGAACGCGGCGTCGGTAGTGAGGGGGCAGACCGCGACGGCGGCTCCGCGGAAGGCGACGATGGCGGCGCGGTCTCCCTCGAGTCCGTCGAGGAGGTCCCGGAGGTCGACGCGGGAGCGCTCGAGACGGGAGGGATGGACGTCCTGCGCGAGCATCGAGCGGGAGACGTCGACGGCGAGGACGACGTTGCGGCCGCGCGAGAAGACGGTCTGCTCCTCCTCGCCCCAGCGCGGGCGGGCGAGCGCGACGACGGCGAGCGCGGCCCCGGAGCACCAGAGGGCGAGCTGGAGGTGGAACGCGCCGGGATCGCGGGACGCGGCGGACGGGCCTGCGAGACCGGCCGAGGGGGAGAAAGCGGCGGCGCGGCGGACGGCCCGCCTGTGAAGCGCGAGGAAAAGAAAGGCCAGCGCGGGGACGAGCCAGAGAAGCAGAAGGACGGCGGGAAAGGCGAACGACATGTTTCAGGAGCGGCGGAAAAGGACGGCACCGGCGAGAAGAATCGAGAGCGGCCACGCGACGACGAGCAGGATCACGGCGCGCGGCCACGTCTTCGCGTCGAGACCGGTGCGAAGAATGCTGAACGTGGACCGGGTGGGACTCGCGACGGGAGCCGCGGAGCGTTCCGTCAGCCAGTGGACGGCGGCCTTCAGAAAGAGGAGGTTGGGGTTCTCGTCCGCGCCGACGTCGGTTTTCGCGTTGGAGGCGAACCAGGCGTCTCCGACCGCGATGATGCGGGTCGCGCGGCGGACAGTGTTGCGTTCGATGGCGACGGCGAGAGCGTTGGAAACGGCGCCCGGGACGGCGTCGGGAGCGCTTTGGACCGGGGTTCTGGCGGAGCCGGGGGCGGGCCGCTCCACGATTGTGGCGACGGGGGGCCTGTCGGCCGCGGTCTCCGAGGGGGCGGGGGGCGTGTAGACGAAGCGGCAGGATTCCGGGGAAAGCGAGGGCGGATTCCGGCCGGCGGCCTTCCCGACGGGATGTCCGGAGGCGAGGCGCGGCGTGCGGGCCCAGGCCGCGGAGACGGGGGCCTCCGTCGGGAGGACGGCGGTGACTCCCCAGGCCGCGAGGAGGCTGTTGAGGCCGTTGTCCGTCGCGCGGGAGAGCAGGAGGAGCATCCTGCCGCCCGAGGAGAGATAGGCGCCGATGTGCTCGACCGTCGTGGGCGTGAGTTGCGTGCTCGGATCGGCGACGACGAGGAGCCCGCAGTCCTCGGGCACGCGCTTCATCTCGGCGGAGTCGAGCTCGCGCACCTCGTAGAAGTCGCGCCGGAGCGCCCGGGCGACCGTGGAGAATCCGGAAGTCTGGTCGAAACTGTTGGGCTCGTACTCGCCATCGCCTTGGAGGAAGTAGACGGTCGTCTCCGGGGTCCGGGTGATGTTCCAGATGGCCTCGGTGAGGACGGACTCGCCGAGGAACGTCCCGCCGCCGGCGGCGGAGGCCGCGGGGGTCAGTTCCTCTTGGGAGATGATCCGTGTGGCGGATTCCGTCCGCACGACCAGTGAGTTGCGGGGAATGTCGAGTTTTCGGCAGAGGGCGGCGGCCTCGTCCGGATTCTGGACCGGATCGACCTCCCGGATGCGGAGGGTGAGGGAGGGCAGCGCGGCGGCCTCCTCCTGAAATTCCGCGAGGAGGAGTCGGACGGGAAGGAGGAACGGGTTCGTGGACTCGAAGAACGCGACAATCTCGACCTCGCCGTCGGTCTCTTTCAGACGGCTCGTGTTCTTCTCATCCAGAGAGCCGCGGAAACGGTTCGCGATGGGCACATGCGCGTAGATGCGGGAGGAGAAGAGGTTGAGGACCGTGACGAGGGCGGCCGCGAGGAGGACGGAAAGGAGGGCGGTGAGGCGGGCGGAGCGCCGGATTTTCCGCAACGTGGGGGCTTTGGACATAGTCACAGGCTCCAGCGCCGGGACTCGAGGAGGCGCGCGGACGCGAACAGGAACAGAAACGCGAGGGAGAGCGCGAGGACCAGGGGGCGGGTGTCGAAGACGCCGTGGGCCGTGTAGACGACGGACACGGCCTGGAAGAACGTGGGAAGACGGATGTCCGAGAGAGAGTTCGAGACGAAGAGCGACGCGGGAAACGTCAATCCGACGGAGAGGAGCGCGGCGACGGCCTGCCGGCGGCAGAGGAGCGAGGACATCACGCCGAGGGCCGTCCAGGCCGCTCCGTGGGCCGCGAGAAGTCCGATCGAGACGGCGAGCGCCTTCCGGGTGAAGTTGCGGACGCCGATAATTTCCCGGTAGATCGCGAGCGGTCCGACCGAGAGCGCGAGGGCGAGTGCGACGACACAGAAGGCGCCGGCGAACTTCGCCGTCACGACCGTCGCGTCGGGGACGGGGGCGGAGAGCAGGACCTCGAGCGTGCCCGACTGCCGTTCCTCCGCGAACGTGCGCATTGTCGCAAGGGCCGTGAGCGCGGGCAGAACGAAGGCGACGGCGGTGGAGAAGAGAATCTCGACCGTCTGGACCGAACCTTCCGCGCGGGCCATCGAGAGCAGGAAAATGCCGGAGACCGCGGCGGAGAACACCGCGATGAGCGTCCACCCGAACATGGAGCGGAGGTAGGTCTTGAGCTCCCTCCGGAGAAGGGTCAGGAAGAGTCGGGACATGGGTTTACCGGACGGGGACGGCGAGCGCTTTCGTCGCGAGGCGCTCCGTGATGCGGATTTTGACCGGGTCGGGCGAGACCTGAACGCCGGAGACAATGACGGCGAAGCCGCCGATGCGGCCGCAGCCGTCGGCCGGATTGGCGCGGGAGGCCTCGGTGATGACGATGTCGAACTCCGCGCCGGGGACGATTTTCGCGATGAGCGCCTCGTCGCGGGGCGGTTTTTCGGGCTTGCCCTTCGACGCGTTTCCGTCCGCGCCCTCCGCAGGCTTGGGGAACGAGTCGAGGGTGGTGAGGGGTGTGTCGGCCGGGACGATCTGGGCGATGTAAAAGCCCTTCGCGGTCTCCTTGACAATGCGGAACCGGACCGTCGTGTTGGTCTGCGAGCCCGTCACATAGACGGTGCGCCCGCGGATTTTCGTCTTGCCGTCGCCGCGTCCGCCGACATCGGAGATGGTGGCTTCGAACACATCGCCGATTTCGGGATAGAGGTGTTGCCCGGCGGGGGCGGAGGCCTGCGACGCGGGAGCGGAGACCTGCGTGGGGACGGCCTGCGACGCGGGAGCGGATTTGCCCGGCTCAGGAAGAAGTTCGGTGAGCGGAGTGCTGTCTGGGACGATTTCGGCGAAAAGGGTGCCCGCTTCCGACTCCCCTGTGATTTTGAACCGGATGGAGGCACCCAGGGTGGCGTTTTTGATGTAGACTTTCCGGCCGCGGACATGGGTCATGCCGTCTCCTTTTTTGCCGACGGACTTGACGGTCGTCTCGAAGACGTCGCCGATCTCGGGGAGGGCGTGCGGCGCGGCGGGGGCCGGGGCCGGGGCCGGAGCCTGAGCCTGGACAGCGGGCGCTGAAGCGGGAGCGTCCGCGGAGGGTGTTTTCTCAATGACGCCGGCGGGGGACGGGCGGGATAGAACGAGCAGGGCGATGACGGCGCCTAGGGTGGCGAGAGCGACCAACGACATGACGACGAATTCCTTGCGGAAGGTGGTATGCTCGATCGACGTCGTGTGGGAGCC
>JAZUKQ010000182.1:0-6082 GCA_045643325.1 Kiritimatiellia bacterium | reverse complement strand
CGAGGTCCGTTTCCGGGCTGTTCCGCGCCCCGCCCGCGTCGTGTTCCCCCGAATCGGGCCGCGGTGCCGCGTGATCGACCTCGGGACCGGCGCGGAGCTGCCGCTCTCCCGTTCCGGCGAGGCCGAGCTTCCTCCGTATTCGGAACTCCGTCTCGCGCTGCGCGAGACCGGACGGATTCCCGTGGAGATCGACGTGCGGGCGGGAGGACCGCGGAGCCTTCTGGTGTGTGAGGCGGAGACGCGTCCGCTCCCCGCGTTCGGTCGGAAAGGCGACCGGATGTCCGTCGATGTCGGCGGCGGAGTCGTGATGGAGGTGGCGTGGATTCCGGGCGGAGAGGTCTCCGGCGTGGAGATGGGAAAGAATTCCGACGGCGTCCCGATGACGCTGATGGTTCCCCGCGGCTTCTGGATCGGGACGCGGCCCGTGTCGGAGCGTGAATGGTGCGCGCAGGGCGGCGGGTCCGCCGAGGCCGGCAAGGAGGCGGACGTCGTCCGTGTTCCCAGGGACATGGCGGAGGACTATACGGTCCGTCTCGGCGCCGGGATGCGCCGCGCCGTGCGGCTCGCGACGCCCGCGGAGCTGCTGATCGCGAGGTCGTGGAACGTCTCCGTGTCCGGCAAGGACGAGTTGACGCGGCCGAGCCGCGTCGAGTTCTGGGAGCGGAAGGAGTCCGGTCCGTTCCGCGTGGTGATCGAGTCGGGGGTCGGAGCGCCCTGATGCAGCCCCGCGACGAGGCCAAGATGCGGCGGGTGGTGGAGGAGTATCAGGGGATGCTTCTCCGCTTCGCCGCGCGCGTGACGGGAAACCCGGCGTCGGCCGAAGACATCGTCCAACGCGCGTTCATCAAGTGCGCGGGCCTCTGGAAAGGCGAGATGGAGCCCTCGGAGCAGCTCTGCGCGTGGCTCTATCGGGTTGTCCACAACGAGGCCCTCGACGAGATCCGCGCGGAGCGCCGCCGGACTCTTCTTCACGCCCGCAGGGGCGAGGAGATGGCGAACGCCGGGGAGGACGTCCAGCCGCCGCCCGAGGAGGAGAGCGACGACGTCGCGGCCGTGCGCTGGGCGCTCGGAAGGCTGAAAGAGAAGGAGCGGAACCTCATCACGCTCAAGGTGTACGAGGAGAAAAGCTACCGGGAGATCGCGCAGATCACGGGGATGAGCGAGAGCAACGTGGGCGTGAGTCTGCACAACGCCATGAAAAAGCTTGCCGTTCTGGCGGAACGGCGGAGGCGGGGGGACGGAAAATGAGAGACGAAGACACAGAACTCGCTAAACTCGAGGCGATGCTCCGGGCCGTGGATCCGGGTCGCGACGTCGCGCGGGAGCTTTCGAAGAAGCGCCGCGACCGCGTGATGTGGGCCTGGCGCCATCCCTTCGGCGCGTGGTGCATGCGCCACCACCGGGCGTTGGCGTGGACGCTTACCGCGCTCGCGGTCGCGGGAATCGTCTGGTGCCTCCTCCGGACCGAGTTTTGGGAAAAGCCGCCCGCACCGGAGGATGTCTCTCCGCCTGTGGGCATTGGAACAGGAGCGTATACGAGATGATCGCGTTTTTGAACGGAATCCTTGTCGAGAAGGACCTCGGGGCCGTGGTGCTGGACGTCGGCGGCGTCGGATACGAGGTGATGGTGCCGCTCTGCACCTACGACGTCCTTCCCGCCGTGGGCGCGCCGTGCCGGCTCCTCGTGCACGACTATCTCCGCGAGGACTTGCACGTGCTCTACGGATTCGCGACGGAGGAGGAGCGGACGCTTTTCCGCCTTCTCCAGAACGTGGGCGGCATCGGCGCGAAGACGGCCTGCGGGGCGCTCGGCGGCCTGGCTCCGCACGAGATCAAGATGGCGATCGTCAACCGCGAGGTGAAGCTCCTCTCGAAGCTTCCAGGCATCGGGAAGAAGACGGCCGAGCGCATCGTCGTGGAGCTGGCCGACAAGATCGACCCCATGGAGGCGCTCTCGGAAACCCAGAAGGCCGAGAAGAAAGGCAACGCCCAGCTCCGCGACGCCGTCCTCGCGCTCGTCGCTCTCGGCCAGCCGCAGGAGGTCGCCCTCCAGAAGGTCCAGGCCATCGCCGCGGAGCCCGGCGGCGAGAAGCTTCCTACCCAGGAGCTCGTCCGCAGGGCGCTCGCCGCGAGGTGACCGGAGGCGGCATGCTGAGCGTCATCGTCACGACCCGCGACGAGGAGTCGAACATCGCCGCCTGCGCCGGAGCTTGGCGCGGGGAGCTCGAGGCGGGAGTCTGCGAGATTGTCGTCGTCGACAACGCCTCCTCGGACCGCACGAAGGTCCTCGCCGCCGAGGCGGGGGCGCGGGTCTTCGACCAAGGGCCCGAGCGCAGCGCGCAGCGCAACCGCGGCGTCCGGGAGGCGCGGGGGGACGTGTTGCTCTTTCTGGACGCCGACATGGTGGTGCCCGAGGCGGCCCGCCGGGAGATTCTCGCGCTCGAGGACACGGACCTCGACGCCGCGTACGTCCGCGAGACGCGGTCCGGGACCGGTCTCCGGGCGAGGGCGCGCGACTTCGAGCGGAGCTTCTACGACGGGACGTGCATCGACTGCGTCCGGTGGGTCCGGAAGTCCGTGTTCGAGCGGGTGGGCGGCTTCGACACCTCGCTCTGCGGCGTCGAGGACTGGGATTTCGACCGGCGCGTCTCAGCGGCCGGATTCCGGACCGCCGTGACCCGCGAGGCGCTGATTCACAACGAGGCGGCGCTCTCGCTCCGGAAAGTCCTCCGGAAAAAAGCCTACTACGCCGAGACGTTCGACCTCTACAAGGAAAAATGGGGACGCGGCGATCCGGTGATCCGGAAACAGTTCGGGATGGCGTACCGCCTCTGGGGCGTCTTCATGGAGAACGGCAAGTGGCGCAACGTGCTGCGTCATCCGGTCCTCTGGTCCGTGATGATGGCCGAGCGCGTGTGCGTGGGCGTTGTATATCTCTTCCATCGATGAAAAAAAATCTCCTCATCCTCTTTGTCGCGGCGGCCGTCATCGCGCTTCCCTTCATCCTCCGCCAGCCGAAAAAGGTCGGCGCATGGAAGGAGGGCGACCCCGTGCTTGTCGTCGTCTCTCCGCACATCGCCTCGATCCGCGACGAGTTCGAGCGCGCCTTTTCCGAATGGCATCTGGAGAAATACGGCGAGCCCGTGCGCGTCGACTGGCGGAGCATCGGCGGAACGACGGAGATCATGCGCTATCTGCAGGCGGAGTACGCTTCCGCGTTCAAGGCGTATTGGACGCAGAGCGGACACGAGTGGCC
The DNA here is from genome assembly GCA_045643325.1 of Kiritimatiellia bacterium. Classification (GTDB taxonomy): domain Bacteria; phylum Verrucomicrobiota; class Kiritimatiellia; order RFP12; family JAZUKQ01; genus JAZUKQ01. The sequence continues at coordinate 2,826 of JAZUKQ010000182.1, read as the reverse complement.
CGAAAACGGCACGGAGAGGGTCTTCGACAAGCGCTTCGACACGCGTGCCGCGCCGGAAGGGACGCCGGAGGAGGTCGCCGCGTGGACCCGGCTCCGCGACGCGTATGTCGGACTCCGCGAGACCGACGACACGACGAAGTTCACCTGCAAGATCGATGTGTTTTTCGGCGGCGGGACCTACGACCACGGCAACGCCGCGCGGCAGGGGCTCACGGTGAGAATCTGGCCGGAGGGCGAGGAGCCCGTCGGCGTGGTCCGCGACGAGGACGGCCGCGAGACCTTTCCCGAAGGACGCGGCGGAGAGTCGTGGCGCGACGGGTTCTATTACACCGCGGCGCTCAGCGCGTTCGGCATCTGCTACAATCCGGACCGGCTGAAGGATCTCGGCATCGAGAAGGAGCCCACGGAGTGGACGGATCTCGCCGACCCGCGGCTCGCGGGCCAGGTGGGCGTGACGGACCCAACGAAGTCCGGGTCGATCGCGAAGGCGTTCGAGATGATTGTCCACACGGAGTGCTGGAAGGCGGTGCGCGCGGCGGGCTTCGACAAGGAGCGGGTCGCGGAGTACGAGGAGAAGATCCGAGCGGCGCGTCTTCCCGCCGGCGAGATGCCCGAGGGCGTCCCCGCGGAATATCAGGCCGCGGTCGAGCGCGGATGGCGGAACGGTATCACGCTGCTCCGCCATGTCGGCGCGAACGCGCGGTACTATACGGACGGTGCGAGCAAGGTCTCGGTCGATGTCTCGATGGGCGACGCGGCGGCGGGCGTCTCGATCGACTACTACGCCCGCGTGCAGGCCGACGTCATGCGCTCGCCCGAGGGGGTGGAGCGGATGCGCTATGTGACGCCGAAGGGCGGTTCCAGCGTGAGCGGCGACCCGATCAGCGTGCTCCGCGGCGCGCCGCACCGCGAGTTGGCGAATCGGTTCGTGCGGTTTGTGCTGAGCCCCGAGGGGCAGCGCCTCTGGAACTACCGTGTCGGCGAGCCGGGCGGCCCGGAGAAGTACGCGCTCCGCCGTATGCCCGTCCTCCGCGAGTTCTACGCCTCGGAGGAGCCCGCGCTTCAGGCGAAGGCCGAGGAGCACGCGTCGCACACGAGCGACCCGCTGCTGGACCCCGCCGTCGACTGCTATGTGCTTTCTGGCGCGTTCGAGTATGTGCCGCGTTGGACCGCGTCGCATTTCGGCTTTTTCCGGACGCTTGTCAAATGTATGTGCATCGACTCCGGCGCCGACCTGCAGAAGGCCTGGCGCGCGATCATCGCGCAGGGCGGTCCGGAGTCCTGTCCGGAGGCGGCGGCCGCGTTGGACGAGTTGCCTCCGGAGGTGACTTGGAGCGGGGTCTCCGCGCTGATGGCGCGGGACGAGATGGACCTCTGCCGCGACCTGACCCTCTACTTCCGGGCGAAGTACGCGGAGGCGGAGCGGTTGGCCGTCGGGGCGCGCTAGGCCCAGGGCGAGGCGAGTCCGAGCGTGGCGAGCGTGGCCTCGAACTCGGAGATTTCGCGGCCGCGCTTGAGGGCGCCGGTCTCTGCGTCGACGCTCGTCATCCCGCGTTCGGCGGCGTACGCGCGGGCGGCGTCCGCCTCGCCGCGGGCGACCATGCCCAGAAGCGCGAGGGCGTCGCGGGAGAGCGTGGCCGCTCCGAAGACATAGTCCTGGAAGGCTTCCCAGGCGAGCGGGACCCAGCGGGCGACGATTTCTTTTCCGATGACGGTCGCGTACTCGCGGATCTCCTGCTGCGCGTGGCCTTCCATGCGGAGCGCGAGGAAGTGGAGGAGGTTGCGGAGATTGCACTTCCAGTAGGCCTCGGTATAGGTCGAGAGCGGAAGGTCCTTCCGGGCCTGTTCGCGGGCGACACCGGCCTCGAGCCTGTGGTTGTAGACCTCGCGGATGCGGTTCTGAAGCTCGGTCTCCTCGTCGGTGAGGAGACGGCCGATCTCCTCGGGGAGGGGGGCGCCGGGGCCCTGCTTGTTGTTCGCGGCCTGGGAGCGCCATTCCGTGGGGAGCGTGGTGTTGGCCGCGTCGATGGCCACGGAGTAGCGGGTGGAGTACTCGTTGACCGAGGCGGTGCGATGGCGGATCCACTGGCGCCAGACGTCCATCGGCACGCGGACGTGGAGTTTGATCTCGCACATCTCGAAGGGGGTGCAGTGCTGATTGCGGAGGAGATAGCGGATGAGGGCCCGGTCCTGCGAGGTCTTCTTGGTGCCCGCGCCGTATGAGACACGGGCGGCCTGGACGATGGAGGCGTCGTTGCCCATGTAGTCGACGACCCGGACGAATCCGTCGTGGAGAACGGGAAAGGCCTGCCCGAGGATTGCGTCGAGCGCGGGGGCGGAGGAGCGGGGAAGGGGAGATTCCATGGCTGAGAAAGGGGAAAGCTATGAACAGGGCCTGCGAGCCCTAGAGAGGATATGGATAAACTATAGCAAAACCCGGGCGGGGGGAAAAGTGTCCGGGCGTTTTTTCTGGTTCTTCGCGGGCGAATAAGGGGCTGGCCCCTTTTTAGATCCTTCGTTTGGCGCGGGGATCCGCGGGGAAAGTCGCAATGAAATTACGGTGCGGAAAGTTGCAACTACGGTTCGGCAGGTGGTGGAGGAGGAGAAAAAGTGTCTGGTGAAAAGTGTCAGACGCCTTTTGAAAGGGAACGATATATCTACTAAAATAAGGGTCAGACCCCTTTTGAATGTTGCGTGAAATTACGGTGCGGAAAGTTGCAACTACGGTTCGGCAGGTGGTGGAGGAGGAGAAAAAGTGTCTGGTGAAAAGTGTCAGACGCCTTTTGAAAAGGAACGATATATCTACTAAAATAAGGGTCTGACCCC
>JAZUKQ010000181.1:0-5364 GCA_045643325.1 Kiritimatiellia bacterium | reverse complement strand
CTGGAGCGGATACATCGGCGTCTGGCACATGGGGGAGAATGGCGGTGCCGCGTTCGATTCCACAGGACACGGACTCGACGGCGTTCCCTCCGGAAGCCTGTCGAACGACATGGTCGCCTGTTCCGGCGTCATCGGAAACGGACGCGTCAACCGTCCCAGCACATCGGGGTCCGCCTGGCTGGCGGTGCCGAGCTACGGGGCCTTCAACGCCGATCCGTCCCATTTCACGGTGTCGGGATGGTTTTACCAGACGAATACGGGCAATGGTGACCGTCTCATCAGCCGCAAGACGAACTATAACAACAAGGACGGCTGGGAAATCGAGATCAAGGTCGGGTCGAGTAACACGATGACGAGTCTGAAGCCGCGAGGCGGTAGTAGCGGAACGACGGACGTGTCCATTCCCACGCTTCTCAACCGCTGGGCGTTCGTGACGGTTGTCTACGACGGGTCCACGGCGCGCATTTACGCCGACGGGGCCCCCGTGCATTCCGGCTCGATTGCCGCCGCGACCGAAAACGGATGCGAAATCGCCATTGGAAACGTCTCTGCAAACGGGCAGGGGAAGTACTTCACCGGGTACTACGACGAGGTGCGCCTGTTCGCCAGCGTCTCTTCCGCCGACCGCGTCCTCGCCGACTACGTGGCGGCGGATCCGGGGTTCCTTTCCGCCTCCGCCTCCGAAGCCATGGATGACCAAGCACCGAAATTCAACGATCCGGTCGTCGTCCGCAACCAGGACGGCACATTCACGTTCTCCGTCACCATGACGGCGGGTGCCGGTTCCGTCTACGCCGTGTACGACGGCGGGGCGGCGGGGGCCGTTACCAACCTCATTTCCGCCTCCGCCACTCCGGGGACTTACACGGAAACGCCGTTGAACCTGGCCGCGGACCAGACCTATGCTTTCGCGGCGTATGGCGAGAGCCCCACTGGCACGAAGCGCTTCCGTCCGGGGTCCATTCTCCATACGGGCAACCTGGCCGTCACAGCCCTCGCCGACGCCAACGAGTACGGCCTCGTCCCCGGTTCCTTCCGCATCTCCCGCGCCGACACCTCCTACGACTTGGAGGTCGCCTACACCGTTTCCGGTACCGCCACTGCGGACCAGACCTACGTCGCGCTGCCGGGAACGGTCGTCATCCCCGCCGGCTCGACATCGGCCGACATCGCCGTCACGCCGCTGATGGACGGCGCGACGACCTCCGATGCGACGGTCGTCCTCTCCCTAGCCCCCGGGCTCTACGGAGTGGACGCGAACGCCGGCTCGGCGACCGTCACCGTCGTGAACCTCGTTCCGCCCGTTGGCTACAACACCTGGGTCGCTACGGCGGACGGTCTCGCGAGCGATGCCGGCAACTGGAGCCTCGGCCGCGTCCCAGCCGCCACCGACGACATCCTCTTGGACGGCCGTTTCTCCAACGCCGACTGCGAATGGGACGCCGGCGTGAACGGCCTTCCCTCGACGGTCGCCTCCTGGACCCAGACCGGGGGCTACGCGGGCGCCGCGATCTTCGACACCGAGTTCGACACCTATCCCGGCGCCACGTTCACGGTCTTCACCGTCTCGGGGAACGTCGTGCTCGATTCCGGCATCTGGACGCACCCCGTGTCCCTTTACAAGGAGACCGGAGCCGGGTACTCGGTCGCCGACATGCGCCGGCTGCAGCGCTACCGCCTGCGCGCCACCGTGGACGGGACGCTTTCCATCGGCTCCGACGCCGCCATCGACGCCTCCGAAAAAGGGTACTGCCAGGCCAACGGCACCGTCAGTGGCAACATCGATTCCGCGCATGGCGGGTCCTCTGGATCGCGCTCCGCCTACGGAAATCCGAAATGCCCGGTGGACATCGGCTACTTCTACCACGGCAACTACGGTTCGGACACTCCCATCGGGGGCGGGGTCGTTTACCTCGTCTGCGGCGACGACGTCACCGTGGATGGCTTCATTTCCGCCGACGGCGGCGCCGGCGGGAAGGGCGGTGCTGCCGGAGGGTCCATCTACCTTTCGGCTCCGTCTGTTGGTGGCACCGGCTCCATTCATGCAAGCGGAACGGGTTCCACGAAAACCGGCCCCGGTGGACGCGTTGCCGTCATCACCACAACCCCCGTCGACCTGGCGTCGCTTCCCATTACGGCAACCGCCGGAACCAACCCCAACAGTGACGGCTATGGCACGGGCAATGGCGTAGGCACGGTCTATTTGCGGGATTCCACATCCACGCATGGGACGCTTTTCGTCGTAGGGGCGGTGAACAAGCGCACGGGACCGGATGCCGTCACGCCCGTCACGGACGAATCGGACTGGACATTCGATGCCGTGGTTGTCGGCGGGTCCGGCCGCCTGGCCATCCCCTCGGGCATGACGCTGACGCTTCCGAACGGACTGGCCTCCGTCTCCGCCTCCAGCGGCAGCAACGCCTCCTACTGCGGACTGCTCGTGAAGCAGGGCGGCGCGATCGCCATGGGCGACGGCGAGCAGACGATCCGCGGCTGGACCTTCCAGAGCGAGGGCCCGTTCACCTTCCCGGGCGATGTGGTTCTGGCCGACGGCGCCAATCTCGGCCTCTTCCGCATGGAGGCCATCGCGACGAACCTCGCGCTTCGCGCCTCCTATACGGTCAACGGCGATCTGACTGTCCCGGAGGACTGCAAGTTGGACGTGGCGCAGGCCTTCTACAACAAGAACAACAACGTGGCCCGCTTCAACGGGGCGCATGGCGGCTGGTCGCTCCGCTCCCCGGCGGGACACACCAACACCTACGGCTCCGTGTTCAACCCGGTCACCCTCGGGACCGCGCCGAACAACCGCTACTACGGCGGCGGTTCGCTGCAGCTCACGGTTCTGGGCACGCTTGCCCTCGACGGCTCCATCTCCGCCTCCGGCTACCGCGACAACAACGACCGCGACCTGACCGGATCGGCGGGCAGTCTCAACATCCGCGCGGGCGAGCTCACGGGAACAGGCTCCATCACGGCCGACGGGCCGGAAGGCCGCGCCGGAAAGGTCGGCGGCGGCGGCGGCGGCCGCATCGCGGTGCGACTGACGAATGCCGGCGCCACGGTTCCGGACACCGTCACCCTCTCCGCCTACGGCTTCTACGGGAAAAACGCGTCGTCCACCACCACCGACTACTCCAGCTCGCCCGGATCCATCTATGTGCAGACGGCGGGCACGCCCGAAGGGCAGGGGACGCTGTACATCAAGGGCAACGGGGACTCCACGATCACGGCCACGACCCCGGTCGTCGCCTACGTCGAAGGGGACTCCGTGGACGCCTTCAAGGCGGTTCCGGTCGTTGTGACCGGAAACGCCATCGCCGAGGTCAGCGCTCCGCGCCTGCAGATCGCGACCCTCACGCTGGAAGAGGGCTCGAAGATCGACCTTGCCGGCAACACGCTGTCCGTCAAGAGGGCCAGTTTCGGAGGCAACCCGGTTTGCCCTGGAACCTACCATGCTTCCGATTTCGCCGACACCGACTTCTCCGGCTACGTGCTGGACACGCTTCCGAGTGTTTTCGCGCCGCAGGCCCAGACGCCCGGAACGCTCGTCGTCGTGGGCGATCAGACGCTCTTCATCCTGATGTAGTGGACGCCCTATGAAACCTCGAACGATTTTCCTCGTTTTTGTCGCGCTGCTCGCCTCGTCTCTCCATGGCGAGGCGACGGCGGCCCCCACGCAGACCGTGGGCGGAACCCCCGAGGACACGGCGTTCTACATCGGCGGCCCGGGCAGGACGCGGCTGGAAAGCGCCTTCGAGCTTTCCGACGGGACGCTTCTCGTCGGAGGCGCCTCCGCCTCCCTCGACTGGCTCCCCTCCAGGATCCGCCCCGTCGCGCTGGGCGGCCCCACGCCGGAAGGCGGCGACACCGGGCTCACGCCCTTCATCCTGCGCCTTTCGCCCGACGCGAAGCGGATTGTCGACGTCCTGACTCTTCCGCGGGGATGCGCCGAGGACGTCGCCTCGATCAAGACGACGTCGCTTCCCGGCGAACCGACGGGGGCGCTCCTCATCGCGGGCCGGACGGTCAAGGACGAGGCGAAGGGACTGAAATCGGACGGCTACTTCCTCGCGCGCCTCGACGGCAACTTCATCGACGCGAAGCCCACGCGCCTGTCGTGGGTCTACATGGTGCCCGCAGGCAAGGACCTGCTCGCCCACCTTCCCTGGGATGTCGGCGCGGACGGCCGCGTGATCTACGCCACCGGGTTCCCGCATAGCTACGACTGGATGGCCATTGAAGCGCTCGACGCCGACGGAAAGCCAACGGTCGTTCCCAAGTGGCGCACCCAGTGGGTGGCCGAGGCGGACGGGACCGAGCAGGAGTTCGCCGGCACGCTGGACCAGGCGCCGGGCAGGGTCGCGCGCAGTTCCATCATCCTCAAGCCCAGAGGGCATGGAGACTTCCGTTCCTGGACGCGCGAGGACTTCCTCGCCAAGGTGCCCGACGGCAACGGCGGATTCAACCAGGGCCGCTGGCCGTTCGACGGCATGTTCGGGGGCTACTTCGATCCGAAGACCCGTCAGGACGTGCAGGTCAACGAGGACAACCGCGGTTGGTACGGTTACCGCTGGAGCAGCAGCCCCTGCGCGAACGCCGGGGCAATCGCGGTCGACCGGCGCGACGGCTCGGTCTACATCGGCGGCAACAACAAGTCGCGCCTTCCCGGGGGGAATCCCGACTTCGAACCGTGGGTCGTGGCGCTGGACCGCGAGGGCGCGCTGAAGTGGTGGGTGCGGCTCTACCCGGAGTCCAAGGGCGTCTCGACGCCCGACCAGTATGTCGACAAGCTGGCCATCGACTACACGGTGCCCCTCGACGCCGGCGGGGCGGTCGTCGTTGTCGCCCGTTCGCATGGCAACAACGTCAACAACTTCTGGACCGGCAATTCCATCCAGCACCCGGAGAACCCCAAGCGCAGTTTCCAGCAGCAGTTCACCGGCAAGTACGGCAACATCCACTACTCTTGGATCGGGCGCATGACCGCGACCGAGGGCACGATGCTCCACGCCTCGTACCTGGCCGAATACAGCGAGAAGTCGAAGCATGGGAACAAGCGCTTCCAGGAGCCGCTTCTGAACCATTGGCCGCACAACCTCTCCGGCTGGCCCGACATCACGACCACGAAAGTGCGCGCCCTCGCCATCGATGCGCAGGGCCGCCCGTTCATCACCGCCGTCGGCCGCCGCGTCATCACCACGAAGAACGCCTACCAGTCCATGCCGAGTCCCAGTGTGGACCCCGGGAAAATCGGTGTCTGGAGCGAGTTCGTCCGCGTGTACCGCCAGGACCTGACCACGCTCGACTACAGTTCGCTCCTGACCGGCGCGTGGGACTGGTCCACCGGCGAGGGCGGCAGCG
>JAZUKQ010000180.1:0-3288 GCA_045643325.1 Kiritimatiellia bacterium | reverse complement strand
GAGGGGGCCGGGCTCCGCCCGATTGCGGCCGCCGTGCCAAAGCGGCGCCGTACCTTACGGGGCGATCGTGATTTTCGACGGCGCGGTGCGGACCATGTAGTCGGGGTTATACATCGCCTCCGCCGAGGCGCCGGGGAAGGTGAAGGTGCCCGGCGAGACGACCGTGACCGCGTAGTGGACGGTGACGGCGCCGTGGGGGTGGCCCGGAATCTCGAAGATGGTGAGGCGGTCGTCGCGGCGGTCGATGTGGAGATCCTCCGACGAGGCGAACTTCGCGTTGATACGCTGGAGGTCGTTGAGACTGATCCGCTTCGGCTCGAAGCACGAGGGAAGCAGCTCGTCGATGACGTGGTTGCCGATCCGGGTATCGAGACCGTTGGGCTCGCCGCTGGAATCGGTCGTTCCGCCGGAGAGGACGAGCCGGACGACGAGCGTGTCCCCCTGCCGCGCGCCGCTTGGCTCGATCTCCTCGCCTTCGAGCGTGAAAAACGTCCGCTCGATTTTGAGATGCTTCGACACGGGGTCGGGGGCCGCCTCGGGGATGACGGAGGACGTCACGGAGACATAGACCGGCGCGTCGGCGGAGGGGTTGGCGAGCGTGACCGGGAAGGTCGGGGCCGCGAGACGGAGTCCGCGGAACACGGGATTTGCGGAATCCCGCCCGGAGTCCCCGGGGGCGGCGTCGCCCACGACCGTCCAGAGCGCCTGCGCGTTCTTCATGGAGACGTGGACGGACGGCTTCTCCTTGGCGGCGGGAAGGCCGCGGAAGTAGGCGGCGAGGGCGCGGAGGGCGGTCGCGTTAAGGTAGGTGGTGCCCCAGTGGCGGTAAATGTTCTGGTCGGCGAAGACCTCGTCGGCGAGGCGCGCGTTGGCGGGGTTGGCCGGATCGGCCTCGACCATCGCGAGCAGGGCGAGCGCTCGTTCCTCGAGACCGCCCATCCCCTCGGGGAGCCCCTGGACGACCGAGACCGCCTTGGCGGGATGGCCGACGAGGACGAGCGCGCGGGCGAGGTGGGCGCGCGCCGTCGTGTCGAGGGAGGCCACGCGGTCGTAGAGCGCGAGGGTCGCGCCGACGTCGGGCTTGCCGATCTTCGCGAGGAGGTAGAGCGAGTAGGCGGTCAACTCGGCCTCGGTGCTCCAGACATGCCAGCCTTTCTTGTTCTCGCCGATTTTCCGGATACCGGCGCGGAGGGGCTGCTCGAGAGCGCCGTTCTCGTAGTCGGAGGGAAGCTCATAGCCAGCGGCCCTGGCCTCGGAGAGGAAGTCCACGGCGTAGAACGTGAGCCAGGGGTCGGTGTCGGTGACATCGGGCCAGTAGGCGAAGCCGTCGTAGCGGTGCATGGAGTTGACGCGGCGGACGCCCTCCTTGACGAAGTCTTTCACATCTTCGGCGACGGAGGTTTTGGAGGTCGGGAGCGCGGCGAGGAAGCCGGAGGCGTGGACGAGGACGAAGGCGCGGGAGACGGTCTGCTCGAGGCAGCCGTGGGGGTATTCCGCGAGGGCCTCGAGGGCGGCGGTAAGTTCCGCCCGGCGGTCCGGATGGACACTCACGCGGAGCTCCGGGCTGAAGCCGGCGGGAATCGTCCCCTCGGGGAGCGCGACGGTCGCTCCGGGATCGATGCGGAACGTCTCGGACTTCGTCGCGAGGGCGAAGGCGGGGCGGACGGGGAGGTCGAGAATCTCGGAGTGGGACTCCTGGCCGCCGAGGACGCGGGAGGTGAAGCGGACGGGCGCGTTGCCGATTCCGACGGCGCGGACGGGAATCCTGACGACGGCGGAGGATTTCGCCTCGACCGTGTTGGTATAGACGAGGTGCGAGGGGGCGGCGGCGACCGCGACAAGGTTCGAGAAGAGCTCGACGCGGGTCTCGGCGGAGAAGGGGGCGTCGGTGGTGTTGTAGAGGACGTCCGTGAGGAGGGTCTCGTCGCCGGGCGCGACGAAGCGCGGGGCGTCGGGTTTCTGGACGAGCGTCGGGGCGACCTTCACGGGGGCGGAGGCGGCGCCGACGCCGTCGGGCGTGGTGACGAGGGCGGTGAGCCGGAGCTCGCCGGCGAACTCGGGGAGGGCGAAGACGAGCCGGTTGGCGCCGGGGGCGACGGGGACCGAGCGCCTCCAGAGCGAGAGGGGCTTGAAGCGGCGGGACTTGACGGGATTGAGCCGACGGCCGAGCATGTCGCCGCCGTCGCCGCCGATGCGGGCGGCGGCCGCGAGGAGCGGGTCGTCGTCGGGCAGAAGCGGGAGGATGGCGTGGAAGATGTCGAAGAACGGGAAGCCGGAGAAGCGGGCCGCGTGGAAGAACGCGAAGGGGTCGGGGGCCTTTTCGTCGGTGAGGACCAGAAGCGCCTCGTCGGTGGCGAAGACGGTGGCGACGGAGCCGGCGGGGAGGTTCTCGGGGAGCGTGAGGACGGCGGAAACGAGCGTCGTGGACCCGGCGCCGCCGGTTTCGTCCTCCGCCTTGGCGAGGAGGGCGTCGAAGTCGTCGGCGCCGCGGAAGCGGACCTCGCCCGAGAGTTTCACGGGGAGGTTCTCCCCGGGCCGGGCGACGGACAGATAGGCGGAGCCGGAGGCCCGCTGCGCGGTCCATGTCTGGCCGGGGACGGCGGGGCGGATGAGGGTGAGCGCGACGGTGAGGCCGGGGAGAACGTTGTCGGAGAGCTCGCCGAGGACGATTTCCTGCGTGGCGTTCGTGATGTCGAGGACGCGTTCCTGGACGAAGCGGGTGTTCTCGAGCGAGAGCCACGCCTTACCGGTGAAGGGGGCCCGGACGAGAAGTTTCGGGGTATCGCCGGGGGCGTAGAGTTTCTTGTCGAGCGAGAGACGGACGCGGGTCGGGGTGGAAAGATTGGCGGAGAGGACATTCTCGCCGGGGCCGGCGACGTAGAGACGCCGGGCGACGGAGGCGCCGGAGGGGAGCGCGCGGACGCGGATCCGGTACTCGCCGGAAACGGGCGCGTCGAAGGAGAGGGGCGTGTCGGCCCCGGCGACGAGGGCGTTGGTGGCGGTGGAGACCGTCAGGAAGTTTTCCTCGGAGTGCCAGCGCCAGTTCCCGTTGTCGTCAGACTCCCAGCCGTGGATGAGTTCGACGCGCTCGACGACGGTCTCGACGATGGCGGGGGCGGAGGGGCGGGAACCGTCGGGGGCGACGGCGGCGAGCGAGACGGAGACGGGCTTCCCGAAGGGGGCGGTCTTGGGCGTCTTCAGGCCGAGATAGAACGGGTGGGGGTGGAGCGTGACCCCCTGGACGGTCGTGACGGGGCGTCCGCCGGGCTCGAAGACGGTTCCCTCGAA
>JAZUKQ010000179.1:0-10008 GCA_045643325.1 Kiritimatiellia bacterium | reverse complement strand
GGGCAGCGTCCCCCGGGCGACGGCGACGGAGCGGAAGGACTCCCCCTCCAGATAGTCGTCCAGCTCCGGGGCATTCACGCGGTTGAACCTTTTGGCGAACCCGGGCGTCCCGTGGTCGTTGAGCGCGGGTTCGCCGGACACCTCGAAGAGCTGGATGGCGACAGCCGCCCCCAGAGAACTCGGGTCGCCGCCGTTGGGGCCGACCTTGAGAATGACGGCATCCAGCTTCCGGGCGGTGTCCCCGGTGAAGAAGGTCTGCCCGAGGTCGCGGTCCCGCTGGACGATGCGCTGCGGGTATTTTCCGCGGTCTCCGAAGACGGTCACGGTGTTCGTGGGATAGCTGTTCTCCTTGACGGACTCCTTCGTCTCGAAGCGGATGCTCGTTGTCCCGCCGCCATCGGCACCGGTGTAACACACGATGACGCAGGGATCGTCCTTGCGGGGCAGTTCCGACGGGTCGATGCAGGTCACGACGAGTTCGTCGCGGACGGCAAAGCCATCGGGGCGCGCTTCCGCGGCGGGGCCGTCCAGCGAGGCCGGGGCGTGGCAGCAGCCGGCGGCCAGCAGGGCGGAAGCAAAGGCGAAGGCGAGGGATCGTGTGTCCATGGGCGGGAACGGGCGGGTTGCTACTTGAAGTTGAGAACGGCGAAGACGCCGGCGGGCTTGTCGTGCTTGGCGGCGCCCCAGGCGGGGACGTTGCGGGTGGGCATGTCGCTGCCCACGACGACCCCCTGCTTGTCGGCGGGGGCGTTGCCGATGACGAGGACGCCGCCGGGCACGGGGAGGACCTCGGCGAGGTCCACCTTGGTGTTGCCGGATTCGGTGTCCCAGTCCCAGAGTCCGTTGAGAAGGGAGCTGTAGTCGAGGTCGGAAAGGTCCTTCTGGTAGACGCGGACGAAATCGCCCCAGACGCCCTTCTTGCCGGGGTCGTCGAGGGGGCTGGGCATCTGCTGGAAGGCGTTCTTGGTGGTGATGACGCGGCGGCCGGTGGCGACGACGTAGGTGCGGCCGAGTTCGTCGACGGCAATGGAGTGCGTGCGCGTCGTGGTGAGGTCGGGCCATCCGGACGTGGTGCTGGGCCAATGGTTGAGCAGCGGGTTGGAGAAGCGGCCGCTGCCGTGCTTGGCGCCTTCGGCGTACTCTCCGAGGAAGGTGGCGGCGAGCATCGTGCCGTCGGTGGCCGTCATGCGGCCGATCCAGCTGTAGTGGGCGTTGCCCTTCTTGCCGGAGAACTGGGGCTGGAAGCTCTTGCCGGAGCCCTTCTGGACCTTCTTCCCGTTCCAGAAGTTGTTGACGTTGTTGCCGTGGCAGCGGGCGAGGACGACGAGGCAGCCCATGTCGCGGTCGATGGGGACGGAATAGTCGATGGCGAGGCCGTCGACGTACTGGTCGGGGGTGGAGACGCCCTTGGACTCGGGGTAGAGGCGGGACCACCACTTCTTGGCGCCGGTCTTGTCCATGGCGATGACCCACGGCTCGAAGTCGGGCTTTCCATCGGGGAGCTTGGACTGGTTGTTGCCGCCGATGTAGAACGAGCCGTCGCGGCGGTCGACGACGATGCCGCCGACGCAGGCGCTGGGGTTCTTGCCCCAGCGGTAGCCGTACCAGCCGCGGCCGTTTTCGTTGAGCTTGACGGTCTGGCGCGCGACGGGGTCGTAGGGGCCGGGGGCCATGCCGTCGAAGGGCCACTGGCCCTGGTTGAAGCCGCCGTTGCCATCGGGCACCTGGGCGCGCCAGTCGGCCTCGGTCCAGGAGCGGAAGTCGGGGCGGCCGGACTTGAGGACGATGCCGCTGTAGAGAACCTTGCGCGGGGCCTTGTCGAGGAGGCCGGTGAACTCCTCGGTCTCCGCGCCCTTCTGCATCCAGTGGGTGCGCCAGTTGGGGACGACGCCGCGGGAGCCGTCCTTCTCGAAGGTCTCGACGGCGAGCCAATCGGTGCCATGCGGCCTGCCGTAGGCGTAGATGACGCGGCCGTCGGGGCCGACGTCCCACGGGAGGCGGCTCTTGCGCATCGCGCCGAGGGCCCAGACGGAGTTGGCCCAGAGGAGCTTCGTGGCGGGCTTGGCGACGATGTTGCCATCGAGGCGGCCGATGAAGTAGCCGTCGTCCTTGAGGCCGTTCGCCTCGTCCTTGAGGACGCGGCCGGCGATGTAGAGGTCGCCGGTGGGGTCGCCGGGGATGGAGGTCGTCTTGATGGAGGCGATGTCCTCGGCGCATCCGGCGGGGAGGGCGTAGACCTCGAGGATGCGCGTGGCATCGGCGGAGAGGTGCAGGATGAAGGCCGTGCGTCCCGTCGCCGAGCCGGTCGGAACCGCGCCGCCGAGTTTGACGACGCGGGTGCCGGCGGGGAGCCAGGAGAGGGAGGTGGCGCCTCCTCCGACGAGGAGGGTGCCGTCGGAGAGGCGGAAGGCGGACTCGAGCCGCGTGTCGGGGCCGACGCCGACGGAGCAGGCGGTGTCGGGGGGGGTGCCGCCGACGGGCTTCGTCGCCTCGGCAGGGGCGGAGGCCGCAAGGGAGGCGATGACGAGCGCGGGAAGGACGAGTTTCATGGTTGGCCCTTTTCTGGCGGAGAGGACGTGGAGGAAGCGGGTGGGGGCTAGAATTTCAGGAACGCGAAGACGCCGGCGGGGACGTTGTGCTTGGCGGAGCCCCAGACGGGGACGTTGCGCGTGGGCATGTCGTTGCCCTCGATGACGCCTTGCTTGTTGGCCGGGGCCTTGCCGACGACGAGGACGCCGCCCTGGACGGGGATGGCGTCGACGAGTTCGACCTGGCTGTTGTTCTTGTTCTTCTCCTCGGCCCAGTCCCACTGGCCGTTGAGGATGGAGCTGTAGTCGAGGTCGGAGAGGTCCTTGGCGTAGACGCGCACGAAGTCGGACCAGGTGCCGAACTTGCCGGGGTCGGCGAGGGGGCTCGGCATGGCCTGGAAGGCGTTCTTCGTGGTGACGACGCGGCGTCCGGTGGCGGTGATGAACACGCGGCCCTGGGCGTCGGTGGCGATGGAGTGGACCCTGGTGGTGTTGAGGTTGGGCCAGCCGGAGGTGGTGCTCGGCCAGTGGTCGAGAAGCGGGTTGGAGAACGGCTGGTTGCCGTGCTTCGACCCTTCGCCGTACTCGCCGACGAAGGTGGCGGCGAGCATGGTGCCGTCGGTCTCGGTCATGCGGCCGATCCAGCCGTAGTGGGCGTTGCCGAACGTGCCGGTGAAGGAGGGCTGGAAGCTCTTGCCGTTTCCGCGCTCGATCTTGGTGCCGTTCCAGAGGTTGTTGACGTTGTTGCCGTGGCAGCGGGCGAGGACGACGAGACAGCCCTTGTCGCGGTCGAGCGGGACGGTGTAGTCGATGGCGAGGCCGTCGACGTACTGGTCGGGCGTGGAGACGCCCTTGCTCTCCGGGTAGAGGCGGACCCACCACTTCTTGGCGCCGGTCTTGTCGAGGGCGATGACCCAGGGCTCGAAGTCGGGCTGCCCGGCGGGGAGCCTGGACTGGTTGTTGCCGCCGATGTAGACCGTGTCGTCGCGGCGGTCGATGACGATGGCGCCGACGCAGGCCGTGGGGTTGGCGCCCCAGCGGTAGCGGTAGGAGCCGCGGAACTCGCTCGGCGTCTCCCAGTTGCCCTTCTCCTCGAGGTCGATGGTCTTCTTCGTCGCGGGGTCGTACGGGCCGGTGAACATGCCGTCGAAGGGCCACTGGCCGTGGTTGTACCCGCCGTTGCCGTCGGGGACCTTGGCCTTCCAGTCCTCCTCCGTCCAGGAGCGGAAGTCGCCGCGGTCCCAGATCTTCAGGACGATGGCGCTGTAGACCGGCTTGCCGGGGGCGTCCTTGGCGAGGCCCTCGAACTCCTTTTCGCCGCCGTCGTCGGTGCGGACCCAGTGGCGGCGCCAGTTCGGGACGACGGTGCGCTTGCCGTCCGGGCCGAGCTTCTCGATGGCGGCCCAGTCGTAGCTGTAGGGGTTGCCGGTGGCGTAGACGACGGAGCCGTCGGACGCGACGTCCCAGGGGAGGCGGCCCGCGCGCATGGCGCCCTCGGCGGAGGCGAAGTAGCCCCAGACGAGCTTGGTCGCGGGCTTGTCGACGAAGTTGCCGTCGAGCTTGGCGATGAAGTAGCCGTTGCTCTTGCGGCTGGTCATGGGGTCCTTGCGGACGCGGCCGGCGATGAAGAGGTCGCCCGTGGGCTTGCCGGGGACGGAGGACGTCTTGATGGAGCAGACGTCCTCGGCGCAGCCGGGGAGGAGCGTGTAGGCGCCGAGCACCTTCTTCCCGTCGGCGGAGAGGTGCAGGAGGAACGGCGTGACGCCGGTGTCGCCGCCGCGCGGCATGGCGCCGACGAGGGCGACGGGCTTGACGTCGGGGGGCAGCCATCCGAGCGATTCGGAGCCGCCGCCGACGAGGATCGTGCCGTCGGAGAGCTGGAAGGCGGATTCAAGGCAGGTCTTCGCGGAGCCGCCGACGTAGAAGACGGCGTCGGCGGGATTGCCGCCGACGGGCTTGGACGGCTGGACGGCCGGGAGAAGGCAGGGGACGAGGGCGAGGAGGAGCAGGGGAATGAGACGCTTCATGGCGGATGTTCCTTGTTCTTTTTTCTACTTCTTTCCTATTTGGCGCTTTCCACCGTCGTGGTGAAGGTGTGGCCTCCGGCGGTGACGCGGAGGGTGCCTTCCTTCCAGCCGAGGTGGACGGGGCCCTTGGCGGCGTCGCCGGAGGCGTCGCCCCAGAGGGCGCAGCCCGTCTGGAAGGGGCGCTCCGCGCCGTCGCGCCAGACCTGCGGACGGTCTCCGTAGACCATCTTGAGCGTGCGGCCGAGGGAGTCCTTGTACTCGACGGTGCCGGCGGAGGCGAGCGCGGAGGCGTCGACCTTGGCGGCCAGGACCTTCTTGCGGAAGTCGGCGAGGGACTTGTGCGAGGCGGCGTCGCCGAACTCGAAGACGAGGCCGGAGGGGCCTTCGCCGCCGTTGCCCCTGGCGCGGAGATAGCGGCCTTCGGCGTCCTTCTGGCCCTGCACGTCGGGGGCCTCGGCGGGGAGGGAGGCGTTGAGCGGGCGCACGGCGACCCAGGTCTTGCCGTAGTCGATGAAGGCGACGCCGCCCTGGGCGTCGAGCTTGGCGTTGCGCCCGACCATGAAGAGGAAGGGGGCGTCGGACTTGTCGTTGAGGACGATGGCGGTCGAGCGGTACTGCGCGACGTTCATCCTGCCGGGCTGGGGCGGACCGTACTGGGGGGAGCCGAGGTTCTTGCCGGACTCGGTGCAGTTCATGAGGAAGTACTGGGAGCCGAGGACGTCGTCGCGGATGACGGCCTTGAAGCCGTTGACGTCGCCGCGGCCGGTGCCGCGGTCGAGGGTGCCGAGCTGGAACGAGCCGCCGAAATAGGTGGTCTCGTAGTCCTCCGGGGCGTCGGCGCCCTGGCGGAGGGCGTCGTAGTGGGAGTGGACGGCGAAGAGCTCGAAGGGCTCGACCTTGTCGTCCTTGCGGGCGAGGGCCACGACGGCGGCGGGCGGACGGTAGCGGCTGAGGATGATGTGCGCGTTGTCGCCTTCGAAGCTCGTGCGGTCGGCGGTGCCGTAGTTGCCGGCGTACATGGCCATGTTGTCGGCGAGCGAGCCGCCGAAGCGGGCCTGGTGGTTGTAGTCGCGCTTGGTCGGGCCGCAGGCGCAGCCCCAGCAGTACTTGACGGCCATGGCGGTGGCCATGTAGTCGAGACCGGCCTTGGCGAGGGCGCGGATGCCTTCGTCCTTGGCGAAGTCGTAGAGGTTGAGATAGCCGCAGAAGGTGTGGCCGAGGTAGTTCTCGGAGTCCCATTCGCCCATGCCGACGCGGTACATGTTGGCGACGAACGTGCGGATGCGCTCGGCGTACTTCTGGCGGACCTCCTCGTTGCCGGTCTCCTCGGCCATGAGGTAGACGGCGGCCTCGCGCATGGCCTGGAGGTTGTCGGTGTGGCGGACGTCGACCCAGCTGTTCATGGCGTCGGGGCCCCAGCCCTTGCCGTTGTTCTCCTTCTTCCAGACGGTGTTGCGGCGGCGGAGCGGGTCCTGCTCGGTCCAGATCTTCGCGCCGTCCTTCATGCGCTGGCGGTACTCGGGGCGGAGCTCGGGCCCGAACTGGAAGTACTTGCGCATCTGCCCCTTGAGGGTGAAGCAGGGGTAGTAGTCGATGCCCAGCGTGGTCTTGTTCCAGCCGCCGGCGTCGGCGTCCTCGGCCTGGAGGCAGTCGAGGGCGGCGTCCTTGAAGCCGGCGAGGTAGCCGAACATGGCCTTCGGGTAGGTGGACTTCTCGGTCTCGAAGAACGTGCCGCCGTAGCCGCCGCCCTTGCCCTTCTTGCGGATGGCGTCGTTGGCGCGGTCCCAGAAGGCGTCCTCCATCTCGGCGGGCCAGGCGTTGACGAACTTCTCGGGCATGGGCAGCGGGGTGACGCGGACGCGGCCTGCATCATCCTTGAAGGTGATGTCCGCGAGAGAAACGAGGGGAACCAGAAGAAGCAGATGGGATAGTTTCATGGTTGTTGCAGAGGTTGCAGAGGTTGAAGAGGTTGAAGAGGTTGAAGGGGTTGCAGAGGTTGCAGAGGTTGAAGGGGTTGATGGAGGGTTTACTCAACGGTCACGGTGCCGTTGTCGGCGAAGCGGACGGTATTGGTTTCGCCGCGGTAGGTGACGCGGACGCCGTTCGGGATCTCGGCGAATTCGGGCGGCGTCTCGCGCGGGTCGTTGGCGAAGAGGACCCAGATGACATCGGTCTTGGCGGGGAAGTGGAGGCGGAGCCACTGCTGGACCTCGCCGTACTGCCAGGGGCCGGACCAGCCCTTCGGGGGCATGAGGGCGCCGCCGTGGGTGTCGTGGATGAGCTTGGGCCAGCCGCCGGCGGGGGCGTTGCGCTCGCGGTACTGGGGCTTCCAGTCCTTCGGCGGAAGGGAGGTGCCGACGCGCTTCGCCCAGGCGTCCTGGGGCTCGCCGGGCTGGAGGGCCCATTCCATGGGGCCGACCATCCACTCGTCGTAGTAGTGCCACTCGCGCTTGTCGGTCTTCTCGGGCCTGGCGTGCGCGATGAAGACGGAGAAGTCGCGGTTCCACTGGCCGGGAGCTCGGAAGACGGGGCCGTCGCCCTCGATGGAGCGGGCGAGGAGGTGGAGATTGAGCTGGACGGGTTCGGCGCCGTCGACCTGGTCGCGTACGACGAGGTAGCCGGGCATCTTCGAGCCCTTCTTCGGCTTGACGAGCGCGACGGTGCGGGTCTGCGCGATGGGGTCGACGGACCGGGACGGATAGTCGCGGTTGTACTCGGAGTCGTCGGGGAAGACGGGCATGAAGGCGAGGGATTTGACGGTGCGCTCGGCGGTGAACACATCGGCGCGGGGGCCTGCGTGGAAGGACGTCGCGGAGGCGCGCGCGGTGGGCTGCTCGTGCGTCTCGACCTTCTCGCCGCGGGCGTGGTGGTCGGTGGTGCCTTCCTTGCCGAAGGTGAGGGCGTTGTGGAGGGCGGCGTGGTCGCCGCGCGGATGGTAGGAGCAGTTGTAGTCGAGGGCGGCGGGGCAGCCGTCGAGGTAGGAATGGAAGGAGAGATCGTCGTTGTGGTAGTGTCCGCCGAGCGAACCGGCCTTGATGGAGACGAAGGACTCGGAGGGGGTGCCGAAGGCGTCGCGCAGGACGGCGCCGAAGCCCTCGAACGCCTGCGACGACCAGTCGAGGCCGTTGAACTTGGCGGCGGGGACGTCGCGGAGACCCTCGTCGAGGAGTTTGTCCCAGTCCTCGCGCTTGAGGCCGCCGGTGCGCGCGAGTTCCTCGCCGACCGCGCGGAATTCGGAGGCGGCGGCGCGGTCGGACGTCTTCAGGAGGAGCGCGAGGCGGCCGAAGGAGACGTTGGCGCCGGAGGTCCAGCGGTGGGTGTCGCCGATGGGGGCCTCGTGGCGGAAGCCGAGGCGCGGGTCGAGGGGCGTGAGGAGCTTGCGGTGCCAGCGGGTGCTCGCGGTGAAGGCGGGGTCGACGACCTCGTCGGCGGGGACGCCCTGCTGGAGGAGGTTCTTGGCGATTTCGAGCTGCAGGCCCATGGAGTAGCCGGAATAGCCCGGGCACTCGACGCCGACGCGGTCGGGGCCGTGGAAGACGCGCGCGAGGTCGTCGTGGTAGTTGCGGAGGCCGTGCCGGAGCCAGTTCTTCGCGTCCGGATGTTCGGGCATCGCGGAGGCGATGTAGATGGTGCCCATGTACTTGTCGGTGTTGAAGTTCGGGTTGCCGGGGCGCCATCCGGAATTCCATCCGGGCCAGTGGTCGGGGTCGGTGAAGATGTAGCCCATGGCGGCGTGGTCGGCGCCGCAGGTGCCGGGCTTGACGGAGGCGAACTGCTTGAGGTTGCGCGTCATGCGCTGCGTGGGGTTGAGGAAGTCGTCCTGGTAGCGGCGTTCCAGATAGAGCTGGCAGGTGGGGGCCTTCGCGGAGGGCTTTTCGGCGCGGCCGTCCCAGCGCAGGACGTAGCGGTTGGCCTGCGCGTCGAGCGTCCAGTCGGTGTGGCGGCGGACGAGGTTGTTGAGGGTGGGGAAGCGTCCGCGCGGGCCGCAGCAGAGGCCGTAGGCGCGCTGAGCGTACCAGCCGGCGGAGCCGCCGTCGACGAGCGGGAAGCGGCAGGAGCCGCGCGTGCCGTCATTCGCGTAGGCGGTGATGGTCTGCGCGTAGGGGTTGATCCACTTGGAGGCGTAGGCGGCGACGACGCCGAACATGGGGGCGTCCGCGTTGTCGGCGCCGTTGGTGCCGCCGCGCGTGAGGAAGAAGTCCTGGGCGCCGGCGCCGCCCTGGTTCCAGGCGGGGCGCAGGAGCGCGAAGGGACGGCCCTTCTGCGCGGGGCGCGGTTCGGCGGGCACCCACTTCTGGTCGATGTTGCCGCCAAAGGCGTCCCACTCGAACCAGCGGACCCAGGTCACGGTGTCGACGGGCGTGAACGACGCCTTCGCGCCGCCCTTCGCCGGCGCGCCCCATGCGAGGGTGTACTGGTGGATGTTGAAGGAGTTGGCGCCGGGGCAGGGTGGCAGGCGGTAGAGCTCGGCGACGTCGATCCACGGGTCGTCCCAGACGAAGCGGACGCGCGCCTCGTAGGCCTTTTCGAATTTCGGGAGGTCCTGGAGCGGGATTTCGGCGGGCTTCCAGAAGTGCGTCTGCTTGCCGTTGGCGAGGGGCAGCGCGGGGACCGTGCCGTCGGGCGTCTCCGCGCCCTCGAAGACGAGGCGGACGCGGAACTCCGCGAAGACGGGGCCGCTGGCGAGCATCTCGGTCTCGGCGGCGACGACACGGGCCGAGCCGTCGAAGGCGGCGACGCCGTCCCAGGTCTCGGTGCCGGCGGGGCGCATGCCGCCGATCCAGTGCGGGAGGTCCTTCAGTTCCACGGGGTTCGCGAGGCGGCCGGCGTATTTGCGGAGGCGGAACTCGTAGCGGCCGTTGGAGACGGTGAAGAAGTCCTTGCCGTCGTCGACGTGCAGGCAGGCGTCGGCGGGGAGGGATCCCTGGGGGCGCAGGTTGAGCTCGGCGACGATGTCGGCGGGCATGCGGGCGCGGCCCTTCGCGTCCTTGTCGGTCTTTTCGACGGCGGTGACGACCGACCAGATCGCGTCGGAGCCATCGGGCGCCTTCCCGACCTGGACGGGGCGTTCATGGCCTTCGACCGTGAGCGTGAAGACGTCGCCCGGTTCCGTGCGGAGCTTCGGTGCGGGGAGGCTCACGAGGTCCGACGGCCACTGCAGGTGCAGGTCGTTGGGGAGGGTGTAGGTTTGGACGGGGTCGGCCAGCGCGGCAAGCGGGAGGAGCCCGAGGAGGAGTGCGCGTTTCATTTGCTGGAGGTCTCGAGGAGGAGGGTTGCGGCGCCGATTTCGGCGGAGGCGTCGGAGGAAAGGGTGATGGTGTTTTCTCCGACGCGGAGGGCGGAGAGGGGGATGGCGGCCTCGTGGAGGGGTGGCAGGGTCCGGACCGAGCCCGCGGCGGTGCCCCTGCAGGGGGCGGCGGTCGGGGCGCCGCCGCGCGAGAAGACCCAGCGGA
>JAZUKQ010000178.1:0-20907 GCA_045643325.1 Kiritimatiellia bacterium | reverse complement strand
CTTTCGTTAGGTGTATAATAACACATAACGATTTGCGGCGCAAGAGGGAAAATGCGAAAGAATGAAGAATTTTTCAGCCCCAACGGGATGCAATCTCGTTCTGGAATGGCATTCTGGTTAGGAATTGCGGGAATTCAGGTTGGAACAACCCATCCGAAAACTTTCCCGGCGACCCATTCGTATACTTTCCGTCCCTCGTCCCGCGTTCCCGTCTGTTTCCCAAGTAAAATCAACTCAAACCGCCGAGAAATCAAACCTGCTCCGCCTCGCTAAAACTTTCCATTGGCTTCAGCAGCGCGCAGCGACTCGGCTTCGGCGGCGAGGAGGTCCAGCACGTTCCAGGTCAACTCGAAATCGAGCACCTCGAGCGCCCCGGGAACGCCCGGGCCGGGATTGACGAGGAGTGTCGGACACACGGTCCTCGTCGCCGTGAATTCCAGAACGAGGTCGAGTTCGTCGTCGCGCGAGGCGGTCGGCGTCCGTGAGGTCATGACCAGATGCCGGTCGGAAAAGCCGGCGTCGAACGCCGCCGGATCGAGGGCGGCTCCGCCCTTGAAGGTGCATGCCAGACGGTATTTTCCCGGGACGAGTACCAGCGGAAGCGGAATCCGAGCCGCCTCCGCCCCCGCCGCGGCGTCCTGCGACGGATCCATCCGCTCCGGCACGAGACCGTGAAGCCGGATCCGGGCAAAGTCGAGATAGGCCTCAAGGCTTGTCCCAAGAAGCGTCGTCTCCTTCCATCCGGGCCGGTTTTCCGCCGCGGCGTCCAAAAGCGCCTCCGCCGTGTCCAGCGTACGCCGCGCGGCGTCGCGCATCTCCCGGGTAATCTCGCCGCCGCGCCCAGCCCCCGCGAGCGCGAGGGCCGCCGCGACGAGCGTTCCGTCGTCCGGATGTTCCGCCGCCGCGAGGCCTGCGAGAAGGTCCGCCGCCTCGTCCGGCGCGCCGTTGCGCCGGAGAAGGTCCGCCGCCACGAGCGGGGAGCGCGTGACCGTCGTCACGCCGACTCCCGCCTTGTCCGCGGAGCGCATCCGGACCCGGAATGTCGGGAGCGTGTCGGCCGCGCGTCTCATCTCGAGTCCGAGACCGCTGCCTCCGAGGCGCGAGAGGACGGCGCGACCGTCCGGAATTCCGCTCTTCTGGGGACGAAATCCGGATTTCCAGGCGAGTTCCGCCCCGGCGTGCGAGCCGAGAAAACGGGAGACGGCGTAGGTCTCTTTCGCGTCGTCCTTGTCGAAGCGCAGCGCGACGGAACTCCGGCGGCCGATGTTTCTCAGGGCGAGTTCCGGACCGACCGCCGTCATGTCCTGCGCCGGATAATACGTCTCGCCTCCGAAGGCCAGCCGGGCCGGACGGGGAAGAACAAGCGGAATGTCGCCGAGGCCGGTCCCGCGGTCCGGAGCGTTCTCGCGGACAATCCGCCAGAGTTCGGCATCGGCGGAGGCGAACGTCGGGCGGGCGAGCCCGTCGTCGGACGCGCGGAACGTCAGCACGCGCTCGCAGCGGTTCGTGAAGTCCGCGACGCGCGCGGCGATGTCCGGGTAGTACGCCCTGGTCCACGGGTGGACCGCGCCGCGGCCGACCATGTTCTCGACCATCACATAGTATTTCCCGGACGTGTCGGAGAAGGACTCCGGATACCGCTGCTCCGGGTTCTTCACGTGGACGCACGGCATGGGGAGCGTCTTGTCCATGAACGTCGCGTAGGCGTCGAGGTCGAGCGGGACGTCCCGCGGGCACGACTCCGCGAGCCAGTCGCGCATCGTCACGCGCTCGTCCTTATGCGCGAAGGCGGAGAGGCACCGCGCGCTCTGGACGGCGGACCGCGCTCCGAACGCGAGAACGACGGTCGCGGCGCCCGCGAGGGCGCAGACGCGGAGACCGCGGCGCCGGATCCGTCCGGCGAAGAGGAGCGGCAGGACGGTGGTCAGCGCGACGGGGACGACGAGGGGGAGGAACTCCTGCGAACGGAACCACGGCAGCCCGAACGCGACGTAGAGAGCGAAGAGGAGCGTGAAAAGCGGAACGGCCGGGAACTGGCGGCGGAGGCGCCCCGAGGCCCAGAGCGGGGCGGCGAGGAGCAGCCAGGCCCACCACGCGGCGCCGAGCTTCCGCGCCTCGTCGAGGAACTGCCGCGCCTTGTACATCGCCGCGGCGCCGGGAGTCCGGGCCATCTCTCCGAGGATTCCCTTGATTTCGGCGAAGGTCCGCGCCTTGGCGCTGGCGGACCCGGCCTTGAAGAAGGCCCAGTCCCTGACGACCGCGGGAGTCCCGTAGAGGAAGCCCGCGACGGCGAGCGCGGCCGCGGCGAGCGCGAGGGCGGCGCGGCGGCCGCGCCTTCCGGGCACGGCGAGAAAGGCGGTCGCCGGGGCGACGGCGAGCAGGGGGAGGAGCGTATATTTGCAGGAGAAGGCGAAACCGGCGGAGAGCGCCGCGAGGAGGGAGAGCGCGGCGGACTTCCGGTCCAGCGCGAGCGCGGAGAGGAGGAACGTCAGCGAGACGGTGAAGATCATCGTGGCGTCCGTCTCGCAATAGTGGGCGAACTCGACATGGAGCGGGTTGAGCGCGACGAGGAGTCCGGCGAGAAACGCGGGGGCGCGCCGTTTGAGGACGACGAGCGCCGTCCAGAAGGCGAAGAGGGCGCCGAACGCGGCGAGCCACGCGTTGAACTTCCGGTAGAAGAGGAGCAGGTCCTCGGGCTCGGCGGAGCGCGCGCCCCGGGAGGCGTCGCGCGCGGCGCTTCCCGCGCCCTCCTGACGGGTCCATGCGGCGCGCCGGCGCGCGTCGGGCGAGTCGCGCTCCAGACCGCGGACCCATTCCGCCATGCGGAAGAAACCGGTCGGGTAGACGCGGTCCCTCAAGTAGCCGTCGCGGCGGATCTCGTATTCCCAGCGGACGATTTTGGCCTCGTCCGGATGAAGCCCCCGCTCCCATTCCGAGCCCCGGAGGGACAGGGCGAGCGAGAGGGCGAACACGGCGGCGGAGAGGAGCGCCGGAAGCGCGGACGAGATCCGGCGCGCCGCGCCGGCGCGCCATGCCTGGACGGTTCGGACGGGATCCATCGGGCGGCCTATTCCTTCGATGCCCGTTCCGGCGGCGAGACCGAGCATTCCACATCCGGCAGCTCATAGACCCGGACATAGTCGACCAGGTAGTTTTCCGAGGTCATGTCCTCGTCGACGGGGTTTCCCATCCAGCCGCCGAGGGAGAGATTGAGGATGATGAAGTGCGGCTCTTGGAACGGAGAGGAGCCGGACTCCGAGCCCACGGTCTCGGCGACGGGCGTCTCCAGAACGAGACGGTCGTCGTAGAAAATCCGGAGCGTTTCGGGCGTCCATTCGAGGGCGTAGACGTGGAAGCCGTCGTACGGGACCGCGTCGATCGCGGCGCCCTTGGAGAGGTGGTTGCCGTCGGGGGCGCGCCACCAGGGGAATCCGGTGGAGGAGTAGTGGAGCGCGGCGGTGGTCTTCCCCCGCCAGACGTTGCCCCACTGGTCGGGCGCGCCTTTGCCGTAGTACTCCATGATGTCGATCTCGCCGCAAGCGGGCCAGCCGCAGGTCTTGGCGCGGAGACCGTCGCCCATCATCCAGAACGCGGGCCACATTCCGTTCTTCCCGGGCACTTTGGCGCGGCACTCGATCCGGCCGTAGCGGAAGACGCGCCTCGACTCGACGCACGCGGAGGTGAACCCGGCGGTCTTGTTTTTGTAGCGCCAGTCGTCGGACCCCTCCTTGTAGAGCTCGTTGGGGAATTTCTCCCGGCGGACGGTGATGACGAGGTTCCCGTCCTCGCGGCGGATGTTCTCGACACGGTTGGTCGTGAAGAACTGGGGCTCCCGGTTTCGGATGTGGCCGTGCTCGTAGTTCCATTCGGCGGCGTCAGGAAGACCCTCGCCGTCGAACTCGTCGGACCAGAGGAGCCGGAGGCCCGCGGAGTCCGTCGCGGAGGCGGAGAGCGCGGCGAGGAAAACGGCGGTGCGGAGGACGGAAAAGGCGGTTTTCATGTCGTCAGGTCTGGAACGGAAGGGAAAAGAGGAAATACGCGGCTATCTTTTCGCGCCTTTCGCCGCCGCGGCGTCCTGCCCGTCTTTCCAGTCGAGGAGATCCGTTAGGATTTTCTCGCGGGAGGCGGGAAGCGGGATGTTGACGACGGCGCCGGCCGCGCGGGTATGGCCTCCGCCGTTCTTGTAGCGGGAGCAGAAGGCGGCCGCGTCATAGGGCGGCGCGGCGCGCATGGAGACGGCGGTGGTCCGTCCCTCGGCCGCCGGATAGAGGAAGAGGGCGATCTCGGTCCCCCGGAGAAAGCGCGGGATATCGACCATGTTCGCGGAGTCGGCGGTCGTCGCGCCGAGCTCTTCGTAGTCGGACGGGCAGAGTGTCGCCACGGAGACCGTGCCGTCGCGGAGCCGTTCGACGGAGTCCATCAGGCGTCGCTGGAGGGCGAAGCGTTTTTCGGAGACGAGGTTGTAGGCCTCGTTGGCGGCGCGGTCCGCGTCGATCCCGTATCCCTCCAGCAGCTCCGCGGCGCACCGGAGCGTCGCGGGCGTCGTGCAGGAGTAGGAGAAGCGGTTGGTGTCGGTGATGATGCCGGCCCAGAGCGCCTCCGCCCCCGCGCGGGTGAGCGTCCAGCCGGCGCGTTTTCCGAGGTTCCAGACGAGTTCGGAGGTCGAGGAGGCGTCGGGGACGGCGTAGACGGCGTCGGAGAGATAGAGGTCGGCCTGATGGTGGTCGACGCACGCGACGGGAAGCGTGTCCGTCCAGGCTCTGAGCGCCGCCGAGATCCTCATCTCGTCGTTGCAGTCGAGCAGAAAGAGAAGGTCGCCCCTCTCGGGTTGGAATTTCGACGCGGGGAGCACATCGCCGGAACCCTTCAGATAGACGATGGACTCGGGGAGCGGCTCGATGCCGGTGAGGAGGACCGGGATGGAGGCGGAGCGGAGAAAGTCGCGGAGGCCGAGCGCGGAGCCGAGGGCGTCGCCGTCGGGGCGGACATGGGCGGTGACGACGACGCGGCGCGCTGCGCGGACCGCGGCGATGACGCGGTCCATCGCGGCGGGGGTCGACCGGTCGGGGACGGAGACGGTGTTTTTCATTTTGTCATTAAGTGCGTTGCATGACGGTCCGGGAGGCGGAGAAATTCCGGTCCGCGAGGCCGAGTTTTCCGAGAGACGTCGCGCGGGTCCTAGAATGTGAGAAACCACAGAAGCCGCGTTTTCCGCTCGGCGGTCTCCGGGTCGGTCTCGCGGCCGAACAGACCGAGGAGAACAGACCAGTCCTTGCGCGGGGGAAGTTCGGCGGGCGCCGCGGGGGCGGAGGCGTGGACCAGGGGCCAGAGCTGGAACTCCCGGGTCGATCCGGAAGTCCGGCGCCAGCGGAAAAAGCCCCAGAGCAGCTCGTCCTCGCGGGTGTCGTTTGCGGGCTCGCTGCCGTGCGAATAGAGAACGGGCATGCGGAGAAGGTTCCGCTCGAGCGGACCCTCGCGGCGCGAGAAACCGAAATCCAGAAGGCGGAAATACGTGGAGCCGTTCTCGTGGATGTGCGAGAAGAGCGGCCAGAACCGGGTATAGGAGCGGACGAAGGCGAAGTCGGACTCCGGGACCGGCTCCGTGTCCGCCGCGCCGCCGAGAATCGAGACCGGGACGCCGTTCGTGTAGACCGAAGAGCGGTGGAACAGCGGAGCGATGGAGAGGTCGTAGCTCCGGTATGCGGGCGAGACCGTGCACCCGTAGGATCCGATGGGCCAGAGCACGTGGCCCCGTTCCGTGGTTTTGTCCCAGTAGGACGCGAAGAACGGATAGAACGAGCGGATGTGGCGGGTGTCGTCCGGCTTCCGGGTGTCGATGTCCGCGATGTGGACGAGGGGCCACGGGGCCCAGAGGGAGCGGTCGCCCTCGAACTTCCCGCGTCCGTAGGAGAAGAGGAAAAACGGCGGAACGACGCCGTAGGTCTCGACGGTCGGACGGTCGACATGGGCCGCGAAGGGGAAGAGCATCCATGCGTCGCCGTCCGGGGCGATGTCCTCGCCGCGCCGCCTCTTGTAGTAGGTCGCCTGGTTCCAGAACGGCCAGAGGACGAACCGCCGGTCCCAGCGGCCTTCGGAATAGACCCGGCCCCAGAAGGGAAAGACGCGGAGGTTGTGGACCCGTTGCCCGTCGGTCTCGAGGTCCTTCGCCTCGGAGAAGATCGGCCACAGGATGTGCCGCGAGCGGATGCCGGCTTTCTCGGTGGCGGCCCAGACGGGGAAGAGGCAGAAGCTCAGTTCGTCGTAGGTGAGAAAATCGCGGACCGTCCCGTAGAAGGGGAAGAGGCCGGCGTAGGTCTCGCCGTTCTTGGCGCGGCCGTTGCCCCAGAAGGGCAGAATCCAGAACGAGTACGCGGAGGTGTCGTCGGCCGTGTCGGCGTCGCGGTAGAACGCGAGGAAGAACCGCGCGTCAAAGCGGTTCTCCCGCTCGTGGGAGGCGTAGAGCGGCCAAAGGACCTCGCGGAGACGGGCGTCCTCGGAGGGAATGTCGATCTGGGTGTAGAGCAGCGGACGGATGGAGAGGCGGCTGTCGCCCGCGGAGGTGGTGACCGACTCATAGAACGGTCCGAACTCCCGGACCGACTCGACGGCTGTCCCGCCGGAGCGCGGCACGCGCGAGTCGACGGTCCGGCCCACGCGCGGTCCGGCGCATCCGCAGACCGCGAGCAGGAGCGGCGGGAGGAGGAGAATGGAACGGGAGACAGGAAATTTCACGCGGGAAGTATAACAAATCGGGCGGGATGTGTCACCGGACGGGGGAGGGGAACCGGCATTCTGATTCTCCGCGACGGCGTGATTTTATGTCGAATACAAACAGAGGTTCAAAATATACAAATTCAAAACAAACTTCTCGAAATTTCAAGGGATTTTCGATGTTTTCCGTTTGAATTTGTACGCGCGGAGCGCGGTATCCGGCTTCGCCAGGCCCCTCAACGGGCGGGCGGGGCGCAGATCTCGCGGAAGACGGCGGCGCAGCGGCCGCAGTGCGTGCAGTTCTGCGCGCAGGCGGCGCCGATGCCGGAGGTGGCCCAGTCCGGGGGGAAGCGCTTGTTCTGGAGTTCAAGCGGAGCGAAGAGCGCGGAGTGGTCGGGGTCCATCAGGCGGAGCAGGTTGCCGTCGTAGGAATACTCCGCGTAGGCGTCGAGAATCTCGGTCGGGTTGGAGACGCGCCGGGTCGCGATTTTGAAGACGGAGATGTCGTCCTCAAAGAGCGGGACGTCCTCGGGGCGGATCCAGGTGGCGCGGAGGAAGTCCTCGAAGCCGTGGTTTCGACCATAGTGCGACTTGCAGAGGAAGAAGTTGAAATCGAATTCCTTCGCCGCGGCGGTCTGGGCGGGGGCGCGTCCGTCTCCGTGGCCGTGAAGGTTGTCGTGGAACTGCTGGAAGGGGCATTCGCGGAGGCATCCGCTGTTCACCTGCATCCCGAGCTTGACTCCGTGCGCGCGGGCCCAGACGCCGTTGGCCCGGACGAACGAGAGGTCGCGCTGGAAGTCGCGGCTGATGTAGAACGAGTCGAACAGGTCCGAAACGTGTTCGAAGCCGGTGGTGCCGTCGATCCGGACATTGACGGAGGCGCGGCGCTCGATGGAGGGAAAATCCCTGCGGAGGACGGTCGCGATGAACGGTGAGGTCGTCGTGACGGTGTCGGGGAGGAGTCCTTTCGAGTCCATGTCGCCGAGGACGCGCCGCACGAAGTCCGCGAGTTCCGTGCTGATGGACGCGTCGCCGTAGCAGTTCGCGTTGAAGAGCGTGTCGAGCCGGACGCCGTGGGCGCGGCACCAGGAGAGGTCGGAGTAGAGCCTTTCCTCGACCTCCGGGGTGAACGTCGGCGCGGGGCGGCACGAGAGGACGCCGGGCCAGGCGAAGAACACCTCCGCGACGCGGCCGAGATGCCGCTCGATCGCGGGGGTGAAGGGCTCGTTATAGAAGTGGCCGACGGCAAGATTCTTTTTCATGGGGCGAAAGGGCTGAATGCCGGAATTCTATCATATCTTGTCGGTCTTCGGGTAAAAACTGTGTTTTCATTGGATAGTCAACGGGGAAGAATCTTTTTATAAGAACGATATACCTACAAAAATAAGGGTCTGACCCCTTTTTATAAGAAACAGGGTTTTTCTTCGATGAACAAAAGTGACCGGAATTTTTTATAAATTTCGGTTATAAGAACGTTGTTTTTGATATAAAAGGAGTCTGCCCCCTTTTCTTATTTTCAGCGCTTCCCGTGAAATTACGGTGCGGAAAGTTTTTCCAGCGGTTCGGCGGGGGGGCACAGGAAAGGGGTCAGACCCTTTTTGAATAAGAACTATATATCTATCAAAATAAGGGTCTGACCCTTTTTACACCTTCCGCGCTTTCCATGAAATTACGGTGCGGAAAGTTTTCCCTACGGTTCGGCGGGGCACAGGAAAGGGGTGACTCCTTTTGAGACGCCGGACCGGAATCCTCGGCCCTCGCGCCGGACCCGCTTGGGAGGACGCGTGTTCAAGACGACTCCGTTCCCGGGGCGTCAGCACGATGTCTTGAGCGGCCTCTCGTTCCCGCTACTTCCTTTTCACGTCACCGCCGGGCGCGCCGAAGGAGCGGAACTCGTAGGGGCCGAGATCGAGCGCGACATCGGCCGGCGCCGCGTCCCCCGCGAGCGCCTCGCCGGTGACGAGGTCGCGTGTGCCGGCCGGGACGTTCAGCCGGACCGACACCGGCTTCATGTCGGTGTTGACGGCATAGAAGTACGAGCGGCCCTTGTACGCCTTGGCACGGACGCGGACGAGATCGTCCTCCGCCCCCGCCGCGGCGGGGATGTCGTCGAACACGACCGGAGGCAGGGCGCGGAACGCCTGGACGAACGGCACGAGCACATCCTCCATGCCGTAGGTCCCGATCAGGAATCCGCCCTTCGAAAGCCCCAGCACGTCGTGGTGGCGGAACGGCGCGGCGAAGTGCCGCAGCGCGTGGACGCCGCCCGGGTTGACGGTCGTGACGCGCCAGTAGCACTCGCGCAGCCAGTCGCAGCCGAGCGAGCTGCCGCCGCCGATCGCCGACTCCCAGTAGCGGTCGTGCTGGTTCACCCAGGGGAACGCCGCGCCGCGCAGAAGCGAGTAGAAGCCCGGGCGCAGCTCGAGTTCCCTCTGGCACTCCAGCGCCGCGGGCGTGGGATAGGTCCGCGCCGGAATCTTGCGGTAGTCGGCGGGCACCATCGTCTGGCAGAGAATGACGTTCGGGGCGGCCCGGGTGAGCGCGGGACCGTCGAGCCCGCAGCCGCGGTTGGCCTGGAGCAGATACTCGGGTTTCGGGAAATCCGGATGCCAGAGGTCGGGCGGGACGAAGTTGTTCACCCAGAGCTTCAGGTCGGGACGCCGCGCGGCGAGCTTGCGGGCGATCTCGGCATAGAAGGCCGTCACCTGGTCGCAGCGCCACTGGATCCATTTCTCCCACGCGTTCGCGCGGATCCACTCGTAGTATGCCTTGCCGCGGAGCGGATCGGCGCGGTCGACGGGAATCGTGAGGCCCTCGGCCTTCGCGAAGTCGTCCACCACGTAGTCGTTGTAGCCGGACTCCTCGTCGCCGTACCACATCAGGCAGTGGCGCGTGAGGTGCAGGCAGACGCCCTTGAAGGACGGATGGTCCGCGCCTTGGTCGACCAACGTGTCGATCATGTCCGTGATGAATTTTCGGACTTCGGGATGGTGGAAGTTGAAGCCCGGGGGAGAGTCGTGCCAGTTGCGGTTCGCCTTGCCGCTCTTCTGGATGGCGATGACACTGGAATGGAGCGAGCCGTCCTCAAGCGTCTTGCGCGTGACGAGTCCGTCCGGCACGGGCATCGCGTTCACGTTGAGCGTCGGGTAGAAGGAGAGCCCCTCGACGTCGAATTTCGAGTAGAAGGCGTCGAGGAAGTAGGGCGCGTGGCCGCGCGGGTTGTAGGCGGTGTCGCGCGCGTAGAGTCCGTGGTACCAGGCACCGGGATAGGCGAGCGTGTCCTGCCCCGTGTACTTCATAAGCGCGGCCGTCCGGTCGATGAGGGCGGCGAGTTGGTCGGGGTCTCCGCCGGTGTCGTCGAGCCCGAACTCGTAGCCTAGGGAGGGGTCCTCGAAGTAGAGCGCGAAATTCCGGTGTTCGCCGTCCCCGCCGATTTTCGCCGGCGGCAGCGCGGAGTCCTTCA
The DNA here is from genome assembly GCA_045643325.1 of Kiritimatiellia bacterium. Taxonomy (GTDB): domain Bacteria; phylum Verrucomicrobiota; class Kiritimatiellia; order RFP12; family JAZUKQ01; genus JAZUKQ01. The sequence continues at coordinate 10,733 of JAZUKQ010000178.1, read as the reverse complement.
CGCGGTAGACGCGGACGGCCGAGACGGCGGCCGGCTCGCCGTCGTTCGCGGTCATCACGATCAATGAGACGTCGTCGCCGGAATTCCAGTAGAGGGCGCGGTGCGTGAGGATTTTCCCGGAGTTCGGGTATTCGCCGCCCACGGCGTAGCCGACCTGCATGGCGTAGTCGCCGTCGGGGACCTTCGAGCGCTGGAGGATGAGGTCGGCGGTGCGCTTGGCGTCGTCCGGATAGTCGATCTCGAAGCAGTAGAGCGGCGCGGCGCCGTCGACTTTGAAGCGGAGGGCGAATCGGTCGCCGGCCTTCGGACCGGCCTCGAGATACGGGATGTCGCCGAGGCGTTTGACCACGGTCTCTCCGGCCGTGCGGAAGCGGTCGGCGGGCGGAAGTCCGTCGACGTCGAACGTTTCGACGAGCTCCAGGCCGGCGGGGACGCCGCCTTTCGCGGAGTCCGCCTCCGCGCCAGAGAGCTCGTAGGGGTTTTCCGCGGAAAAGACCTCGACGGGCATCTCGCCGAAGGTGTCTTTCCCGTCGGTGACGGAGAGAAGATATTCGCCCGCCGGGAGGTCGAAGGAGAGTCGCGCGGGGGCGGAGGTGACGGCGTCCGGGAAGGTCGCGACGGTCTTCGTCCCGTCCTTGTCGCGCAGAATGTAGCGGAAGCCGGAGAGATCGATTCCCTCGGCGGCCTTCGCGGAGACCGTGAGACGGCCTGGACGGCCCTCGACGGCGTAGGGGGCCTGGACGCGGAGGTCGACCCGCGCGTCGCTCACATAGAGGTCGCGCGCCTGTTCCGCTGTCACCGGTCCGGCGTAGACGCGCAGATCGTCGATGAGCCCGTCGAACTGCTCGCCGCCGCCGCGGCCGCCGACGCAGAAGCGGTCGAACTCCGCGCGGTTGAAGGTGACGACGCCCTCGTTGTCGTCGAGCGCCTGGCGGATGGGGGAGAAGTTGTCGTTGATGCCGGTGGAACGGCGGCCGTCGATGTACATCTCGATGCCCCGTTCGCCCCACGAAGCGATGAAATGGTGCCAGCGGCTGACGGCGCCGAACGGCGCGGGGGCGGTGTGCCAGTGGTCGCCCTTGTCGGACTGGTCGACGCGGAGCTCGTTCCCGTTATTCCAGAACCAGAGCTCGCCGGAACCGACGCGGTCGGCGCCGCCGGCCGGATACGGGTTCGAGAACATGACGCGCCAGATGCTCCGGTGGTCGGCGCCGAATCCGCGGTCCGGCCACTCGCGCTTGAACCAGAAACTGACAGCGCCCCGCTCCTGGACGAGGTTTCTGGCGGAGGCGTACTCCAGCGCGGCGTGGGCGGAGGCGGCGATGCGCACGGCCTGCCCGCGGCGGCCCTCGGCATATTCGAGACCTTCGGCGCGGAGCGGCTTCGCGTCGCCCTTCGCGACGGCGGCGTCGGGCGTGCCGTCGAACGGCGCGTGGAAAATCAGTTCGGGGAGGGGGCCCGCAAGCGCGGCGGCGGACATCAGGGCAATCGACAGTTCGGTTATCTGCTTCATATCGGCCTCGACAAGGGAGAAATATGCCTTGGAATGTGTCCCCAGAGTGGGATTGGGATAGTTTAGCATAAGGCACGGATCCCTATGCGAAAATTTAAACGGGAACGGTGTGCGGCTCCGACGCCGAGGAGAGAAAACACCCTCAGTCGGCTTTGCCGACAGCCCCCTCGAGGGGGCCGGAGCAAGCTCCGCCGCAGCCCGCCGCAGGCGCCTCCCTCGGAGGGGGCCGGGCTCGCCCGGTCGCCGCGCCGTACCTTTGCGGCGTACGGTGTACTCCCCCAGCCGCAAGCGGCAGCCCCCTCGCGGAGGGGGCCGGAGCAAGCTCCGCGGCAGCCCGCCGCAGGCGCCTCCCTCGGAGGGGGCGCCTTATGGAATCGCGGGACGCCCGGACGGCGCGTCGAAGGAGCGGAACTCGTAGGGGCCGAGATCGAGCGTGACGTCGGCGGAAGCCGTTTTTTCCGCGAGCGCCTGGCCGGAGACGAGGTCCCGCGTTCCGGCGGGAACGGTCAGCTTGACCGACACCGGATTCACGCCGGTGTTGACGGCGTAGAAGTACGAGCGGCCCTTGTACTCTTTGGCGCGGACCCGGACGAGATTGTCCTCCGCCACCGTGGCGGGCGGCACGTCGTCGAACACGACGGGGGGCAGGGCGCGGAACGCCTGGACGAACGGCGCGAGCGTCTCCTCCATGCCGTAGGTCCCGATGAGGAAACCGCCCTTCGAAAGCCCCAGCACGTCGTGGTGGCGGAACGGCACGGCGAAGTGCCGGAGCGCGTTGAAGCCGGAGGGGTTGATGGTCGTGACGCGCCAGACGCACTCCCGGAGCCAGTCGCAGGAGAGGGTCGGCTTTCCGCCCGCCCCGCGTCCGATCGCCGATTCCCAATAGCGGTCGTGCTGGTTCACCCATGGGAAGTCCGCGCCGCGGAGCAGGGAATAGTAGCCGGGTTGGAGGTACATGCCGCCCTGCCATTCGCGGGCTTCCGGGGAGGGATACCATCCGGGCTCGCCCTTGCGGTAGTCGGCCGGAACCATCGACTGGCAAAGGATGAGGTTCGGAGCCGCCCGGGACAGCGCGGGACCGTCGAGTCCGCAGCAGCGGTTCGCCTGCTGGATATATTCGGGTTTCATGAAGTCGGGATGTCCGGCGCCGGTAGGCATGTAGCTGTTCACCCAGAGTTTCAGGTCGGGCCGTGCCGCCGCGAGCCGGCGGGCGACCTCGGCGTAGAATTCTGTCACCACGTCGCAGCGCCACTGGATCCAGTCTTCCCACGCGTTGGCGCGGATCCATTCGTAGTACGTCCTGCCGCGGAGCGGGTCCGCGCGGTCGGCCGGAATCGTGAGGCCCTTGGCCTTCGCGAAGGCGTCCACCATATAATCGTTGTAGCCGGACTCCTCGTCGCCGAACCACATCAGGCAATGGCGGGTGAGGTGCAGACAGACGCCTTTGAAGGACGGATGGGGGGCGCCCTGCCCGATGAGCGTGTCGACCATCCGCAGAATGTAGTTCCGGACCTCCGGATGGTAGAAGTTGAAGCCCGGCGGAGAGCCGTGCCAGCGGGAATTGACCCTGCCGTCCCGTTGGATGGCGACGACGCTCGGATGAAGCGAGCCGTCCTCAAGAGACTTTTTGGTGATGAGACCGTCCGGAACGGGAATCGTGTTCACGTTCATCGTCGGGACGAGGAACAGGCCTTCCGCGTCGAATTTCGTGTAGAAGGCGTCGAGGAAGTAGGGCGCGTGGCCGTGGGGGTTGTAGCCTCCGTCCCGTCCCATGAGCCCCTGATACCAAGCGCCGGGATAGGCGAGCGTGTCCTCTCCGGTGTATTTCATCCCCGCGGCGACGCGGTTGAGGAACGTCTCCAGCATGGCGGGGTCGCTCCCCGTGGCGTGGAGCGAGAAGTCGGAGGCGAGCGACGGATCCTCGAAATAGAGCGCGAAATGGCGGTGCTCGTCCGCCCCTCCGATCCGCGCGGGAGGAAGCGCGGCGCCCTTCACGCGGTAGACGCGGACGGCCGCCACGGCGGCGGGCTCGCCGGCCTTCGCCGTCATCGCCTCGAGCGCGGTCTCGGGGGTGGAGGACCAGAGAAGGCAGCTGTGCGTGAGGATTCTTCCGGTGTTCCGGTATTCGCCGCCGGCGGCATAGCCGACCTGCATCTCATAGTCGCCGAACTCGTGGTTCGGGTGCTGGATGATGATGTCGGCCGTGCGCTTCGTATCGTCCGGATAGTCGATCTCGACGCAGTGGAGCGACGCCGCGGGATCGAGTTTCAGGCGGAGCGCGAAGCGGTCTCCGTATGTGGATCCCGCCTCAAGGAACGGCGTGTCTCCGAGGTGTTTGACCGCGACCTCTCCGACGGATCGGAAACGGTCCGGGGGCGGGACGGAGTCGAGTTTCAGTTCTTGGACGAGTTCCAGGTTCTCCGGGACGCCCGGGCGCGCCGCGCCGTCGGAGAGGAGATAGGGGTTCCCCGCCGCGAAGACGATGACGGCCGTCCCTCCGAGAAATCTCTTTCCGTCGGTGACGGAGAGAAGGTACTCGCCCGCGGCGAGGTCGAAGGACAGTTCCGCCGGCTCCCCGGAGACTTTCTCGCGGAACTCGGCAACGGTCTTCCCCTCCTTGTCGCGCAGGATGTAGCGGAATCCGGAGAGGTCGACTCCGGGCGCGGTCTCGGTCCGCGCGGTGACGGAACCGGGGCGTCCTTCGACGGCGTAGGGGTCGGTGACGACGAGATCGGCCGACACGTCGCGGAGGTAGATTTCCCGGACCTGTTCCGGGGTAAGGGGCGCTGCGTAGATCCGGAGTTCGTCGATGAGTCCGTCGAATTGTTCCGTGCCGTCGCGTCCGCCGACGGAGAAGACGTCGAACGTCTCGCGGGCGAACTCCAAGACACCCTCGTTCTCGTAGAGCGCGCGGCGGATGGGGGAGAACGAGTCCCGGGTGCCGTCGAGGAAGCGTCCGTCGACATACATTTTTACGCCGCGCTCGTTCCAGGCGGCGGTGAAGAGGTGCCAGGACGCCAGCGTGCCGAAGGGCGCGCGCCAGGTGCAGTAGCTGTCGCGGACATCGCCCGGATCGACGCGGAGCTCGTCGCCGTAGTTCCAGAACCAGAGCTCGCCGGAACCGTTCCGGGGCCCTTTCGGCGTGGGGTTCGCGAACATCGCGCGGGCGATGTACCGGTCGTCGGGACCGTAGCCGAGGTCGTTCCACTCGCGCTTGAACCAGAAACTGACCGATCCCCGCTCCTGAATCAGGTTCCCCGGCGCGGAATATTCCAGCGCGGAGTCCGCGGCGCGGGTCAGGCGGACGGCCTGCCCGAACCGGCTTTCGGCGAACTCGATCCCCTCGGCTCGGACGGGATCCGCTCCGCCTTTCGCGACGGCCGCGACGGCCGAGCCGTCGAACGGCGCGTGGAAGAGAAGGTCGGGAAGCGGACCGCCGGACGCGATTCCGGCGAGAACCGGAAGAATTGGAAGAAGTGTCGTTTTCATTTTCCAGAATAGTTAACCAACTTCCTCCGGACATTGTCAAGAGTCGGCGATGGCGCTCTTTCCGATTTCGGTTGCAGAATCTTCGTGGTTGTGTTTTACTGCCGGGCATCCCGCTTCGTCCGGGTTATCCCGCCCGCGCGTTTCTGTAAATCTCCTGTTTTGTCATGATTGTCCAATTCACAGGCACTGTCGTGCCGGGGCACCGGGTCGCCTCCGGGCTGAACGGAAATCCCGATTTCCCCGGCGGGACGCTTCTCATGCAGATGCCGTTCTTCAAGGAGCGGGGGCTCGATCTCGGCGCGTACTACCGCGGGACGGTCAATCTCTCCATCGCCCCCGCGCGCTATGAGGCCGTGAGGGCGCCCCTCACCTTCCCGATGGTCAAGTGGCATCCTGTCGATCCGGCGGAGACGTTCTCGTTCTTCCATATCCGGCGCGTCTTTCCCGACGGCATCCGTGTCGACGGGCTCGTCTACTATCCGCATCCCGAGACCAAGCCGAAACATTTCCAGTCCCCCGACGTCCTCGAGCTTCTTTTCCCGAAGATGGACGACATCGGATACGGCGTCACGCTGACGCTCGAGACCGACGACACCGAGCTCCGGATCGTCTCCTGACAGGGGACCCGAAAAATCCGGCAAGGCGGAAAGGATTCGGTCTCCTGGTCCGCCGACCTTCGACCGGGCGGGAAGGCGGGGACGCCTTACCGCGCCTCGCGCACCGCGCCGTCCCCCAGCATCGCGGCCTGGAGCCGGATCTGGGCGGAGAACCGGTTCGGGTCGTCCGCGAGGCGCCAGGCGACGCGAAGCGTCTCGCCGTCCTTCGCCGCGCGGTAGCGGAGCGTGTAGCAGACCGCGACCTCTCCAGGGACCGGCGTCCACGCCTGCGCGCGGTTCGCGTTCCATGTGGTGTCCGTGAACGCTGGGGCGGAGGCGTCGGAAAGCTCCGCGGAGAACTCGCCGCGTCCGCCGTTCGTGACGCCGACATACACCTTGAGCACGCGTTCCTCGACGCCGGCCGGAACGGTGAACTCGTAGCCGTTGCCCGTGCAGTTGCCCCACAGTCCGGAGTGCGAGCGCTCCTTCGCCGGAACGTCCCCTTCCGCGTCCCACGACATCCAGACGGCGCATCCGGGATTGACCGACACGAAGCCCTTGCCCGTCTGCCTCGCGGGGCCGATGAGGCCGGCGCCAGGCTTGCGCGTCCCGGAGCCGCTTCCGTCCCAGGCGTCGAACGCCACCCAGTCGAGCCAGTCCGCGCCGCGGATGTGGACATGGCGCGGCGACACCTCGGAGCGCATCTCGAGTTTTCCGGGAGTGTCGCCGACCGTCACCGTCCGCGATTGGAAATTGTTCATCCGGTCGCGTTCCGAGGGATGCCGGCAGACATCGTCGACCTGGACCTTGAGAATGTGTGTTCCCGCCTCGGCGGTCCAGCCCCCGGGGCCTCCGTCGGTCGCCGCGGTCAGGGTCGCGCCGGGACGGAAATTTCCGCCGCCTCCGTCGCCGCCGTAGCCGACCATTTTCCCGTCGACGAAGAACGTCGCCGCGACCGACGAGTTGTAGATGTTGACGGGGCCGACGGTCGCCCGCTGCGTCGCGCCGTCGCCCGCGTTGCGGACGACCGCGGAGAAGCGGACGTTGTCGCCGGGGCGGACCGCGCGGTCCGGATTCTCCGGGCCGAAAGAGTCCACGACGAGGTCCGGACGCCGCGCGGCGGTCTGGACGACGTGTTCCGCGGCGTCGGACATCGTGCCGTCCGCCGCGATGGACCGCCCGGCATAGCGGTAGCCGAGCGCGGGCTGGAGCAACGACGAGGTGTCCTCGAACTCGGCCGAGAACGCGGCGTCGGGCGACGGGACCGGAATCGAGGCGATGTGCTTCCCGCAGCACGATACGGCGACCGCGACCGCGTGGTGGTTCTCCGGCAGCGAGACGCGGAAGGAGACGCTGTTCTCCGTCGAGGCGGAATCGGAGATCTCGGGCGCGGAGACGGCGGTCTCCCGGGACGCGCCGCCGTCCGTCCCCTTCAGCGCGAGGATGAGGAGCCGCGCCGGAACGCGGAGACGGAGCGCGTTGTCGCGGACTTCCGGAATCGGCAGAAGCGGCCGGAACGCGCCGGCCGTATCCGGCATCTCCGCGGCGGGGACGCCGTCCGGAATCTCGCCCTGTGTCCATGCGCCCGTGCAGACGACGGGCTGTTCGGGCGCGACGCGGAGGACGCACTCGACCGCGGGGACCTCCGCCGCGCCGTTCTGCGGGACGGCCTCGTTCCAGACGAGCAGATACCATGTCCTGTCGGCCTTCTGGAGCGTGAGCGAGTGGACCGACTCCGGGACGTTCTCCAGCGTGAAGCGGAGCGCTTTCGGGGCGAATGCGCGGCCCGGCCCCTCCCAGGCGAGCGTCTCGGAATTCCACGTCGCGTCGGCAAGCAGCCGGACGAGCGACTGGACCGCGAAGTAGGCCGGCCGGCGCGTCTCCTGGTCGGACTCCAGGAGCCCGTAGCCGTCGGCGTTGTGGAGCGCGAAGAGGTAGGCGCGCGGGATGCCCCAGCGGAAGTATTCCGCGAAGAGCATGGGGTCGTTGTACGCCTGCGCGCGGAGCGAGCCGGCCCATCCCCGGTGGTTGGAGATGTCCGGGTCGACGTTGTATCCGCACTCGGTGGGCATGAAAGGCCTCACCTCGGCGCCGTCGGGCAGGAGGTGGAGGGCTCGGACGATGTTCATCCGGAGCGAGCTCGACGGGACGTCCGGGCCCTGGTACGAGTGCATGTTGAGGAAGTCGAAGGCCTCGCACGGCCGCCCCAGCGAATAGTCCGTGAAAATCGCCGAATACATGACGAGCGGAATGTCCCTCGTCCGGACGTCTCCCCGGAGGGCGGCGAAGAGGTCGTTCTGGTACGCGGTCGCCGCGGCCTCGTCGGTCCGGCCGCGGTATTTGAGGTTCAGGTCCTGCGGCGGAAATTTGTTGTTCGGCTCGTTGGGGCCCTCGATGGCGTCGATCGTGCCCGGCCCGTATTCGGCGACCTTGTCGAGGAGCGCCGAGAAATCGCCGTCCTCGGAGACGTTCATCCAGGCGGCCTTCACCTCGCGGAGTTTTCCGGGGCTGACGAGAAGCATCGGCCGCGCGCCCGTTTTTTTGTACCATTCGGCGACGAGTTTCGGCTGGTCGGGGAGGGTGAGGTCGTGGAAGAGGCCCGTGCGGTAGTGGCGGACGCCGAGATCGAAGAACATCGCCGGGGGATACCGGGTGCCGGCGCCTTTGAACGGTCCGTCCGAAAGGTATTTCTCGAAGGGGCTCGCGGCGAGCCCCATGGACTCGACGAAATCTTCGGCGCGGTGGGCCGGCGCGGGAAGCGGTTGGCCCGCGTTGTCCGCCCGGAGAGATGGAGCCGCGAGAGCGACGAGCGCGGCGAGGCGGGAAAGAAAAGCTTTCATGGATGAAACGGGCGGCGGGCGCCTTCGCGAAACGGAACCGGGACGGACTTCGGACTACTTTACGAGAAACGTTGCTCCGAAGAGCCGTTTCGGAAGCGTCGAGACGACAAGGTACGGTCGGTAGATGGCGTTCGGATGCGTGCTGGCGCCGATAATGTACTCGTCGGGCGTCCTGTCCCAGTCCGACCAGTCCCCGTCCGTCATCCGGACCAGAAACGTCACGAAGATTTTGCCCGCCTTCCGGCCTTTTTCGAAAAACGAGGCCAATTCTTTGGAACCCGCCGAAATCGGGGTCGAGCGGACCATCGAGGGGCACATCACGTCCGGGACAACGATGTAGTCTCCGGACGGTTCGGAGTCCTCGAGGGACACCGTCTGGGATTCGGTCCAGCAGCATACGGCCTCCGCGTTGGTCCACGGCGTGTTGGTAAACTGCTGGAGCATGAAGTTGAGCCGGACGTTGATGACTTTCTCGCTGTCCGGAATGACGGGAAGGGCCATCTTGAGCACGGCGCGTTTTGTTGCGTCGTCGCCGCCGTCGCCGATCTGGAGGGTTGTGTCGCCGGTGTAGAAATTGTCCCAGTCCGGTGTTCCTTCGCGGTAGTCCGAGATGTAGCCGTCGGACTCCGGGGAGAGGACATAGGTCGTATACTCGTTGCCGATGCGGATGACGAGCGACGGCTCATACCGGCTGTACCGGGGCGTGCCGAAATACCGGCCTCCATTCTTGGTGGTGTCGGTGTTCCGGAGGCGGAACGTGACGACGTTTCGTTTCGCGCGGAGGGCGGACTGGACGAACTCCGTGACATCCACGTCCAAAAAGGTGAAGTTCGGCGTCGTAGTGTCGTCGCCGGACATCACGGAGACTTGCGTTGTCCCGGACAGCGTCGCCAGGGCGGGTTCGTCGAAGTCGTCGGTGTCGACGGTTTGGGGATTGTCCTCGTCGAGAATCGACTCGAGCACGACGTCGCCCCCGTTTCCGTCCGTGTGGGTATTGATATAGGCGAGACGAAGACAGGCGGCGGTGATGGTCTTGCGGGGAAGTTTCGCGGGCAGTCCGAATTTGTAGACGGGCCGCCGGGACTGCGCTCCGTTTTCCAAGACGCCGGCAAATGCCGCGCCGTCCGTGGCGTAGGCGGTCCGGGAGCCGTCGGTCCTTCCGATGACGAAGCCGATTTGGCTGGAGATCCCTTTGATTTCCGTCTGCCAGGCGAGCACGAGGCACGGAAGAAAGACAATCGCGGTAAAAAATATTTTCATCGAGGATTCGTGGAGGAACGAAATTCTGGGGCGCAGGAAGGTCGGGGATGACGATAGGCTCGTCGGTGTGTTCGGAACGTTGGGATGGTTGGATCCGGTCGGGGTTCCGGGACACGTCGGGTCAAATGCGCAAGCCGACCGGGTTGCGGAATGGGTGCCTGTGCGGCCTCGTGGGCCGTCTGAACCCTTCGGGATGCGGCAGAGAGAAAAAGCGGCAGAGATGAACACGGAGGCGGTGTCAAGCCTTCCGGTTCTACGCATTGACGGTCTACAACGTCTTCGCCCGCCAAGTGGAGCCCCGCGCGTCGGTCATCTTCCCACACTCCCTCCGAATGGTCAACTGCAAAATTGGATATTTGAAATCAAGCGACTTCTTCTGGAACGGACGCTCCGGCCCTTTCCGTGATTTTTGCGTCTTCATGCGCGCACCCCTGCCGGATCAAACTTGGATGCGGAAAATCCGCCCAGATCCGGACCGTTCGAACGTCCGCGTGGCTTCCGGGACGGACAGGGAGGAGAGAAACGCCTATTTCGGCATCGCCGCCTTCACTTGCTCAAGAAAGTTTTCGGCGGTGGCGTCCCGGCTCGCGCCGCGGCAGAGACGGGGCGTCGTCATATTGTCCGGAGAGAAGAGAAAATATGTCGGATAGCCTTGGATCCGGAAAAGCTTGTGGAGTTCCGTGTTCCGGTCATTGTATTTGACCGGCAGGTAGGCCTGGTCGTTTGGAAAGTTCAGCCAGGCGAGAACGAGGTGCTTTTTCGCATAGGCTTTCCATGCCTCCTGCGAGAAGACCCGCTCCTGCATCCATTTGCACCAGACGCACCAGTCGCTCGCGGTGAAGGCGATGAAAATCGGTGTGCCGGTCTCTTGGGCGAGCTTGAGCGCGGCGTCCCAGTCGTGGGTCCAAGTGCCGATTTCCGCGCCGTCGATCCAGACGCCGTCGGGAGTCGTCGCCGGGCACGCCGGTTTCTCGGCGGGCGGTGACGTCTCGAGGGTCGCCGCGGGGGCGGAGGGGGTCGCCGCGGGGGCGGAGG
>JAZUKQ010000177.1:0-3874 GCA_045643325.1 Kiritimatiellia bacterium | reverse complement strand
CTCCGCCCGTCCGGCGCCACTCGTCCAGTTCGGAGGCGTACTTGAGCATCCGGGCCTCATGGCGCGCGCGCAGCAGCTCGGCGCGCTTCCGCCAGGCCTCCGCCTGCTCGGGTTTGACGGCCGAAAGCGACGGCGTGATCGCGCCCCATTTCATGCGCCACTGGACCAGCGTCATCAGCGGATAGAGGCCGGGGCGGAGGCGGACGACCTGCCCGTCCTCGAGCAGCCTTCCGGCGAGCGACCCCTGCGCCAGATTGGAGCGCGAGACCGGGCAGTGGAACACGTATTCGCCCGGTTCGTCGACGCGGATGACGGTGTAGACGGCCATCGTGAGCGGCTCTTTCAGCTTGGCGGAGGCGTCGGCCTGGAGGAAGTGCCCCACGTGCAGGCCGCCGTAGTCCGCGGTCGAACGGTTTTCCGGCGGCATCGTCATGAACGTCAGTCCGTGTTCGCCGACCTTCACCTCCGTCCCGGGACGCGCATCCACGGTCTCAAGACCGTAGAAGACCTCGCGCGGATCGTTGGGCGTCACGGCCCGCAACGGCTCCGTCTGCAGCCATTCGGTCGGAGAGACGCCGGGTTTGAGCGGCACCACGGGGCCGCCCCCGGCGGGCGTGAAACCCTCGGCGGGCGGAAGCTCCTCGTCCAGGTTAGGCGCCACCGTAGGCGCCGGCGCCGGCGCAGGCTCGTCGAAGAGCGTGAGCGCGCTGAGGGTGGGGCCCGAATAGACGTTGGCCGAATGGTTGCTCACGGGAATCCAGTTGACGCCCCTGCCCATGTTCTCGGGCGCGAAATACACCTGGTAGGCGAAGTTGCCTATCCACGCACGGTAGCGCGACTTGAATTCCGGGGAGAGCGCGTCGTGGCAGAGGTCGTAGACCAGAGCCAGCTGCTCGAGCCGGCTCCAGTTCGGCATCATCGGCACGAACGGGGACCCCTCCGGCTTGCGTCCCTCGAGGTACTCCACCGCCTCCTTCTCGGCCTTCTCGGCCCATTCCCGCTTGCCGGTCAGCTGGTAGAGAAACCCGAGGCAGGCCGGCGTCGCCATTTTCTCCATGCGCTCGACCGCCGCCTTTCCGAAGGGCGTGGCCGCCTTCTTGCGCAGCGCCTTCAGGTCGCTCTTGCGCAGCAACAGACGCGGATGCTCCTGGGGCGCGAGCGGCACGTGGCCGGCCGCGGGCACCGGGGCATAGCGCGTACCGAAGGCACGTCCGCCGACCTTGGTGCCGTTGAACGTGCCGGCGAAGGTCCCCTCCAGCGAGCCATCCGGCCGGGCATCGAGCTGCACCGTGTATTCCGCCTCACCGCCGGGAACCCACTTGTCCGGCGTGATGGTGAGCCCCATGCGCAGCGAAATCCGGCCATCCGCTTCCGAGGAGTCCGTGACCGCGCCATGGTGGCATCCCATGTTGAAGTTGCGCGCCAGGCCGTAGACGGGCCCCCATTGGTCGCCGACCCGTTCCAGATCAAGCATCAGTTCGCGCGCATTGTCCACGTCCTGGACCTGGAACAGCGCTGTCTCGAGCACGATCTGATAATACTGCGGCGCCGGGGCCGCCGCCCGCGCCTTCATCGCAAAAACCAGGGCGACGGCGCAAAGCACCGCCGCTACGTCTTTCACGGTCTTACTGTCTGTCATGGCTTGTTTTCACCTCTGTTCCCTGAATGGTCGCCGTAAAGCCGCCGACCCGGACCGTACCGTTGGGCTCCTTGCCCCAGGTGCCGGTGGCGCTCACCTCCGGATGGGCGGCGCCCTTCCCGGCCACCGTCAGGACGACGAGGTACGAACCGTCCTCGCTCTGCAGGTGGAGGAAGCTGTTCTTCCCGGTCAGGAAGTCGGAGCCGCGCGGGCGGGTGCCGGTCTTGAACATGGGGTCGCCGGCCGGGTACAGGACCGTCCCCTTCATCGTCGCACCGTTGCGCGCCGTGAGAGTGAACGTGTTGCCTTCCGTGGTGAACGCATTCTCCTCCAGCGAGCACATCTGCCAGAAGGCGCCGTTGGCCGACGTGTCGCAGATGATGTAGGCGGCGTCGGCGCCGGTGTCCTTTCCGAAATCCGCGATGAAGCGCCGCGTGTGGCCGATAACGCCGACGTTGCTCATGGCGTTGGTGGCCACCACGTAGCCGCCGCCGTCGCTCCGGACGACGGGCGTGCCGAGGATCTTCCCCGTCCGGTTGCTGGTTTTCACGCCGGTGTCCGGGTCCTTGGGGTAGAGCGTGTCCTGCGAGCACCGGTAGGCGTCGCCTCCCGCGTGCTTCACGCCGTACCGGCCGCCGCCGACGGCCCAGGCGGTGTCGGCGCCCTGGATGCGGAAGCTCAGGGAGTCGGGGCCCCCGTGGCCGCCCGGCGCGCGAAGCTTGAGGAAGAGCTGCGCCACCTGGTCGCGATCGGTGCAGTAGGCGTTGCGGAACGTCATGAACCCGTTGCCCTTCGTGTCGCAGAACGCCTCCGTCCACTCGGGGATCGTCATCGGGTCCTTCTCCGCCACGGCCGCGCCCGGATGGAAGAGGATGGAGTAGATGGTGCCGCAGCGCGCGGGGTCGTAGCTCCTGTCGCCCTTCGCGCCCCAGAGGCGGTCGTAGGCGTAGACCAGGCCGGGGACCAGTTCCGGCGGGCAGAAGTAGAAGGCCTGGCCGTATGTGCCCTCGCCACCCGTCCCGGCGTTGTCGTCGCCGAAATCGGGCCGGATGGGTCCGACGGCGGACTGGGTCGTGGCCGCATAGCACGTCCAGAGCATCCAGCGCACGGCCGGGTTGTCCTTGCGGAGGTCCTTGTCGGGGAACCGCCGGGCCAAGGCGATGGCGAAGGGGCCCAGGAAGTTGCCGACGGGATAGTAGGTGTAGCCGAGCCCCTCCGTGTTCCAGCCGCGGGTCCCGTTTCCGCCTGCGTTCGCCGAGTACCACTGGGACGCCCTGGCATGGCAGAACGGGATGTATTTTCCGTCCAGGTCCTCGTCGGTGGCGAGGAAGCAGAGGCCCGCCGACGCGTAGCGGCCTCCCTGCCAGTTGCTCGCGGCGCTGCGGTTCTGCTGGGTGCCGCCGTTCTTGAGAATCACTTCGCCATGTCTTTTCAGTTCCGACGACACGCGCCGGCGGAACTCGTCGTCCCACGACGGCGCGCCGTGGCACCAGTCGTAGGCCAGCGCCACTCGGACGCCATGGATGTAGAGCGTCAGCCCCTTGCAGCCCTTGTTGGCCCAGGCGCGCTTGTCGTCAAGGCGCTTCTCGACCCATTCGCGGGACTTGCGGGCCCATGCGTCATCGCCGGTGAGCACGTACAGGAACGCATGGCGTTCGGCGAGGCACGACTGGTCGTATCCGGCGGCGGGGTCGGCGGGCCCCGTCGCGCGGTCGTTCCTGTCGGCGTCCGCCAGCAGTTTCTCGTACATCTGCCGCCAGGGTTCCCGGGTGATCTTCTCCCGCAGGCCGTCGATGTCCTCGGGGCCGAAGAGAAGACGCGGATGTCCCAGCGCGGATGCGGGCGCTGAATCCGGAGCCGGCTTTTGCACCTGCGCGGTTTCCTGCGCCGCCGCCGATGCTGCGCAAGCCAGTGTGAGAAGGGCCAGACGGCCAGTCGTTTTGAGTCCCACGGAATCTCCTACGTTGAATTGCGACTTGTCGAGGGTAGCAGTCGCAAGAAGTGCGGCCAAACATACCTATGCCCCAAAAACATGTCAATGAATTGACGCATTTAATGCATAAATAAACGCGAAACACACCAGGGACGCGGCGGGACGCCGCATCCCCCGCCATGCCACCCCGGAAACGCTGGTAGCGGAACCCCGGGAGGGATTCTTCAGGATGCTGCCGGGCGTTCCACCCGGTAGTCGACCGTTGCGAGCGGCGGGACGCGGATGGCGGGAAGCCCGGAGAG
>JAZUKQ010000176.1:0-23922 GCA_045643325.1 Kiritimatiellia bacterium | reverse complement strand
GTGTCCATGGGATAGGGGAGGATGGGATGGGAGTTTATGGAAGGGGAGGAGCCGGGGCGGAACGGAGGGGGCTTGGACGGGGAGAGGGAAGCGTGGATGGAGGGGGGAAAAGGGCGCGGGGAGTAGGATAGCAAAGGCTGCGACAGGTGTTAAGCGGAAAATGAAATTATGGTGCGGAAAGTTTTTTCGAGGCCGGAAGTTTACCGAAAACGTGCGGCGGCAGGCGGCCCGTCGGCGGGGCGGGCACCTGGAATGAAATTACGGTGCGGAAAGTTTTTTGGGGGGGCGAAAGACGACCGGAAATGCGCGGAGGCGGGCGGTCCGTCGGCGGGGCGGGCGCCTGGAATGAAATTACGGTGCGGAAAGTTTTTGAGAGAACTTCCCTTGAAATCTTTTTTACATTTCGGGTTGCACGAAAGGCATGCTCGGACGGACTTGAGGCAATACCAGTTGAGGGCGGGAACGTAAATGAATGTTCCGAATAAAATCCGGAGATCCTCGCTTGCAGAGCCGTGACGTGGCGGGGATGTAAACGAATGTTCTGAATAAAATCGTTTCCGGCGCCATACTACTCTCGTTTCCGGCGCCACACTACTCTCGTTTCCGGCGCCATACTACTCTCGTTTCCGGCGCCATACTACTCTCGTTTCCGGCGCCAAACTACTCTCGTTTCCGATGACAAAAAAATTTTTGATCCCGATGACACAGACAACAAAAGACTCTCGTTCCGAGAAAAGCGGGAAAGTGAGGGAGGTATGTTAAGGTAACGTGCCGTTGTGAACGCGCCTTCCTAAAGTCCTGCGTCGTTCTAACCGTCTCGAAAGGCTTGCCGCACAACAACAACCTTCATCTCGCTTCTCAAAAAGCGGGATAAGTGTGTCCTTTGCGATTCTTTGCAGAGTTGTCGATCCCTTTGCCGGAGTCCCGCCTTTACAGTGTTGCCGGATTCCGGTAAAGTTAAACCAGATTATGCCGTCTCGTTGTCTCGGCTGACAACGGTCCCGTGCCGGCGCTCCTCGCCCGCCCGAGGCGACGGCGCCTCTCTGAAAAGGCCGCGGAGCCCGGGAGGTCCCCGCGCCGCGCGGCCCGTCCCGCGAACAGTTCCATCCATGAAAAAACATCTCCTTCCGTTTCTTTCCCTCTGTTTGGCCGCATCTGTCCTCGCGGAGAGCCCGAATCTGCTGCAGAACGGCGATTTCGCGTTCGGCCGCAAGGTGTGGCAGAACCGCACCCAACCCGCGCAGAGCGTTTCCGTCGAGGAGACGTCCGGCGCCCCCGGCGGCGTTCCGGCGCTGAAGATCGCTGTCACGGAGGACGGCGGAAAGAACCACGGACAGATTGTGCAGTTCCGGCAGGACGTGAAACCCGACGCCGTCTACCGCGTCTCGGCGCTCGTCAACTCCGACGTCGCCGACACCGCCTATGTCCAGGTCAAGCTGATGAAGGGCAAGTCCGAGGGCACGCGCTTCTCCACCGACACCGCGAAGGAGGCGGGCAAGTGGGTCGAGGTCTCGGCGGAGATTCCGACCGAGGCCGACACGACCGGCATCCAGGTCCTGCTCCGGTTCCGGATGAACGGAGGGCTGGTCGGCAAGACCGTCCGCTTCGCCGATGTCCGGCTCGTCGGGGTCTCCGGCGGCGCGGAGACAGACGCCGCCCCGCCCGCGCTGAAGAAGCCCGAGGCGGTGAAGCCTGTCGTCGCCGGTCCGGGCGCGGACCGCTACATCACGCCCGGGGGCGCGGGCACGAAGGACGGCACCTCGTGGGAGAACGCGCTTCCCGGCACGAAGGACGCGTTCGCTCGGGCCGTCTCGGCGCTCGGTCCCGGCAACACACTCTATGTCGGCGGCGGCGCGTATGACGGAAATTTCGACATCGTCTTCGCGGCCGGCGGCGAGAGCCTGGACAAGCCGGTCACGATGAAGGGCGTCGACCGCGGCGTCGAGGGCTTCCCGCGTCCCGTCTTCACGGGCTCGTGGAAGCGTTCCAAGCCGGCCGGCGGCCCGACGCTGATCCAGCTCCGCCCCGGCGCGTGCTTCATCGTCCTCGAGAACTTCGACGTCCACAACTACAACACCGCCCTCTCCGCGCTCGGCCCGAACCACGGGCTTCGGATCCGGCATGTCGACACGCTCAACACGCGCGACGCGTTCTGGATCGACGGCGGAATGGTCGAGGACCTTCCCGACAGCGGGACCTCGGATCTTCTGATGGAGGACTGCCGGATCGTCAACCACACGAAAAAGGGCGTCCGCACGATGAACGGGCTTCACCACTCGAAGTTCGTCCGCTGCTTCGCCGACGCGGGCGGGAAGGAGTTCGCGAACATCGAGCCGCGCGACATTTTCTCGGGCGGGTTCCATGTTCTCGGAAGCTACCGGGCCAAGGACGGCGTCCGCCGCGCCGACCACCATATCGAGTTCATCGACTGCGAGGCGAACAACAACTATTACGACCCGGGCCAGAAATCCTACTGGAACGCCGACGGCTTCTGCGCCGAGGGCGCGACCGAGGACATCTCGTTCATCCGCTGCCGCGCGTTCAACAACACCGACGGCGGCTGGGACATCAAGACGACCCGCGTGAAGTTCATCGACTGTGTGGGAATCGGAAACAAGCGCAACTTCCGCGTCTGGACGAAGGCGGGCGCCCCAGTCCTCTTCCGCAACTGCCTTTCCTCGGGCGCGGTCGACTTCGGCGGAAAGAACCGTCACGACGTCGGATTCTGGAATCACGGGGGAGGGGAGGTGACCTACGAACGCTGCACCTCGTGGGGCGACAGAACCTGCTTCTCCATCGAAAAAGGCGAGAAGACCTCCGTCACGCTCGACCGGTGCCTTTTCGTCCCGGCCGCCGAAGGCGAGACGTTCGGCCGGATGGAAAGCGAGGTCACGCTCGAGAACAAGGGCTCCGTCTATGACGACGAGGCCCGCGCCGAGAAGTTCCGCGCGCCGGACGTCTCGCTGCGTGCCGATCCGGGCGACCGGTTCGACTGCGTCTCGAAGCCGGAACTCGGGTATGCCGCCCCGGGTCCGGACGGAACGCCGTAGCCCCGCTGCGGAGTATCCGGAGCGGGGGCGGAGGCGTGACCCGCGCCCCCGCGCGCCTCCGCTTTGCGGAAGACTCTTTCCTGTCCGTTGTCCGCCGCCATGTTTATCCGTCCGTTTCTTTTCCTTCTTTTCGCCATGTCCGTTCTTCCGCTTTCCGGGGAAACCCGTCCCGTCCCGGCCGATCCGGATTCCCGCTACATCGAGATTGTCGAGCGCGCGTTCCTCTCCTACACGGAGGACGAGGTCCGCGCGTATTTCGGCCGCGTGAGGGAGACCGGCGTCACCGAGCACGGTTTTCCCCGGCTCACGGCGAATCTCGCGGTCCTCGTCGCTCACGGGCGCCAGACCTCCCTGAAGCCGCTCATGACCGAGATGATGGGGTTCTGCTGCGCCGAGATGGCCCGCCACAACCGTTCCGCGAACGATTTTTCCGTCCGCGAGCTCGTCTCCGCTCTCCTCGCGCTCGAGGAGAGCGGCGCGGTCCCGCCCGAGACGTCGCGCGGCTGGCGCGCGGACCTCGCGAAGATCGACCCGGCGAGGTGCTACGACGTCGTCGCCCCGGGGTCCGCCATTCCCGTCAACAACTGGGCCGCCTTCAACGCGGCGAGCGAGGGGGCGCGCGTCGCCGCCGGCATCGCGTCATGGGACGCCGTCGGGCCGTTCATCGAGAAGGAGGCCGCCTCGCAGCTTCTCTCGTTCGAGTCCTCCGGGATGTACCGCGACCCGCACAACCCGATGCTTTACGACGTCGTCGCGCGCGTCCAGCTCGCGACTCTGCGGCATTTCGGGCTTCCCGCGGGAGATCTGGGAGACCGGATCGACGAGCTGCTTCTCCGCGCCGTCCCCCTCATGCTCCGCATGCAGTCCCCCTCCGGCGAGCTGCCCTTCGGGGGGCGCAGCCAGCAGTTCCTCCACAACGAGGCCTGGACCGCGGCGCTCTTCGAGTTCTACGCGGCGCGCCTCAAGGACCGCGACCCGGAGCTCGCCGGGCAGTGCCGCGACGCCGCGCGCCTCGCGGCGGACTCCATTTTCCGCTGGCTCGACGCCGTGCCCGGGAGCCACGTCAAGAACCGCTGGCCGCGGGAGAGCATGTACGGATGCGAGAAGTACGCGTACTTCGACAAGTACATGATCACGCTCGGCTCGATCGCCTACCTCGCGGACGTGTTCGCCGACCCCTCGGTCGAGCCGCGTCCCGCCCCCGCGCGGACCGGCGGATACGTCGCGCGGACGAGCGACGCATTCCACAAGATTTTCGCGAACGCGCACGGCTATTTCCTCGAGTTCGACACCGCCGCCGACTTCCACTACGACGGCTCGGGCCTCGGCCGCGTGCACCGTGCCGGAGCGCCGGAGGCGCTCTGTCTCTCCGTCCCGTTCCCCGGCCCGGACGCGTCCTCCCGCCTCCCGGAGCCGAACCGGCGCCCGATGGCCCTCTGCGGCGCGAGCGGCTGGGGGGACCGGTGGTTCTGCGGCTCGGAGGACCGCTACTCCGTCGACGAGGCGGC
This sequence comes from Kiritimatiellia bacterium, assembly GCA_045643325.1. Lineage (GTDB taxonomy): Bacteria > Verrucomicrobiota > Kiritimatiellia > RFP12 > JAZUKQ01 > JAZUKQ01. Next base: position 19,364 of record JAZUKQ010000176.1, on the reverse strand, counting down.
GATGGCGGGCGACGACGCTGTCGTCCGGCTCGTGAGCGGCCACGGATTCTCGGAGTCCTATCGCGTGGCGGAGGACGGCGTCCATGTGACCGTCCGCTCCGGCAACAACGCGGCCTACATGATTCCTGTCTTCGCGACGGACGGCGCGGCGTCCTCGGAAATCGCGTCCGACGGAAAGTCCGTCTCCTCGACCTTCGCCGGCTGGACGTGCCGGTACGAGACCGACGGCGAGCTCGTGGACACCGGGGAGACCGTGTCGAACCGCACCGGGACCTACCGGCTTTTCCGCGCCTCCGCCCCCGCGGAGGTGTCGGTCGTCCTCCGGATTTCCCGGTGACGTCCGTCGGGGGGGGCGCGCCGCCACCGGGGACGGCGCGTCCTACCGATGAAGCGCGTCGGCCTCGGCGCTGGTGATGCGCCCGGCGGCGACCTCCTTCTCGAGGTATGCCGCGAGCGCCTCGGCGTTCCGCCGGCAGAACGCGTCGGATTCCTCCTGCGTGCAGAGCCCCTTGGCGGCGCGCGCGACGGAGCGGCGGCGCGCGCGCTCGGACGCCTCTACCGCGCGTTTCACGTCCTCCGGAAGCAGCGGCTCGCCGAAGTCCGCGGCGATGCGGCGGCGCTCGGATTCCGGGAAGATCGACAGCGGATAGACCGTGGTCCGGGGCTCCCGGGACGTGGAGTCTTCCGCGCCGTCTTCTCCGACGACGTCCGCGGCCGTGCCGGCCGAGACCGCGACGTCCGGGGGCGCGGGCGGCGGATCGTCGGCGAGCGTGACGGAGCGTTTGTCGAGAGCGACCGGGACGCCGGAGACGGCGTGGCCGGCGTGGTTGGTGTAGGCGTTCGCGGCGGCGGACGCCGGAATCAGCGCGGCCGCGACGGCGGCCGCGCCGAAGCGCCGGAATGAATGTGGGAGAGAGCCCTTCATCAGTTGCCGGAGCGCGCGTAGGCCTGGAGGCCGAGGCGGATGTCGCCGACGCCGTTGATGAACGTCTCCAGCGCGGCCTCCCGGTTCGCGTTGAGCGAGGCTGCGGGGATCACGAGAAGCCAGCGGCCGTTCCAGACGCTGCGGCCGACGAGCCGCGTGGAGTAGATGCCGCCGTCGGCGCGCAGGGTGGAGTGGCGGCGGATCTTCGCGACGCTGTCGGACGTCCCGTCGGTTCCCTCGAAGGTCGAAACCCAGTCGGGGTCGTCGAGTTCGGTCGAGCCGATGGTGTAGGGGAGCGGGAGCACCTGGTCGACGACGTTCCAGGACAGGACGGCGCGTCCGTTCGCGGACGGGGCGCGCATGTAGTCGAGGCCGGCGGGGACGAGGTACACGTTCGGGTTGGCGGCGAGGCCGTCGACCGTACGCCCGGCGAGCGCGTCGTAGCCCTCGAAGGAGACGCCGACGGCGAACACCTTCGTCGCGTAGTCGGCGGACGAGAAGGCGTGGTCGCCTCCCTGGAGCGTCTTGCCGAAGAAGTTCTCGGCGGCGTTGGTGGCGGTGGCGAAGGGAATCACGAGGCCGGGCTCTTTCGCCGCCGCGCCGGAGGTCGAGGCGAGGGGCTGGCAGAGGCGGCGGAAGTCGGGATCGGCGTTCAGGTCGTCGACCCAGTACTTGCGAAGCTCCCGCCGCCAGGCCTCGTCGCCGGAGGCGTCGGGCTTGATGCGGAAGAGCTCGTAGCGGAGCGAGAACTCGGTGACGGAGGCGTCGGGGTTGTTCACGCCGAGGCGGCCCTTGAGGACGGCCCAGTTCTCCTTCATGCGGTTGACGATGTCGTAGAGTCCCTTGTCGGTGGCCTGCGAGGTCGAGACGCCCGGCCAGCCGAGCTGGCGCGAGCCGACGATCTCGGCGAGGAAGCGGTCGCCGGAATCGCGGTCGGAGGCGAGGAGGCCCGTCTCGTAGTCGTAGACCTTGGCGAGTTCCCAGACGTAGCGCTGGGCGGTGTCGAAGGCCGTCGAGTACTTCGTGAGGGCGTTGTTGCGCTGGACGCGCTCGAACATGTCCTGGTAGCGGTACTGGGTGGCGGTGTTCGACTGCGCCTTGCGGACGCGCTCGCGCTCGGCGAGGAGCAGATCGCCCTTGGCGACCTCGGCGCGGTACGCGGCCTCGGCGGTGGAGAGCGCGCCGATCGCGGCCTGCGCCTCCTTGGTCGCCGCCTTGACCTCGTTCACGAACGCCCAGTACGTGTCCTCGGTCGTGACCTTGTTCTGCCAGGTGTCGACGGCGAACTGGTAGTTCTTGATGAGCAGGTCGCAGATTGTCTCGGTGACGGAGAGTGCGGATTCGCTGACGGCCTGGGTTGTCTTGGCGGCCTTCTCGGCGATATCGTTGGCCGTCAGGATGCCCGCCGTCGCCGCCGCGGCGATGGCGGAAGGATCCGTGACGATCGTCAGGCCGGCGCCGACCACCTTGGGAGTCGACTCGATGAACGACCGCAGCGAATTGTCTATCTGCTCCTGAACATAGCCGGCCACTTCGACGGATTTCTTCGTGGCGATGTTGATTAGTTTGATCGCCTTGAGCGCGTCGTATTCGGCGATGCTGGCGGTGAGGGCGGTCTGCTTCGTGGCGTAGAGGCTGTGGTAGCGGTCGACCATGGTGTTCATGACCGCGACCTTGTGCTCGTACTTCGCGTCGGCGGCCTTCGCGGCGACATACGCGGAGAGGAACGCGCGGTACGCGGTCTGGATGCTTCCCTCGGCGGCGCGGACGCCGTAGCCGTCCGGCATGAGGACGATGCCGTCCGGGGAGACGCTGTACTCCACGGTGACCGTGCTGTCCCCCGCGACGCCCGACGCGGCGCTCTCGACGGTGTACTTCGTGTATGTCTTCGTGAACGTGGTCGCGGGCGCCTTCTTCTCGAGTCCGAACTCGGCGAGGTCCATGTACATGTAGTGGTAGAGGTCCGGGCCCTCGTAGCCCTGCCCGTAGAGCTTGCCGGTGCCGATGTCGCCGGGGAACGGCGTGCCGTAGATCGCGATCAGCTCCCGGTTGAACTCGGCCTCGGTCTCGGCCTGCCTGGCGGCGGCGGTCGTCTCGGCGTTGGCGATCTGCTGGAGGCGGCCTCCGTACTTGTTCGCGAAGTCGAGGACGGTCTGGCAGTTCGCGAGGGCCTTTTCGGCTCGCTCGAGAATCTGGTCGAAGTGCGAGCCGCGCTCGGCGAGCGCCGCGGGGTCGATGTCCATCGGGATGGTGTTCTGCGAGAGCCCGAGCGGGTTCAGGCCGCCGTTGAGCGTGTTGACGCGGCGCTGGATCTCGTCGACGAGCGAGCAGAGCTCGGCGAGCTGCGTGACGGTGCCGCGGTCGATGCGGGAGATTCCGGCGTCGGCGTGGTTCCCGTCGCCGCCGGCGGGGGCGGCCGGGAGCATGGCGTTCGCCGCGGCCCAGTCGTAGATGCCGCCGAGGCCGGAGCGGACCGCCCACTCGCCGTAGCCGAAGGCCTGTCCGGGATCCGCGTCGTCGTGGCCGGAGAGCATGTCGCCGCCGTTGTCGCGCCAGGCCTTGCGGGCGGAGAGGTCGAGCGTGTCGAGGCCGATCTGCGCGAGTTTGACGGCGGAATCGGCGAACTTCTGCTCGTCGTAGTAGTCGACGTTGGCGACGGTCTGCGAGAGGTTCATCTCCGACATCGTGGCGTGCCAGTCGAAGTTCTCGTTGGCGAGCAGGCGGTAGTAGAGCGAGAGCGAGGAGAGGTAGTGCCCCCAGGCGTCTCCGTGGCCCTGCGGGTACTGCGCGGCGGCCTGGTCGACGCCGAGAACGCCGTCGGAGGCGCGGATGCCGTAGTTGTTGACGTACGCGACCTCGCCTTCCGTGATGCCCTTGGTGAGATTCCAGTAGAGGCGGTTGAAGCAGGGCTGCGTCGTCATGTTCGGCGCGTCGGTGGAGGCGGCGCGGCCGCGGAGCAGGGCGAGCTCCTCGTCGAGCAGCGTGCGGACCTGGTTCTGGAAGCAGAAGGTGCTGGACGGGATGGACCCGAGCTCGGCGACGTAGGTGTCGTTGAGGCCGTGCGCGATGAGCGGGTTCTTGGCGTCGGCGTACGCCTCGGAGCCGAGCAGCTGGTAGAAGTCGGCGATGCGCGAGGCGGCGAGGAGGAGCTGCTTGTCGACGTCGGCGTCGCGGACGCCGAGGGCGAGCGACATCTTCCAGGCCTTGTTGAAGACGGTCCGGTAGAGCTCGAGGAGCCCGATCTCGTCGAGATTGTCGTTGTTGAGGGCGACGTCTCCCTGGTACGGGCGGCCGATCTGCTCGAGCATGGTGTACGCGATATCGCTGGGGTTCGAGTAGAAGTCCTCGACGCGCTGCGCGAAGGGCGTGACGGAGTTCAGCACGCGCTGGATCCATCCTTCGGCGAGCGCGACGCCGGTCCAGCCGGAGAAGTCCGTTCCGCAGGTGTAGGCGGCCGGCGTGCCGTCCTTCGGGCGGTAGCGCATGCGGTAGTACATGTTCACGAGCTCGGTGAGCTGCGTGCCGTTGGTGCCGACGAGGAAGCTCGTGAGGCCGTCGCCGTAGCGGAAGAGGAGGTCGCCGAAGACGCCGTCGCCGGGGACCGATCCGTCCTCGAGCGGGGTGTGGCGCTGCCACTGGAAGACGAAGTTCGTCGTGGAGGGCCCGAAGTCGTCGTTGTACTGGACCGTGAGCAGCTCGGAGAGCTTGTTGAGCGGGTCGGACTGCGTGGAGACCGCGCCGGCGTAGAGGGTGTTGGTCACGCAGACGACCTGCAGGTTGATCGGCTCGCCCTCGGGCACGATGTCGGTGTCGGAGGAGTTGTTTTCGGCGATCACGACGAAGCCGGCGCCGTCGCCGTTCGCGACGAGCGCGTAGTTGGCGGCGGGGTCGTCCGGGCCGGGGCGCGGGGACGGCTTCGCGGCGAGGACATCGACGGCGGCGTCCCACGCGGTCTTCCCTTCGCTGCCTTCCGGGAGGATGCAGATCGACTTCAGCACGGCGACGTCGTCCGGCGTGAGCGTGTTGAGCCGGAGGTAGGCGTTGCCGGTCGCGGGCTCGGCGAGTTCGCCGACGAGGACCATGCGCTCCGCCTCGGCCGCGTTGGCGTCGACGTAGAAGCGGTCGGAGATGCGCGGCGGGAGACCGGTGAAGTAGTACTTGCCCATGCGGAGGCTGGCGGTGCCGGACGGGCCGACCCGGAAGCCGTACTCCGGCGCGAACTGCGCCTGGATGGGGAGCGGCGCGGTCTGCGCGGTCACGGGGTCGATCAGGTCGACGATCTCCGTGCGCTGGCCGGTGTGGACGGTGCCGTCGGGCGAGACGATGTCGCCCACGCGGTTGGTCGCGGGGAAGACGACCTGGCACGAGGCCATGTTCCAGACCTCGGGCAGTCCGTTCACGGCCTTCGTCAGGGTCTGGGCGACCTGCATGACGGGCGCGTTCGCCGGCCACGAGGAATGCCAGAGCCACTTGTACGGCCATTCGATGAAGTTGTCGTGGAGGCCCGGCACGTCGATTCCGGGGAGGTCGAAGGTGTTCAGGAGCTTGTAGGCGTAGGAGGCGGTGGTCTCGCCGTCGCGGCGCGCCCAGTCGTTGAGCTTGCGGTCGCGGAAGTGGATCGCGTTGTCGCTGTCGCCGGGAATCGGCGCGTCCTCGTAGGTCGTCCACCGGTTCCAGTATCCATCGACAAGACGGAGCGGATAGGGCGGCAGCATCTGCGTCGCGACGACGACATCGGTTTCGGCCGCGTTGTAAACCGCGTTCGAGACGACGACATTGTACACGGCCATCGCCCCGCGTCCGTCGCGCGCGTATTCGACAAGGACGAAGGCATTGTCCTCGCCGCCTTCGCGGAGATCGTTGCGGATCGCCCAGACCGTGCAGTCGTCGACGAAGGCGTGTTCGAGGTTGAGCCGGTATCCGGGCTCCATCTCGTTCGTCTGGCGGTAGACGCGCGGGGAGATTCCGCTGGATACGGCGAGCGTCTCCTGGGAAAGCGTCGGAGCGCCGGGCTGGAGCCAGAGGACCGCGCCCAGCGTCTTAATCGCGCCTTGGTAGGTCGCGGACATGATGTAGTGCTCGAGGTCGGTCTCGTCGTCGCGCAGCTCGAAGGTCTCGCCGCCGATGACGAAGTCTCCGTGGAAGCGGAGCGCCTCCATGCGCTCGCGTTCCGCCGCCCTTCCGTTGTCGAGCCGGAGCGAGACGAGCACCGCGGCGTCGACATCGCCCTTCCAAAGCGTCAGCTCATCGACGGCCCATCCGGCGGCGGCGGGCGCGGAGTCGTCGGGGTTTTTCCCGACACCGATGGCGCCGAGCGACTGGGGGAGCGGTTCTCCGCCGGACTCGGCGCCGCGGAGGACTTCAAAGGAATGAACTTCCTCGCCGTCGACATAGAGCCGGGCGGCCCGGCAGCCGTTCGTGTACGCGCCGAAGGCGAGCGCGAGGTGCGTCCAGCGGCCGGATGCGGCGGAAACGACCGTCTGCCAGATGGCCGGGGATCCGGACACGTCGTCGCGCGAAGTGATCTTCACCTCGACGCCGGGCGCGTCGCCGGCGACGCCGTTGAACTCGGCCGTGAGGTCGCCCGAGGCGAACGAGGCCGCCGCGAGGCGGCCCGGCAGCGCGGGGGGCGCGCCGCGGCCGGAGGGCGAGGGCTGCACCCAGAGCCCGAGGGCGAACGGGTCGCCGCCGATGCCGGCGGTCTCGGCGTTGAGGCTGTTGTCGTAGCTCCACGCGCCGGCGTTCTCGTCGGCGAGGAAGAGCGCGACGCCGGAATCCGCGCCGGAGGGCATCGCGCTGCCCTTCTGCGAGACGATCGCGATCTCGTGGGTGTCGCCGGGCTCTGGCAGGACGCAGTTATAGCGGAAGACGACGCCGGGGACCATGACGGGCGCCGGAAGGCTCTCCTCCCCGTTGCCTTCCTCCACCTGGCGGTACCACCAGACCTCGACGGGGTCCGGCGAGGGGGCGACGAGACAGATTGACGACTCGAGACTCTCGAACGGATTGTAGTCGATGTCGCCGTCCTCCTCGTCGGCGGACGCGATGTCCACCGACGGAACGAGCGGCGTCACCTCGAGGTCGCGGTAGAAATGGGGGTTCCAGTTGAACGCGGGCGAGGCGGGGCGGTAGATGTAGCCGCGCGCGCTGCCGCCGAACATCGCGGCGTAGTCGGCGATCTCGCCGGCGAAGTTTCCGGAGAGCGGCGCCAGGGTGTCGCCGGTGCGGACGGTCTTGTCGACGGCGTTGCCGGTCGAGACGGCGGGGTCGTCGCGCGAGAGCGCGTTCACGGCGAGGTAGCGGACGTCGTCGTCGAATGTCAGCTTGAGCAGGAACCGGCCGGGCGTCGAGACCTTGATGGAGTTGCCGTTGACGGTCTCGTCCTTCTCGGCGCAGCCGCCCGGGCTCATGTACGCGGAGACGGTGACCGTGTAGTTGGTGGGGAGGAAGAGCGGGATGCCGGGCTCCTTGGGGTCGTCCGAGACGATCATCTTCACGTCGTCCTGGTCCCAGGTGATGTTGTACCAGTCCTCCTCGAACGGCCAGAGCGTGTCCATGTCGTCCGGGGTCTCCCAGTAGATGTCGGCGCGCCAGGGCGCGGGCGAGTCCGTGCCGGTGGAGGTCTCGTCGTTCGGCGCGATGGCGTAGACCGCGCCGTCCTTCTCGTTGTACTTGCTCTTCGCGGCGAAGACCTCGAGGTACGGCGAGGCGAGGTCGCCCTCCTCGCGCATCGCGCCCTTCTGGATGTAGGCGCGCAGCCCTTCGGTGTCGTAGCCGCCGCTGTATGGCTGCAGCCGCTCGCCGACGTGCGCGTTGAGCGTCGTCACATCGGGGCCCGACGCTTCGGCGACGGTGATCGCGACGAGGTTGTCGAACGAGCCGGTATCGTAGTACGCGACGACGAACTGGCCCTTGGGGCCGTCTTCCGGGACGCCGACGCCGCCGCGCGCGGCGGCCTGGAGGGTCTTGGTGGTCGAATCATAGTAGACGCCGCGCACGATGTTGCTGATGCCCGGCGCGGTCGGGTCGGCCTCATAGACGGGATTGACGATGTCGGGGTCGCCGAAGAGGCGGATGAATTTCCCGGAGAAGTCGATGCCGGGGGCGTTGTACGGGGCGGACGTCCAGAAGATGCGCTTGGGGCGCTTCGAGGACGCGCGCGCCACCGCGTATGTCGTGACGTTCGTGGAGCCATCGGCCTTGGACACCCAGGGGATGTCAACGGAACCGCCGCGCGAAAAGAGGATTCGCTTGGCTGGATTCGACATGCCGGGGAAGATGGTGACCGTGCCGTCTGAATAGGCCTCCGTGGCGCGGATGGCATCAAAGGTCTTTGCCCAGTCCGTGTCCACGGGAATGTCGGTGAGGAAGTCGCCAAGCCGCCATTCCGCATGGATGTCCATGAACGTCATGCCCTGGCTGGCCTCGGTCAGGCGGTACAAGACCTCCGTCCCCTTCGTGCTGGTGGGGGCGTTGGGCGAGTCGGCCCTGAAGCAGCCGGCGACAGGGTTGTAATTGGACACGGCCGATGGCTCGCCATCACGCCACTCGATGGCATCGGGCCTGACGATGGCAAGCCGCGTGGGATCCATTTCGTCCGCTATTGCACAATTCGCCAGCAAGGCGAAGATGGCAAGTCTTGCAAGGTTTCTCGTATTCATCAGTCTTCCCTGTTGAACTTGCGGTTGTAGATTTCGCACAGATTCAGTCTGAGCGCGTTGTAGAGGGTCTGAAGCATGGCCTCTTTCTCGAGTTCGGTTTCGTCGCCGATGAAAAACACGAGACCCGGCGCCTCCCACGCCCAATTGACATAGGTTTTGAACTCTTCGTATCGAACGTCTTCGGGAATTTCGAGGAGATACCGTACCCCCATGGTGCGCAGGGTCGACAGGAACGAAACACCTCTCTGGCATCCGTAGAAACTATGCCTTGTGTCAATGGTGTAGATGTCTTTCCAGCCGTAGCCGGCGCTTTCGGTGTCAAAAACCTCCATGCCTTTGTCGGCAAGCAGCGTGAGCGTGTCGAATTTGTTTGTCGGCATGTGGATCGCGTTCAGCCTGTTCTCGCAGTCGATTCCGCCGGCCAACCTTTCGGAAACCATGATCGGGATATTGTATCCGCTCAGCTTTCCGCATTCGATCGATTCGACTTCCATGGAATCGATCTTGCCGTTCTTCGCGATCCCGCTGGCGGAATTCGCGTTCATGGCGAGCGGCTGAGGCAGGATCGGCTGGCGAGGGGTGATCTCGCGGCCGTTGGCGATCGTGATGCCGAGATAGTTCGCCCGCCCGTCTGCGACAAGGTCCTGGATGGTATGGGCGGCGCCTTCGCCTTCATGGACGATGCCTTCGGCGCTGTCGGAGAATACGGCCTGGAAGTCGCCATCTGCATCGGTCGTTATCGGCGCCCTCAGGGTCCACATCGGTGCCTCCGCACCTTCTTCGTCGTAGATGCGGAAAGTCATGTCGAATGTTCCGCCGTATCCCGCGCCGACCACGGTCGCGACGCGCCCATGATAGACGATTTCGACCTCTTCGGCACCCGACATGGATGCGGCGAGCGCAAACGCGCAGACAACAGTCATCTTGAGTATGTTCATGGCGAGTCTCCTACCTTGCGCCGCCGAAAGGCATGAATTCGATCCTTACATCGACACTGTAGCGCGTAAACAATGTATCCGCAGTCTTGCGGTCTGGATTAATGAGCGGGAATATGTCCGGATGCAGCCCATCATCCCATACCGCGCACTGCACTTTCACGCGGACTGTCTCCCCGAGGGCGAGCGGAATCTTGATATCCGATTTTCTGGAGTCGTCGGAATGAACCATGGCGTGCTCGGGGACAAGCCATGGCACCGGCCGCAGCGCCCCGAATTCGTGGTTCAATGCCCCAGTGTCGAATCTGCCTGCGATATGGAACGCCTCGTACAACGGCCTTGGATCCTTTTCGACGGCGCCGGAAGGATCCAGAATCTCTATTCCCGCGAGCACCATCGGAACATAAAAGGGATTTTCGAGCCGTTGCTTCACAACGCCATCCAGCACAACAGTCGCTATTCCGTCTGACGTCGCGGTGTATTGCATGTCGCAATCGAAGGTGGAATAGGGATCCTTGATGTACGGGATATGCGCGGAGCGCTCGACCCTGTTGGTTCCCAAAAAAATCAACCTGCCGGCCGTGTCCGGCTTCATCGACAGTTCCTGCTCAAGGTTCGCGAATGTGAATTTGTCCGCGTCGCTGGATCCAAGCACCAGTTCGGCGGTCGGCGCCTGGAAGGCTCCTACCCTTATTTTCTTGGACGCCTCGACAGTCTTGACTTCGGCAGTGCCGGTCACGGTGAGCTGATCGCCGAAATCAACCGCCGCGGCATGTCCGGCTACCAGAGCATAGGCGACCTTGCCGACATGCTGCCTGGGTTGTACCTCGACGACTTCAGAATAGTCCGCTCCATGCCATACGCACCATTGGAGATAGGGATAGCGCTTGGTATCGGCCATGCTGATGACAGATACATCGATGCGTCCGTCGTCGCTCGCCGTCGCGTATTCCGAAGCAAGTCCGGAACTGCTTCCGCCCTCGGCCGCGGAATAGAACTGCGCGGTGACTTTGACACCGCCCGTGACTGGACTGCCGTCCGACTTCTTGACAATCCCGCTGAACGCATAGTCCTCCCCCGGCGCCATCGTTGCCGCCAACATCGCGGACGCAAACAAAACAACCGCTCTTTTCATTTCCATCCCTCCCCGACAATCTGAATGACGTTTTTTGCGCTCGAATCGGTGGTGACGTTTCCAGGTTTAACGATGAAGTCCGAAACAAACGAACTGGTCGGGTATTCGCCCACCTTCCGGAGCACGATGACCGGCGACCCAAAACTCTGCCCGCTGCATTCCATCGATTTGATTTCGGCACTCGGAAATCCAAATCCCGAAAAGGTGAAACTGCCGTTTTCGGCATATAGCGTGGCGTTTTTCGACATCGTCAGCGTAGGCGTAGACATCGTGACGAGTCCCTTTGAATTCGGACCGGTCCCGGTGACTTCCAGTTCGGGCGTGGTGATGGTATCGACCACATGGAGTTGGTCGATGTTCACATTGAGACCGGTCACCCTGTCGACACGATGGGCCTCGACCGCGCATTCCGCGAGGGGGACGGCGCCAACGCGCTGGCGCGGCTTGAATTCGGATTCTTCGATGTCCGCAAGGCTTCCGCCGTTCCCGACCGTCAGCCCGATGTAGAATTCCAGACCGTAGGCGTTCGAAAGCGAGGAGATCGCCGTCACCAGCGACTCATATTCCGGCCCGGCGAACGCGCTGCCCGTCGTGTCCTGCAGCACGATCTCGAACGTGCCGTCTTTCGCGACGACGACCGGGATGCGGCGTCCCCAGAGGATCGGCCCGCCCTCCGCGTCCTTGTAGAGGCAGAAGGTCATGGTGATCGGGAGCGCCCCGTCGAACGGCGCGGCGTTCACCGCCTGGAGTTTTCCGCGGTATGCGATGCCCTCGGGGAAGGCGCCCGCCGAAAGGGCGCCGAGCGCCGCGAGCGCGATGGCTAGTGTCCTGGTGTTCATTTTCATCCTATTTCTCGATTTCCGGTATCGCCGCGACCCGCTTGAGGCCGAAGACGCCGCGCGCGACGACCGGGTCCTTCGCGAGCCCCTCCATGCGCCATTCCACGACGCCGCCCGAGGCGCCGTCGCCCGTCGCCTCCTCGAAGAACGGCGCGCCGTTTTCGTCGCGCCACAAGAGCGAGACGGTGTTCGTGACCGCGATTCCGGTCTGGTGGTCCGGATGCCAGGCGTGGCGGAACGGGTTGTCCCGCGCGTCCGCCGCGACCGTGTAGGTGAACACGGGGCGCTGGCCGAACTGGTCGGAATCCGTTTCCGCGGGATGGACGGCCGGCGTGGTCGCCGACAGCATCACGCTTTCGACGCGGCGGGAGGAGAGCGCGCCGGCCGGGGCGTCGCCGGCGTCTACGTAAAGCGTTTCGATGGGTTCGCCGTCGGGGCCGGCCTCCGTCGCCACGACCGCCCGCTGGAGGAGCGTGAGCTGGCCGTTCTCGGCGACGTGCAGGATCAGCATCGCCTTCATCGTCCCGTTCGCGTCGACGGGCGTCGTGTCGCCCAGCTGCGAGACCTGCGTGAGCTCGATGCCTCCGAGCCAGAGCCCGGCCGGCCACGCGGCGGCCGATCCGGTCGTCCGGGCCGCCTCCGCGACGATCGGCAGGCGGACGCGCATCCGCGTCCCGCCGAGGTCCTCGATCTGCAGCAGCGCGCCGTAGTACGCGGTCGGGTCGGTCACGCCCGCGCGGTCGACGGCGAGTTTGACCGTGACCCGGTCGCCCGCGCGGACCTCGAGCTCCCAGCTCGCGCCGTACGGGGCGTTCGTCCAGCTCCCGCCGTCGGCGGGGCCGCCCGAAACGAGGCGCGAGACTTCGAGCGGCTGGTCGCCCTCCTTCTCGGAGGCGAGCACGCTCAGCCGGAACGTGCGGTCGGCCGTGCCGGCGTTGCGGAGGAAGAACAGCGCGGTGTTGTCCGTCTCGCCGAAATAGACTCCGAGCGGCGTGAGGCCGGAGACATCGATCACGCCCGGCCAGTCGCCGGCGTCGACGCCCGTGAACGCGTAGGCCTTCCCCGCTTCGACCGACGCCTTTCCGCCGAGGAATCCGAGCGACAGGAAGGTCGGTTCCTGCCCCGTGCCGCCGACGGTGTAGGCGGTGCCGCCCGCGCCGAACGGGCCTTCGCCGAAGTAGGCCTTCGCCGCCACGCTCGTCCCGGCGGCGAGCGACGGGGCGGCGATCGTCATGAAGCCCTCGCCCGAGGTGTCGGCGACGCGCCACGCGAGGTCCGGCACGGCGGGCGTGCCGTAGAAGGTCTTCGTGAACGCGGCGGAGGAGTAGATGAGGTAGCAGTGTCCGCCGCGGAGCGCCGTCAGGGTGCAGACGCGCGCCGGGGCGTCGGACATCCACGTCTGGAACGACACCGGCTGCTGGAGGATTTCGGTGCCGTCTCCGCGGTATTGCGCCGTCGCGTCGTAGGCGTCGGGGAGATAGAGGCCGACGCGCTCGACGGGCGAGCCCGCGAAGAATGCGGCGGGGTCGGGCTGCTCGGGCGTCGATTCGAGATAGACCGCGTTCCAGCCCCGGGCGAGCGTGAGCGTCTCGGCGACGTGGCCCGCGGAGGCGGACGTGGCGGCGAACAGGGCGGCCGCGATCGCGGAGGCGGCGAAAGTCTGTTTCAGGTTCATTATTTCGCCTCCACCTTGAAGAATCGGGACGGGTTCGGGGAAACGGGCATCACATAGACGGTCGCGATGTCGGCGTCCTCGTCGGAGCCGGAGAAGGTGACGGTCTCCAGCGTCGCCTCGGTCGCCTTCTCGTCGGCCGCGAATTTCTCGGTGGCCCATTTCGGATGCGCGAGGTCGGGGGAGGCGAGGAGCGAGTAGACGTGCCCGCCGGAGTATTCGAAGGAGAGCGCGGCCCGGTCGCCGTCGACAAGGCGGAAGTCGGTGATACGGAGGCGTTCCGACATGTCGAAGGGGTTCGTGCCGGCGAGGTACTCGGCGTAGTTGGACATGCCGTCTCCGTCCCAGTCGTCGTCGGGGGCATAGGCGGCGTAGCCGCAGAAGTCGAGCCAGGGCTGGATTTCCTCGATATACGCCCGCGCGACGCTCACTTCGCCGCCGGCGGCGTATTCCGAGACCGAGGGGAACGTCTGGACGGAGACGACCTGCGCGATGATGTTCGTCCACCGGTCCGCGCCGGAAATCTTGACGGCCTTGGACGCGATGTGGACCATCGCCCCGTCGAGCACGACGAGGTTCACCGTGTCGCCGACCTTGGCGGTCTTGTCCGTGGCGACGGTCGAGAGCGGAATCGAGAGCGAGAAGTTGCGGCCGTCGCTTCGTTCGAGGGCCGTCTGGACATCGCACTCGGCGAGGATGCGCCCCGACGACACCGCCTGGACCGACACGTTGTCGTCGGACGTGTAGAGCGCGTTCTTCCAGTTTTTGAGGCTCCCGGTCACGATGAAGGTGCCGGTCGGGAAATTCGGGGCCGCGGTCGAACGGACGGCGGCGGCGACGGCAAGCGCCACCATCCACGTTGCCTTTCTTGTCGGGCTTATGCAGAAACTGAACATTATCTTTCTCTCCGATGAGGGTTCGGACAGGCGGGCGCGCCAATCCGAAAACGAGCCATTATGAACTTTCCCGAGAGTGTTGGCAACGAGGTTTCTCGTGCGCGCGAAATGGACACAATTCTACCATCTGCGGGGGGGCGCCCAGAAACTCGCTCTGTCTGACAAAAGAGTGACCAGTGCGCGATGTCGAACTCGACCTCGTCGGCTGCCGCGCGGACATCTTCCTTGACGGGCCGGCGATGCCCCCGGATGTCCTGTCAGCGGCGAACGTTCTCCCATGGGCCGATCCGCACGGCCGCCTCACTCCTCCTTCGAGGCCTTCGAGAAGGCTTCCGCAGGAATTCCGTGAATCCTCTTCCCGGCAGACGGCGGCGAGCGCCCGGCAAGCGCCCGGAATTCAGGACGCCGGACCCGGGAACAGGGTGTTCACCGCGGGACGCGGCACCGGTGCGTCGGTTTTGCGCGTTTTGGCGTCCAAATCGCAGGGAATGACCAAGACGGCGGCCTCGTTGTCTCCCTTCTCCGCGACCTCCATCGTGAAGAGGGTCATGCGCGAGCCGTTGAGTTCGCCCTCGGGCGCGTATGCAAGCAGATACGCGGAGACATCGCGGGAGACCCGCCCGCGGGCGCCGCGTCCTCCGCCGTCGGACGCGCGTTTTTCCCGCAGCCGACAAGACCCATCAACGCGGACAGAAATATCGCAGCCCGTTTCACGTTTTTGTTTCCTTCTTCATTCCCATGGACGATTCCCTCGGCGTGGATGGTACCACACCGTCCTCATGTGGAAGCAACGCCTCCATTTCCCGGCTTCCCGACCTTTTCGGTCGCCTAGCTTTTTCTTCCCGGCATCTCCACCGGGTCGCAGAGGTTGTAGACCATCAGCGCGAGGAGGAGTCCGCCGGCGAGGTGGTGCCCCAGAGTCAGCCCGTGCCGGGCGTGCGCCGCGGTCTCGACCATCGGCACGGTGTCCGGAATGAGGTTGACGACCATGCCGCAGAGAATCGCGCCGACGACGATCGCCGCGACATACGCCGCCGTCGACGCCTTCCCGATCAGCGCGGAAACCGTGGTGATCGACATCGCGTTCATCGCCGGACCGACCATGAGGAACACGAACGCGGCGCCGGGCGACACGCCTTTGAGAATCAGCGACGCGGCGATCGGGATGGCCGCCGTCGAGCAGATGTACATCGGAAAACCGACCAGCGCCATCAGCGGCATGGCGATCCAGTCGCGCCCCTTCAGGACATCGGCGAAGAAATGGTCGGGGACCAGGACCGTCACCAGCGCCGAGACGACCAGTCCCGCGGCGAGCGGTTTGACGACCGACCCCAGCAGCCGGCGGTAGGCCTGCCACAGAATCGCGCGGAGACTCCGGTCCGGCCTCGTCCGGCTCTCCTCCGCCCCCGCGCGGAGCGTCTCGTCGCCGCCCACCGCCGCGACGACCGCGCCGCCGACGAATCCCGTGAGGGCCGCGGCGACCGGACGCGCGACCGCGAACACCGGCCCGAGCAGGGCGTAGGTCGCGAGAATCGAGTCGACGCCCGTCTGCGGCGTGGAGACGAGGAACGCCGCGACCGGGCCCCGGCCCGCGCCGTTCTTGCGGAGGCCGGCGGCGATCGGAAGGACGCCGCACGAGCAGATGGGGAGCGGAACGCCGATCAGCACGGCGCGGAGGATGCCCCGCCACCCGCTTTGCCCGCCCATCACGCGGTGGACCAGCGGGCGCGGAATCCATACGGCGAGGACTCCCGCGATGAGGAAGCCGACGACGAGCCACGGGGACATTTTGGCGAACACGCGCCAGAGGGATTCGAGAATCGGGAGCATGGAACGAGGGGGGTGGAGGGGGGATCAGAAGGGCGGGGTGTCGGGCGGGAGGACGGGGGTGTCCGCGGAGAGTCCGCGGGTGAGGGCGGGACGGCTCCAGATTTTTCCGGAGAGGGTGCGGACGAAGAGGGCGCTTCCGCCGCCGGCGGTTCCGAAGGCGACCTCGCGCACGGGGTCGTGGCCCGGCGCGGCGAGGACGCAGTTGTTCTCGCCCTGCTGCGAGATTGTCTGGACGCCGGGTTCGGTCGCCGCGTAGAGGCGGTCGCCCGTATCGACGCAGACCGAGAGCGCGCCGATGACGTCCGCGTCGTCGCGGATGTGCAGATGCGCGTGCGCGTAGCCGTCCGCGAGCGAGCCGTCGGGCCGGACCGCGTAGGCGTAGACGAAGCGCTTCGAGGGGACGGCGACATAGAGGCGCCAGCGGTCGCAGGAGAGCGCGACGGCGGCGGCGGGGCCGGGGAGGGCGCCGGGCCCGGGGCCGGGGGACAGGACGGCGCGCGCGCCGCCGCCGGGCCGCCGGAGGAGGACGGAGCCGTCCGCGACGACATATTCCCCGGCGGGGCCGAGCGCCGGGGGCGCGGGCGGCATGGCGTCCGCGGGGGTCCAGACGGTGCCGGGCGCGAAGATGTCGGCGACGCGCTCGGGGAAGTGGCGGATGCCGACGGGGCGAGTCTTCCAGTCCTTCCAGATGAAGCGGCAGGCTCGCTCGAAGGTTCCGGCGTCGTGCATGCCCTCGCCGTGCTTCCCGCCCTCGAAGAGCAGGAATTCGTATTCATAGCCGGCGTATTCGAGGGCCTCGCGGGCGGAGAGGCCCTCGAGGTGCCAGTCGCCCGCGGAGTTGCGCATGTCGTCGGTCCCGCAGGTCATGAAGACGCGGACGGGCTTCGTCTCGTACTTCCGGATGAGGAAGGGGAACGCGTCTCCGCCGCGGAAGCAGGAGAATGTCGGGCTGTTGGCGTAGCAGCGCCGGAAGAAGTCGTTGCGCTCCCAGCAGGCGTTCCAGGCGGCGATGCCGCCGGAGGAGCATCCGGCGACGGCGTGCATGTCGGGCGAGGCGGAGAAGGAGACGCCCTCGGGAAGGAGGGACGCGATCTCCGGAACCAGCGCGTCGGCGAGGAGGGTCGGGAGGGAGGGGCCGAGGCCGTCGTATTCCGGGGACCGGACGGAGCGGTCGGTTCCGCCGGGCAGCGAGGCGGGGAAGACGCCGGGGGCGACGCCGATGACGGCGAGGGGCGGCATGGCGCCTTCGCGGACGAGCCGCTCGACGACCTCGGTCTCGGGGCCGGGGCGTCCGTCGAAGTGGACCTGGAGGGCGATCTCCCCGCGTTCGGGAAGTTTCGAGGGGAGGTGGACGCTGACCCGGCGGACGGTGCCCGGCTTGATCCGGACGGCGTGATAGAGAAACTCGACGAGCGAGCCGCCGTCGGGGAGCGTGGCGCGGGTAAGTTCGGAGACCATGGCGGGGTTTGGGGGAAATCTTGTCAGAATTTCAAGAGGCCGATGAAGAGGCCGCCCAGGACGGACCGGGCCTGGAAGCCGCACTGGAGACCGGTGTCGGTCCAGTACCAGTCCGTCATCGGGACGCGGTCGGGCGTGGTGTGATAGGCGAGCCAGAGGGGTTCGACCAGGCTCTCGAACGTGGCGCGGTCGCCGGAGAGCGCGGCGGTCCAGACGATCCAGTCGCTCTTGGTGTAGGGCTTGCGGCCGTCGAGGGGGAGACCGTAGGGCTTCTGCTCGGCGAGGTAGCGGCGGAACTCCGCGGCGAGGTCGCCTTCGGAGAGGAGGCCCGTCCCGAAGACGCGGTCCCAGATCCAGTTGTACTTCATCGAGAAGGAGCCGGGGCGGTCGAACGCGAGGCGGTACGAACCGTCGGCGTTGCGGGCGCGCGACTTCCAGCTTTCCGCGTAGGCCCGCGCTTTCGCGAGGCAGGCGTCTCCCTCCTCCGCGCGGCCGAGTTTCCGGAGGACGATGCCCGTCGCGGCGATGCCCATCACGGCTTTGGCGGCGAGATTGCAGTTGTGGGCGAAGTGTCCGGCGAAGTCGTCGGTGCAGAGCTGGTTGCCGGGGTCCTCGCCGTATTTTTCGAGGTATTTGACCCAGCGGAGGAGGAGGTCGAGGTGGCCGCGGGCGAACTCGGCGTCGCCGCTCGCGAGGAGATACGCGGCCTCGAGGACAAGCATGTTGCCGCACTCCTCGACGGGCATCTGGCCCTCGTCGTTGAGCGTGCCGTCCGGCCGGCGCCAATACATCTGGCCGTCGAGGACCGGGTACCGGCCGACGTCGTGCGGCGCGTAGTCGCGGTCGCCCCACGCGCCGGAGCGGACGTACTGGTAGACCGGGCGCAGCATTCCGGCGACGAGCGCGGGGTTGTAGAGGAGGAAGAGCGGCGCGGACGGATAGGTGACGTCGACGGTCGCGGCGCAGCCGTTGGAGAAGTTCTCCTTGGAGATCCAGAGGAGCTCGCCGTCGGGGTCCACCGCGAGTTTGTGCGCCGCGACGGCCTGGCGGTAGGCGAGGAGGAGCAGTTCGGCGTATTTCTCCCCGCCGGCGCGGACGGCGTCGGCGAAGAGCCGGTCGGAGAACTGGTCGCACTCGGCCTTGAGGGCGACGTAGTCCTTCCGGGCCTGGACGAGGGCGTCGTAGATTGTGGTCTTCGGGTCGCGGTTCCAATAGGAGCGGAGCGGTCTGTCCCAGACGAGGAGCGACTTGCCGTCGTCGTCGTACGCGACGAGGAAGAGGGCGGAACGGACGACGTCGGCGGACATCGTGAGGAACGTGAGGTCGTGCGCCTCCTCCTCCGGTCTGTCGTCGCTGTTGCCGGCTCGGTGGTCGACGGGCTTGCCCATGTTGTAGACGACGCCGGGGCGGCGGACGACCTCGGCCTCGGCGTTTTCGGCGGCGAGGAGGACGCGTCCCCACTCGATGCGGAGGTCGTCGCCGGAGCGGGCGAGCGGCTTGGGCGAGGCGAGGCCGATTTCGGCGATTTCCAGGCCGCCGCGGGTGTGGACGCGGGTCGCGGTCTCGCCGTCGCCCGCTTTGTCCATGCACCACTGTTCGGAGAGCTCGAGGGCGGCGCGGACCCGGTGCTCCCCGCCGTCGGTCGGGCGGACGCGCACCTCGACGTAGCCGACGGGGCGGGAGAGGATGTCGAGCCGGTGGAGGAGGAGCGGGGAGGTGAAGAGGGCGGTGAGCTCGATTCCGGCGCCCCGGAAGCGGGCGGAGGTGGTCAGCGCGCCGATGTCGAGCGAGACCTGCTCGAGGGCGGGCTCGGGACCGCGGCCGAGGAAGCGGAAGACGGCGCCGTCGACGGAGACGAGGCCCCGGAGGAGCTGCGCCCGGCCGGTCCAGTGGACGACGTCGCGGTCGGCCAGACGGTCTCCGGGAGACCAGACGCTGAAATAGGGGCCAAACGTGAGAAGAGGGACGGACGGGGCGCGAAGCCGCATGGGAAAAGACGCGAGGGATGGATGG
>JAZUKQ010000175.1:0-12598 GCA_045643325.1 Kiritimatiellia bacterium | reverse complement strand
TGCGGCACGCTCTTCGGCTCGCAGTCGGGCCGCGTCCACGACATCGTCCTCGACTGGATCGCCGCGCTGAAGGGCTGGAGACCGCGCTCCGTACAAGTCGGAGGCCAAGCGGTCTTAGGAAGACAAAGTTGGTCTGCAACTCCTTGGCCCACAGAACGACATGGCTACGATCCGACTTATTTCGTCTGCGGCACGCTCTTCGGCTCGCAGTCGGGCCGCGTCCACGACATCGTCCTCGACTGGATCGCCGCGCTGAAGGGCTGGAGACCGCGCTCCGTACGCGGGACGGACGGCAGACGCCGCCTCGAATGGGAGAACGCGGGCGCCGAGGACATCGCCTCGCTCAAACCCTCTGTGGAGGACGACCCCGCGACCACGATCGAGGCGGACGACTTCCGCGCCCTCTCAGAGCGGATTCTCGAGACCGTCGCCCGAAAAATAAAGGCGGAAAAGCCGAAGGTCGCGCTCCTTTTCTTTGCGACAGCCCAGGACGTGCCGATTACCGACGCGGCAGTCCTCGAAGGGCTGGGAATGGCCAAATCGCGGGCCTACACGGTACGGGAGAAATCAATGAACGCCCTGCGCAGGGAATTGAGACACATCGAGGGCGCGGACGACCCGCTCTTCGCCCGCATGTTTCTTGAGACCTGCGAGACCCACCTCCCCGAAGGGACTCTCGCGAAGACAGGAGAAGCTCGATGAACGACATATTCAAGAAGGAATGGAATCTGTACTCGAAATCCGGCGAGGCGGACGTCCGCTTCCGCGGGACGGAGAAACGGGTCTGGCCCAAAGGATTTGACGGACCGGTAAAGCCGGGCGAGATCCTCGTCTTCGCCGACATGAACCGTCCGCTCACCGCGCTCGTCCTCGAGGCGAGGGGCGCGGCCGGCTACCGCATCGTGCCGGTCTCTCCGTTCACCGTGCCGGCGTCGGCCCGGGAACTGCTCGTCGGGGAGCGGGTCTTTCAGCTCTGGAACGCCTGCACGGCGGCGAAAGACTTCACCGAACGGAGCTGGCTCGTCGCGACGCTGGATTCCGCCGACGTCGATGAAATCGCCAAGGCGGCCGAGAAAGTTCCTCCTGGGGCGAGATCGGAGGACGAGACGGCACGGGCCTACGAACGGGCGTTCGAAGTTCCGGGCGGGAATTTCCGCCCCCTGACGGACGGAGCCTTCCGCGCGCGGAAAATCCGGTGGAACCCCCGTTGGATCCAACGAGCCGCCGCGCTTCTGGCGCTCTGCTGCGGCCTCGGCGTGTTGTGGCACGCGACACGCCAGCAAGACGACGATATGAAATATAACGTGCCGTCTTCCGAGTCCGTGAGCGAAGACAAGGCAATCTCCCGACGCGAAATCCCGTCCGCCGAAGAGATCGGCTTTGTCCAGGCTCCGTGCGCCGCGGCCGATGCGGCCCCTCCGGCGCGGAAACCGGAGCCGCCGCCGTCGGCCCAGGCGCCCGCCGCCGCGAAAGCGAAGTCCATGCCGCCCGGCCCCCTCAAAAAGCGCGGCATCCGCTCCCGCCCGCTTCTCGCGCAGACCCGCATGCCCCTCCCCGACGGGATGATTCTCGAACTTGAGGAGGACGCGGAGTTCGACGCGAAGCCGGACGCCCAACGGGAACGGAAAGTCGCCGACGGAACAGAACGGTACGCCGAGTTCGAGGAAAACGAGTTCTTGAGCCCGTTGAGCGAGCCTCTGTCGACCTTCGGGCTGGACGTGGACACCTCCAGCTACGCGCTGACCCGAAACTCGCTCACCGAGCAGAAGCGGCTTCCTCCGAAGAACTCGGTCCGGATCGAGGAGTTCATCAACTACTTCACCTACGACTACGCGCCGCCGGCGGACGGCGCTCCGGTCGCGGTCGCCTGCGAGATGGCGCCGTGCCCGTGGAACACGAAGCACGACCTGCTGCGGATCGGCGTGCGGGCGAAGACCGTCGAGGAGGAGAATCTGCCGCCGTGCAACCTCACGTTCCTCATCGACGTCTCCGGATCGATGGAATGGAACGACGGACTTTCCATGGCCCGTCAGGGGCTCAAGATGCTGGTCGAGAAGCTGCGGGACGAGGACCATGTCGCCATCGTCACCTACGCGGACGGCACGGCGGTGCGCCTGCCCTCCGTCTCGGGGCGCGAGAAAGCGACAATCCGCGGCGTCATCGACGGCCTTCGCGCGGGCGGCGGGACGGCGGGAGGAGCTGGCATCCAGCTCGCCTACGAGGAGGCGAAAAAGAACTTCGACCGGAAGTCGAACAACCGCGTGATCCTCGTGACGGACGGAGACTTCAACATCGGCATCTCGTCCCCGAAGGATCTTGAGGACTTCATCGCCGAGAAGCGCGAGAGCGGCGTCTTCCTGACGGTACTCGGCGTCGGCCGCGGCAACACCCAGGACGCGAACATGAAGAAGCTCGCGAACGCCGGCAACGGCAACTACGCCTTCCTCGACACGGCGCTGGAGGCGAAGAGGGTGATGATGAACGAGTTCGGAGGCACGATGGCGACCGTCGCCAAGGACGTGAAAATCCAGGTCGAGTTCAATCCGGCCAAGGTCGAGGGCTACCGCCTGCTCGGCTACGAGAACCGCGCGCTGCAGGCGAAGGACTTCAACGACGACAAGAAGGACGCGGGCGAGATCGGCTCGGGCCATACGATGACCGCGTTCTACGAGATCATCCCCGCGGGAAGCGGCGAGATGGGCGCGGGGACGGACCCGCTCAAGTACCAAAAACGCGAGACCTCGGAGAGCGAGGAGCTCGTGACGGTCAAGACGCGCTACAAGGAACCGGGCGGAGACACGAGCCTTCTCGCCGAGAAGGCGTATTCCCAAGAGCGGCTCGGCGCGGCCGCGACGAGCGAGGACTTCCGGTTCGCGTCCGCGGTCGCCGAGTTCGCGCTGCTTCTCAACGGCTCGAAGTACAAGGGCGAGGCCTCGTTCGCGAAGCTGATCGAGCGCGCCCGCGACGCGAAAGGCGCCGACCGGGAAGGCTACCGCGCCGAATTCATCCGGTTGGCCGAACTGGCCGAGCTGTACTCCACGGAGACAATCTACACGGTCCGGTCCGGGGACTCTCTTTGGTCGATCGCCAGAGACCACGGGATTTCCGTCGAGGCCCTGAAGGCGGCGAACAAGGACCGGCTTCGCGGCGACGTCATCCGCGAAAGTCAGGAACTGGTCGTCCCCGCCCGGGAACCCGGACAGTAGGACCGCGCGCCGCGGGCGTTCCCCGCGCTACAGGCTCACTTCGTAGGCCGCCTCAAGACCTCCGCAGGAGAAGCGGAACGCGCCCTCCTCGAGGATGGTCTGCCCGTCCTCGTCGGGATATCCGAGCCCGGCGGGGGAGAGGCTGAACCTCACGGTCTTTTTCGCTCCGGGCGCGAGCGAGACCTTCTCGAAGCCGGCCACGCGCCGCACCGGCTGCGTATAGGTCGCCTCGACGTCCGTGAAGTAGAGGATCACCGTCTCCTTTCCAGCGACCGCGCCGGTGTTCTCGACCGTCACCGAGACATCGATCCACGGCAGGACGCCCCCGCCGCCGCCCGACTCCCTCACCTTGAGGTCCGAGTAGCCGAACGTCGTGTAGGAGAGCCCGTGGCCGAAGCCGAACATCGGTCCGTCCTTGGAGCCGTCCTGATAGTCCGACGGCCAGGTGCGGGCCTTGGCGTGGTGGTTGTAGAAGATCGGAATCTGTCCGACCGAGCGCGGCCAGGTCATCGTGAGCTTTCCGGAGGGATTCACCTCGCCGAGAAGAATCTCCATCGCGGCCCGGGCGGCGCCCCAGCCGGACTGCCCGATATAGAGGACTCCCGGAACCGCCGCGAGGAACTCCTCGGAAAGCGTGAGCGGACGGCCCGACGCGATCAGCGCGACGACCGGCTTTCCGGCCGCGGCCTTCGCGACCGCGAGCGCCAGCGCCTCCTGCGCCCCCGGCAGGCCGATTTCGACGCGCGAGGCGCACTCGCCCGACTGCCACCCCGCCTCGCCGAGCGCGAGAACGACGATATCCGCCTCCTTCGCGGCCTCCACGGACTCCCGGACCGACGCGGAGGGCGACGGGGTCTTCGCGTCCGGCACGCGGCACTCGTCGGAGACGACCGTCACCTCCGCCCCCGCGAACGCCTCGCGAGCGGCCTCGGCGAGCGTCTTCACGGACGCCTCGGGGGCCATGGCGGTCCACACGCCCATCATCGCGCGGCGGTCGTCCGCGACGGGACCGAGAAGCGCGACCTTCCTCGCGCCGGACGCCTTGAGCGGAAGGACGCCGCCGTTGTTCTGCAGGAGCACGGCGCACTCGCGCGCCGCCTCGAGGGCGAGCCTCGTCGAGGCGGGGCGGAGGCACGTCGCGGACTCGGGCCGCTCGGGCGCGTACGGGCGCTCGAAGAGACCGAGCTCGAACTTCACCCGGAGGACGCGCGCGACGGCGCGGTCGAGATCGGCTTTCTTGAGTTTCTTCGCCCGGACGAGCGCGGGGATGTTCCTGAAGACGCCGTCGACCATGTCCATGTCGTTGCCGGCGAGGAGCGCGGCGAGCGTCTGGCGCTCCGGGTCCGAGGTGTAGCCCTGATGCTTGAGCTGCTCGACGCCGCACCAGTCCGAGACCACGAAGCCGGTGAAGTCCCAGCGGTTCCGGAGGATCTCGGTCTGCGTGTAGCGGTTGGCGACGGCGGGAACGCCCGAGATGTCGTTGAAGGAGCTCATGAGCGTCCGGGCGCCGGCGCGCACGCCGGCCTCGAACGGCGGGAGATGCTGCTCCCAGAGGTCGCGGCCGGAGATGGAGGTGTAGGAATAGTCGCGGCCGCCCTCGGAGGCCGAGTACCCGACGAAATGCTTGAGGCACGCCGCGATGCGACCGGGTTTCGCGAGGTCCTCCGGGGTCCGCCCCTGGTAGCCGCGCACCACGGCCTCGGTGAAGCGGCTCGACGTGAACGGGTCCTCGCCGTAGCCCTCGACGACGCGGCCCCAACGCGGGTCGCGCGCGACCTCGACCATCGGCGAGAACGACCAGTCGACGCCGCCGTCGGCCCAGGCCTCCTCCGCCGCGACGCGGGAGAGCCGCTCGGTGAGCGCGGGGTTGAACGAGGCTGCCTGCGCGAGCGCCGAGGGGAAACAGGTCTTCCAGCCGTGCACGACGTCGAATCCGAAGATGATGGGGATGCCGAGGCGCGTGCGCTCCACCGCCGCGCGCTGGTACTCGTTGCGGAGTTTCGCGCCGCCCGTGAAAGAGAGGACGGAGCCGACGGTCGGCCGGAACGGATTCTCCGGCCCGAGGTTGTTCGGGTTCGCGTCCTTGCCGATCGTCTCCTGGAGCAACTGGTCGGCCTTCTCCTCGAGCGTCATCCGCGCGAGCAGGTCGGCGACACGCTCCTCGACGGGAAGCGACGCGTCCTTAAACTTCGGCGGCGCGGCTTTTTTCACGGCGGCTTTTTTCACGGCGGGATTTTTCGCAAGGGATTTTTTCATGACATGACTCCTTCGGACCGGGCGGGACCGGTCAGTTTCCGAGAACGAACTCCGTGAGAAGTTCCACGTATTCGTCGACGTTCGCGACGCGGAGCCACTCCTCGTCGGCGTGCGCGCCGGCGCCGTCGGTTCCGATAATCGCGATGGGGACGCCGGTGTCGGCGAAGTGGCGGCCGTCCGTCGCGCCCATCATGCGGAAGAGACGGATTCCGCGTCCGGGATACCGCCTCTCCAACGTCTTGTGGAGCGCCTTGATCCGAGGATGATCCGGCTTGACGCAGAACGGCTGGGAGACGGAGCCGACGATCTCCGCCTTCGCCGGGGCGACCGCCTTCTGGACAAACTTGAGGATCCGCCCCTCGGAGCGGGGCTTCGTGAACCGGATGTTGACGAGCATCTCCGCCTCGTCGGGAACGCGGTTGTGGACCGAGCCCGCCGAAACGATGGTCGCGGCCATCGTGTCGCTCCAGAGGTCCGGGACGAGCGCCGGCCAGACGGCCTTCAGCGCCTCGTACGACTTGAACAGGTTGTCGATCGCGTTCTCGAACATCCACGGCCTGCTCGAGTGGCCGCCGCGTCCCGACGCCGTGACCTTGATGTCGACGACGCCCTTTTCTCCGTACCCGATCGCGTACGCGCCGCCGTCGGCGACGATCAACAACTTTTTGGGGAGGTAGCCGTGGTCCGCGAACCATTTCGAGGTCTTTCCGCCGACCTCCTCGTCGGAGGCGAAGACGACCCCGACGGAGGCCTTCCCCACGAGCCCGCAGAGAAGCCGGGCGCAGACCACCGCGTTGCCGAGGCAGTCGAAACAGCCGCGGCAGCGCATGATGCCGTCCTTTCCGTACTTCGGGACGAACATTTCCGCCGGGGCGGGCACGACATCGACATGGCAGAGGAAAAGGTAGTCCGGCGTCTTGTCCGTCTCGGCGTCGGCCGAGGTCGAGGCATAGAGAATCTCGCGGCCGGGCTCCTCCTCGGTGCGCGCGGTGAAGGTCGAGACGCCGCGCTCCTCGAGGTATTTCCGGAGAACGCCGGTCGCCTTGTTGACGGCTTTGACGTTGGCGGTGACGGACTTGCAACGGACAAGGGACTGCAGAAGTTTGACGGTTTCCATTTTTGAATTTCTACGTGAAAAGAATCGGAATCAAAGGAAAAAACGGATAAAAAGGACGCCGGATCACGCGCCGGTGGAGCCGAACCCGCCCGCGCCGCGCTCCGTGTCGTCGAGCGTGTCGGCCTCCTCCACGGCGGGGCGGAGCACGGGGCAGACGACAAGTTGGGCGATCCGCATGCCGGGATCGACCCGGAAACTGCCGATGCCGTGGTTGATGAGAAGGACGCGCACCTCGCCGCGGTATCCCTCGTCGACGGTGCCCGGGGCGTTAAGAACCGTCACGGCGTATTTCGAGGCGAGGCCGCTCCGGGGGCGGACCTGGCCCTCCGTTCCGGGAGGCAGCGCGATGGCCCAGCCGGTCCGGACCATCGCCGAGGTGCCGGGGGCGATCTCCACGGTCTCGCACGAGACGAGGTCCATGCCCGCGTCGCCCGGGTGCGCGTACGAGGGGAGGACCGCCTTCGGATCGAGCCGCTTGAATCGGACTGTCTGCATCATTGGGATTCCTTTCGCCGTTCCGGAGCCCGCGGGGCGGAACAGCCTCATTTCTCCAGCAGGGAGCGGTAGAGCGCGAGCGTGGCGGCCGCCGTGGCGTCCCACGTCACCTCCCCCGCGCGGACGAGTCCGCGACGCTGGAGGTCGCGTTGGCGCGCGGGATCGTTGAGCAGCGCGACGACCGCGGAGGCCATCGCGCGGGCGTCGTCGCGGGGCACGACAACCGCCGCCCCGCCCGCGACCTCCGGCTGCGACCCGCCGTCGGTGCAGACGACCGGGAGCCCGCTCCGCATCGCCTCGACGATCTGAAGGCCGAAACCCTCGTAGCGGGAGGGATGCGTGAGGAGGTCGGCCGTGCGGTAGGCGTCGGCCAACTGGGCGTCGGTCACGAAGCCCGAGAACTCCACGGAGTCCGAAAGCCCGAGTTCCGCGGCGCGGAGCTCGGCGTCGGGGTAGCGCGGATCGCGCGGCCCGACAATCCGGAGCCGGACCGGATACGGGACCTCCTTCCGGACGAGATCGAGCATCTCCACCAACAGCGGGACATTCTTGTACGGGTCCATGCGCCCAACGTAGAGGAACGTGCGCGGCGCGGGGTCGGAGGCCTCCTTGACCGGGACGCGCCCCTCGGCGGAGAGGCGGTCGCCCGCGCCGTCGAGAATGACGGAGATCCGCGCGGCCTCGGCCTCGGAGAGACGAAGCGCCGCGACCATGTCGCGTTTGGACGCCTCGCTTCCGGTGATGACGGACGCCCGGCGGACGGACGCCCGGAGAAGCGCCTTGTAGACGGCGCGGAGACGCGAGGTTTTCGATTTCGGCGCGTAGCCGGGTACGGCGAGCGGGATGACATCGTGGATGTTGGCGACACAGACGGGGCGCCGGGCGCCGTTCCCGCCTCCGAACCCCATGTACGGCATGATGTAGTTGGGGGTATGGAACAGGTCGCACCGGAGCGAGCGGAGGACGCGCGGCAGGAGGATCTGGCTCTTGGGCGAGAAGGGGCCGCAGGGGACGACCGAGGCGGAGACGTTGGGAAGCCCCGCGGCCTTGGCGAGCGCGAGTCCGGCGCGCAGGTCCTCGTCGGACCGGAAAAGCGCGTGAAACGAAAGGTCCGGCGCGAGGAGCGGAAGCCGCGCGAGCATCTCGCGGATATAGACGCCGATTCCGGAGGGGGAACCGGTCATCCAGCGGGTGTCGAGGACGATGATCATGGGAGACGGCGGTCTTTACTTGTTCAAGACATTCCGGTAGACATCCCAGGTCTCCCTCGCGGTGCGTTCCCAACGGTAGGAGGCGGCGCGGGCGATGCCGGCGGCGCTGGCCGCGGAAAGACGGGCGGGGTCGGAGAACCAGGCGTCCATCGCGTGGGCCCAGGCGTCGGAATCGAACCCGGGGACGACGAGCGCGGCGTCGCCGAGCACCTCGGGGAGCGACCCGCCGTCGGAGGAGACGACGGGCGTCCCGCAGGCCATCGCCTCGAGCGGCGGGAAACCGAATCCCTCGTAATAGGAAGTGACGACCAGGGCGTCGGCCGCGGTGTAAAGCGCGGCGAGCATGCCGTCGGGGACATATTTCACATAGTGGAACCGGTCCTTGCGGCGCATCGACTCGAACGCGGCGAAAATGGGCTCCGACTTCCAGCCGGGCATGCCGGCGACGACGAGGTCGAGGCCGCGGAGCGCGGGCGAACTTCCGAGTTTGTCGAAGACCTCGACGAGAAACGGAAGGTTCTTGCGGGGCTCGACAGTCCCGACGGCGAGAAGGAACGGCCGCGAGAGTCCGAGCTTCTCCTTGACGAGCGCGACCTCCGCCCCCGCCGCGGGGGCGAAGGAGGGGGAGATGCCGAGCGGAATCGGGACGATCTTCCCCTTGGACGCGGGATAGAATCGCTCCGTTTCGTCGGCGCTGAACTTCGAGATGGTGATGATCGCGTCGGCCTCCTCGACGGTGCGGACGAGTCCCGCGCGGAGGTTGCGGAGGTTTTTGGCCTCGGCGAACTGCGGGAAACGCTCGAAACTCATGTCGAAAATGGTGACGACGCTTCGGCCGCGGCGCAGGGGCGGTTTCAGGAAGTTCGTGAAGTGGTAGAGGTCGGCGCGTCCGGCGAAGAGGTCGAACGGCGGGAAGCCGACACGCGTCCAGAGCTTCTGGAGCACGCGGCCGGGGACGAGACGCGACGCGCGGAGCACGGCGCCCTCGGGGCGCTCGACCACGGCCTTGCGGGAGAAGTCCAGATAGAAGAGGCCCAGCTCGTCGCCGGGCTCCTTGAGTCGGGCGAGTTCCTCGGCGAGGACGCGGGTGTAGCGTCCGATTCCGGCGCGTTGGACGACGGCCGGCTGGTAGTCCATACAGATGCGCATGCGGCGGTCTTCCTACTTTCCCTTCGCGGCGGGCGCGCCGTTGGCGTCGAGGAACTCGGCGAGCCGCCCGGTGTCCATGCCCTCGAAGTACATGCGGTGCCAGAGCTCGAGGTTGAGGAGGATCCAGAGGCGGAAGTTGTGGTCGGCCTTGCCGCCGACGTGCTCGTCGAGGAGACGCTTGAACTCCGCGGCGTTGAAGAGGCCCATCTCCACGAACCGCGAGTTCTTGTAGATGTTCTCCATGAGGGGACGGAGGTCGGAGCGGAGCCAGAGGGCGATCGGGAAACCGAATCCCTGCTTCGGGCGGTCGATGAGCTCGTCGGGCATGTAGCGGCGGGCGACCTGGCGGAGGATATATTTGAGTCCCCGGCCGGTCCCGCGGAGCTTGATGGACGCCGGAAGCGAGGCCGCGAACTCCGTCACCTTGTGGTCGATGAGCGGCGGACGCGACTCGATGGAGTGCGCCATGGACATCCGGTCGGCGATGGCGAGAAGGTGGTCGGGCATCCGCGTCATGAGGTCCGTGTAGAGCATTTTGTCGACGAAGTCCGTCGCCGCGCCGGAATCGAACCACTGGAGGATTTTCGCGGTGGAGTCGGAGTCGGCGATGCCCTGCATGGCCTTGTCGGTGAAGAGCGCGGCCTTCGTCTCGTCGGTGAAGCGGAGAATCTCCATCGAGCGCGCGTACATCGCGCCCTTGGAGGTCGCGTGGCCGCCGATGTCGTTGAGCCAGCGGAGCTTGCCCGCGAGGCTCTTGTAGCCGAACGACTCGGGGACGAGCCCGATGAGCGGCGAGAGGACGTGGCGGCGGACGCAGGCGGGGATGAGCCCGTACATCGAGGCGAGCTTCTGGCCCGCGAAGCGGTCGTAGCCCGCGAAATTCTCGTCGCCGCCGTCGCCGGAGAGGACGACCTTGACGTCCTTGGCCGCGACCTGCGACACGAGGTAGACGCCCACGCCGAACGGGTCGGCGGGCTCGTCCATGTGGTAGATCATCGTCGGAAGCTTGTGGACGACGTCGGCCTCGACGATCTCCTCGCGGGCGATCAGGCGGTACTTGTCGGAGATCATCCGGGCCCAGGGGAGCTCGTTGATGGCCTGCTCCTTCACGCCGATGGAAAACGTCGGGAAGGGCTCGCCCTTGATCTTCGCCATCATCGCGGTGACGAGCGAGGAGTCGATGCCGCCGGAGAGGAACGACCCGACCGGGACGTCGGAGAGAAGATGTGTCTTGACCGACTCGTAGAGGACGTGGTCGAGCTCGTCGACAAGCTCTTCCTCGGTGCCCGTCCGCTTCTCGGTGAACGAGAGGGACCAATAGCGCTCGACGCGCGTCGTCCCGTTCTCGCGGACGATCGTGTGGGCCGCGGGGAGCTTGCGGACACCCTTGAAGAGCGTGCGCTCGTCCGGGAGATAGCGGAGCGACATGTAGTGCCACATCGCCTCGAGGTCGATCTCTTTTTTGACGACGTCCGCGGCGAGAATTCCCTTCACCTCGGAGGCGAAGAGGAAACTGCCGCCGGCCTCGGCGTGGAAGAACGGCTTCTGTCCCATCGGGTCGCGCGCGCCGAAGAGGCGGTTGCGGCGCTTGTCCCAGATGGCGAACCCGAACATGCCGCGAAGGCGCCTCACGCAGGCGTCGCCCTCCTCCTCGTAGAGATGGAGGATCGTCTCGACGTCGGTGGAGGTCCGGAACGTGTGGCCCTTGGCGCGCAGCTCGTCGCGCAGCTCGGGAGAGTTGTAGATCTCGCCGTTGCAGACGAGCCAGAGCGATCCGTCCTCGTTGGGAATGGGCTGGCGGCCGCGCTCGGAGAGGTCGATGATGCTGAGCCGGCGCTGTCCGAGGGAGAGGTCGTCGTCGTGATAGAAGCCGGAGTCATCCGGACCGCGATGATGGAGGATGTCCGTCATGGGCTGGATCAGCTCACGATGACGGGCACCCCAGAATCCTGCAATTCCGCACATGGTAGATTCGAGAAAGATTCAGGATAAAGACGGCGGGGGCGGAGGCGAACACCGCGCGGCGCGCCCGACGCCGGGACCGGCTTATTTGCCGAGGTGGGGAGGGCCGGGCTGCGGAGCGGGGGCCGGAAGGTTCCTGACTTCGGGCTTGGGAAGCGGACGCTGCGGAACGGGAGCCGGCTTGGGCTCCGGACGCACGGCCGGTTTGGGAGCCGGTTTGGGAGCCGGATGCGGCATGGGTTCGGGCAACGGCTTGGGTCCGGGGCGCGCCTCGCGACGGGGCGGCGGGGGCAACGGCTTGGGTCCGGGCTTCGGAACGGGATGCACGACGGGCTTGTGATGGACTTCCGGGGGCGGAGGCGCGGCCCGTCCGCCGCCGTAACAGCAGCAGGACGAAAGAGTAAGGCAGCACACGGCGGAAAGCGCGCAGAGCACGAAGGAGAAGGTGGATTGTTTCATGGGAAAAATTATACCGGAAAGAACGGGACGCGTCCACCTCGACGATTTATCCGCGAAGCGCGCCGAAACGACCGGCGCGGCATGGGGCCCGGTTTTACTTCCGGTAGAACACCATCGCCCCCTCCGGGATGCCTTTTTCTTTGAAAGAGCTCCCTTTCTTCAACTCGCCCTTCTTCGTAAGGTAGTATGTGTCGGGGCTGTTCCACTGCAGCTGGCAGATGTCGAACGCGCGGCGGCGCGGCGTGACCGGACCGCCGACGGCATATCCGACGAGGACCTTCGTGCCCTCGGGGAGCTCCAGCAACTGTTTCCGCGTCGCCTTGCTTCCCTGGAGGTAGCGGGTCGACGAGGGGCGGAGATAGAACGTGGTCGCGGCGAACGCCTCGTCGCCCGCGGCGTCGAGAATGGTGTTGGACTTGTTGTCCGCTTTGATGACCGGACTCTCCGACGGATTCTCGTCCGCGTCCTCCGCGACCGTCACCACGGTGCCCGCGGGAATCGCGTTCCAGTTTTTTATCTCGGACCCCTTCTTCACGGTCCCGTTCGGGAACCGGTACGTGGTGGAGGGCGAGTTGTAAAGGTCCCTCGCGATATCCCAGGCGCAGCGTTTCGCGCTGATCTTGTTCGCCTCCGGAACAACCGGAGCCGCCGCGGGCTTCGGCGGCGTGGTCGCGGGGGGCCTGGGAGTCACTGTCGGGAGTTTCGGCGGCGCGGTCAGGGGGGGCGGCGGCGCGGCCGGGGGC
>JAZUKQ010000174.1:0-12978 GCA_045643325.1 Kiritimatiellia bacterium | reverse complement strand
CCGGCGGCGGCGGTGGCGGCAACACCGGCGAGAAAGGCCTCATCGCCCCCGGCATGGGCGGCAGCGGCATCGGCGGCGACGGCGCCGTCTTCAACAACGGAACGCGCGGCGGAAACGGCGTCCCCGGCACCGGTTCCGGCGGCGGCGGCGGTACCGGCTGCGGCGGCGACAAAGGCTATATCATCACGCTCGGCGGCGACGGCGGCGACGGTGTCGTGATGATCCGGTACGTCGACACAATCACCGAGACCGACGACCCGATCCTCGGCACTCCGAACGTCGTAGACATCCAGCCCTCCTCGGCGACCTCCTCCCTGCTCGTCCTGTCGCCGGGCCTCGGCGCCGGCACCTGCGACGTCTTCTTCACCTTCGGCCTCGTCGAGGGGGTCTTCTCCCAGACCGTTTCGCTCGGCTCCGCCGCCGCCATGACGCGCGTCTCCGAGCCTATCGCGGGCTTCGCCCCCGGCCGCTTCTACTACGCCAAGTACTACGCCACCACCGCCGGGGGAGGCTATGCCGAGACCCCCGTTTTCACCTTCACCACGGCGGCCGAGTCCGTCTCCTCCGTCAACAACCCCTATGCCGGCCTCATCCAGGCCCGCCAGGACGACACGGATGTCACCTTTGACATCGCGACGGCCACGAACACCGCGCATGTGCTCGGCACCGTCATGGCCAATGTCAACCACTACGCCCGCTACCTCAACCCGCTTGACGGTCTGACCTACTCCTGGCCCATGGTCTGGGACGACCCGCCCATCACCTTCGCGTACTGGGGCTACATGTACTTCGACGCCTCGAAGACCTATACGTTCGGCTTCTACGTCGACGAGTACGCCTATGTCTACATCGACAACGTCCTCGTCGCCGAGCGCTGCGGCGGATGGACCACGCGGGACTACACGCCTCCCTCCACCGGATGGCACGAGATCCGCGTCTACGTCCCGGGCGGGTCCTACAACAAGGGCGTCCGCGGCCAGGCCGGTTCCCTCACCACCTGGGACAACACGCTCGGCCTCGCCTTCAACACCGACGGCATCAAGAGCGCGACGCCCCAGACGGCCTGGACCCCCATCGTGGATTCCGGCAAAGGAACCCTCCTGAGCATCGCCACCGGCTACCGCTCCGTTTCCATGCCGAACTGGGCATACGCCGACGGCGAGTTCTCCGCCACCATCGTCTTCGGCGACAGCGCCACGCTCGACGCCACGCTCGTCGCCTGCTACGGCGAGACATGGGGCGGCGACGACATCTCCGCCTGGGACTCCTCCGTCTCGCTCGGCACCGTCGCCACCACAGACGCCACGCGCGAAGTCTCCGGGCTCGAGATTCCGGCGACGGCGCGCTATGTCCGTTTCGCGCTCGAATTCCCGGCCGCCTCCGGCCTTGCCCCCGCCTGGTCCGAGACCGCGTCCCTCGTCGAGGCCTCGCTGCCGGCTCTCGTCTCCACCGGCGCCGCGAACGTGGACGGCGACGTCGCCACCCTCTCTGGAACGCTCACCGCCGTCGGCACCGGCGCCACCTCCGCCACCGTCTCCGTCGAGTACGGTCCCGTCGGCGGCGAAAAGCAGACCGCCGTCGTCGGCGTCTACGCCGTCCCGTCCGACTTCTCGTACGCCTTGACCGGTCTCGACCCCGCCTCCACGTACGAGTTCCGTTTCCTCGCCTCGAACACCGCCGGCGGCGCCGCCGCCACGCTCGACGAGACGTTCACCACCCTCGCCGGGTCCGAGCTCGTCCCGTCCGTCAGCAGCACAATCAGCCAGCAGACCGCCACTCTTGCCGGCACGATGAGCATCCTTGGCGCCGGCGTCACCACCGTGACCCTTCTGCTCGGACCCGATGCCGACAGCATGGTCCCGTACGACAGCAAGGTCGTCACCTCTGCGGGCCTCTTCACGTTCGAGGAGCCTGTCTGCTTCTCCAACAGCTACGCCTTCGCGTTCGTCTCCACGAACTCCTGCGCGGGCGTCACCTGGGACAGCGCCACCAACGTCGGCACCTTCGACGTCGTCGACAAGACCACCTACTATTGGAACTTCGGGGAGGGAGATTGGGAGGACGCCGCGCAATGGTGGTTCTACGGCGACGCCGAGAAGGTCGGCTACCCGACCTACGGCGCCACAGCCGAATTCCAGGCGAAAGAGACCAACTCCGTCGTCCACATCAACCAGCCCGAGCGTTTCAAGGAGCTGGCTTTTGGCGGAGGGGAACACGACATCCTCTTCGTCTCCGACTCCACGAACAACCTGGTGCGCTGCGACGAGCAGAGCAATTGGAACGGGCACGTCCACGTGACCTTCGACAGCATCGGCCTGCGCGTCGGCGGAACCGCGTTCCTCGGCGCGTTCGGCACGTGGGAGATGCGGAACGGGTCCGACCTCTACATCGGAAAGACCTTCAACTGCATCAATTCCAATTCCGTCTACCGGATCGCGGACGGTTCCCATGTCACGGTCATGGAGGCGATCCGGTGCGATTGCGGCACCCTGTTCGAGATCGACGACGCCCGTGTCGACAGTTTCGGCGGCTTCTTCCTTGGTCTTGACGAGCCCACGAAGGAAGACGTCCCTGTCAAAGTCCGCCTCGCCGGAACGCATCCCGAGCTCCGTCTCGGCGCGGCGTTCATGTGCTACGCGTCGAACCGCCTGCCGCCGACCCTCGAGTTCGACATCCCGAAAGACGACTACAGCACGGTGCCGGTCGCGGCGATGGAGGGGAACAAGAAGCGCCTGGGCAACATCGAATGGCCGAACTCCAATGTGCCGATCGTGGTCAGCGTGGACCCGGCATCCAGGGTCGTGAACGGCAACACCCCGTCCGAGCACCTGCTCATCGACTGGCCGAACGGCATCAAGACCGAGAGTTTCGTCTTCGGCGACGTCCCGAACCCGGACACGGACTTCTTCTACTGGAAGCCGGCGGATCTCGCGGAGGGCGAGTCCCCGACCCAGCTCTGGGTGCATATCGCCAGCACCGGCAGCACGCTCTTCATGATCCGGTAGGGAGACTGATTCCCGCAGAAGGGGATAGCGGCCTCGCGGCGATCTGCCGCGAGCCCGTTTTCTTCCGCGGAGACGTGCGCGTCGTCCGGACGCGGGGGCTCTCTCGCGCGCGTTCCTTCCAGAGTGTGGGGACAGCGGAGTCTTCGGACGGCCGAAACCGTCCGAGGAAGACGGCGCTTCCGAAAGGACTACTTTCCCGACCGGTTCCGCGCGGCGCGTCCCTAGCCATTCCGCGCGATATCTGATACACTTCCGCGTCACCGAAACCGTCGTCTCCCGGCGGACGCCGGCCGTGTTGGCTATGGATACAGAAACCTACCTCTCCGATCTTCCCCCCGACGCGACGCTCCGCGTCTTCGACGGCGTCCGTCGCGTCTTTTCCTCCAGCGGGCGGTGGCTCCACCCCATTTTCGAGCTGGAGAAGGGGCTCGCTGGCCTTCCCGTCCCGCCGGGCGGCTGGCAGGCGCACGACACCGCCGTCGGCAAAGCCGCTGCCGTCCTCATGCTCCGCCTCGGCGTCCGCAAGATTCACGCCAATCTCGCCAGCCGCCTCGCCGTCCGGTACGTCGCGTCCTTCGGCGACGGCGCCGAGCTCGTCGCGGACCGCCTGGTCGACCGTCTTCTCTGCGCCACCGAGTCGCAGCTGGAGCCGCTTTCCGACGCGGACACCATGTATACTCTTCTTCGTCAGCGCGCCAAGCTCGTCCTTGGCGTCGAGGTCGCGGTGGAGAATCTGCGACACCCCCATCTCCGGACCGACGGCCTGTCCCTCCGGCTCGCGCCCGGCGACCACATCATGGTCTGCGGCGAGAACGGAACCGGCAAGACGACGTTTCTGCGTGTTCTCGCCGGCTTGGAGCGGCCCGCCGGGGGCTCCGTGCTCGTCGACGGCCGCGACGTCTCCGGGCTTCCTCCCTGGACCGTCGGCTACATCCCGCAGTCGCAGGACGGCGCGCTCTTCGACCTCTCGGTGGAGGAGGTCGTCGGACTGGGCGTTCCGGAAAGCGGCGCCGCCCGCGCGGAGGCGGTCGCGAAGGCGCTGGAGCGCGTCTCCGCGGCGCACCTCGCCGGACGCGGCTTCTCGACGCTCAGCGGCGGCGAGAAGCAGAAGGTCTCGCTCGCGCGCTGCCTCGCGCAGAAGGCGCGTCTGCTCCTCCTCGACGAGCCCACGGCCGCTCTCGACGCCGAGAACCGCCGCATGGTGGTCGACGTGCTCCTCTCCCTGACCGTCTCGGAGATTCCCACGCTTGTGGTCGTCACGCACGACCCGCGGCTCGCGACCCTGCGCGGCTGGCGCCGCCTCGACCTCGGCCCGAATCCCGCCGGAGCCGTCCTCCATGGGTAGGCTCGCGCTGCTTCTCTCCCTGCCGCCTGTCCTCCGCGGGCTCGCCGCCATGGCCCTCTGCGGCGCCGCGTTCCCCCTCTGCGGCGTCGCCGTCCTGCGGCTCGACCTCGTGCCGCTCCGCTACACGCTCATGCACGGCGTCCTTCTCGGCGGCGCGCTGGCGATGGCGCTTGGGCTGCCCGTCGCCCCGGTCGCGGTCGCCGCGAATCTCCTGCTGGTGCTCCTGCTCGTCGCCTCGGCGTCGCCGGAACGCGGCCTCGGCGCGGGAAGCGCCCCCGCCATGGTCGTCGGGATGGCGCTTGCCTCGCTGGTCATGCACATCGCCGGCGTGCCGGCGAAGGACGCGCTGGAACTGCTCTGGGGAAGCCCCTTCGCGCTCGGCTCGGGCGACCTCGCGGCGCTCGCGGCGCTCGCCGCCGCTCTGGCCCTTGCCGCCGCGCTGTACGCCCGTCCGCTGCTGGCGCTCTTCTTCAACGCGGACATCGCGCAGGCCGCGGGCGTTCCCGTCCGCCGCGTCCGCGTGGCGCTCGTCGCGTCCGTCGCCGTCGTGGTCGCGGCCGGGATGAAACTTCTCGGCGCATTTCTGGTCGACGCGGCCCTGCTTTTGCCGGTGCTCTGTGCCGCGGCGCTTCTGCGCTGGCGGGGCCGCGCCGGGATCCGCTCCCTCTGCCGGCTCTCCTGCGCGCTCGGCCTCGTCTTCTGTGTCGCCGGGTATCTTCTCGCCGTCGCGGTGGACTGGCCCCCCGCGGCAACGGTCGGTCTTGTGGGCGGCGCCGTCTACCTCGCGACCCTTTTTCTCCGCCGATGAAGATTCTGACGTTTTCCCGTGCCGCGGCCCTCGTCGTCGCCGCCTTTGTTTTTGTTCCGTCCGTGTCGGCGGAGGACACCGCCTCCGCCCCCGCGGCTCCCGTCGTCGTCGCCTCGACCACATGGACCGCCGCCATTGCCGACCTCGCCGGAATCGACGGTGTCGCGGTCGTCGCGCCGGCCTCCATGCTCCATCCGTCCGAGTATGAGGTCACGGTCGAGGATATCCTGCGGATTCGCTCCGCCCGGCTTTTCGTTTACGCCGGATTCGAACGGATGATGAGAACGCTGGGCGAGTCGGCCGGGGCGGCCCGCGTGCAGAAGGTCGAGTGCCGGAACTCGCTGGCGGTCTTGCGGAAAGGCGCGGAGACGCTGGCGGCGCTTTCCGGCACCGGGTCGGAGTGCGCGGCGCGGCTCGACGCCTTCGAGAAGGCCGTGCGCGCCGAGGCGGAGCGCCTGGAGACCCTCGGCTGGAAGGGCCGAAAGGTCTGCTGTCATGTGATGCAGGTCCCCCTGGCGGAGGAGATGGGACTCGAGGTCGTCGCGACCTTCGGCCCCGCGCCCGTCACGGCGGCGCAGATCGCGCGGGCGAAAACGGGAGAGTTCGACCTGATTGTCGACAACGCGCACAATCCCGTCGCGAAGCCTCTTCGCGAGGTGACGCCGGAGACGCCGGCGGTCGTCTGGCGGAACTTCCCGGACAGGACAGGCCGCGGCGCGCTTCTCGGAGTCATCCGCGCGAACGCGTCGGCCTTGGCCGAGACCGGACCGCCTCGTCCGTAGCGGTCCGACCGCCCGCGGCGGCGGATCAGTCGCGTTTCGTACCGAGGCGGGCGAGCGTCTCCCCGCTGATGCGATAGACGGTCCAGTCGTCCATGGGCTCGGCGCCCATGGAGCGGTAGAAGTCGATGCTGGGGCGGTTCCAGTCCAGACACCACCATTCGAGGCGTCCGCACTTGCGCTCGACGGCGATCTGCGCGAGCCGCGTGAGGAGTCCTTTCCCGTATCCGCGTCCCCGGTATTCCGGCTTCACGTAGAGGTCTTCCAGATAGATGCCCGCCCGGCCGAGAAAGGTGGAGAAGTTGTGGAAGAACAGGGCGAACCCGACCTCCACGCCGTTCTCCAGCGCGAATACCACTTCCGCCTTGCCTCTGTCGAAAATCCATTCCTCCAGAAGCTCCGGGGTTGCGACGACCTGGTCGCCCATCTTCTCGTATTCGGCCAGTTCTCGGATGAACCGCAGAATCAGCCCCGTGTCGTTCCTGTCCGCATATCGAAAATCCATGTCCAGTCCTCTCTGTTTTGGGGTGGGGCGCTCCGCGCCCTACGTCTCCACGCGCCGCCTCGAGCGCTGTTTCGTGGAGACGTCCAGTTCCGCAGCACAGGAAACGGCCTATAGACTATCTTATCGCCGGCGAATCGTCCAGTACCGTCCGCGTCTGTGCCGGGGTGCGGCAAAACGTTGTTCTCCCCATCCCCGCGACGCGTTGACGTTCCGGAAATGCGTGTAGTATACTTTGAACGTCCGCCGAGAAAGGCGTTGCCGCGGGGAGCGGCCGGAAATCCGTGAAAACCGGATGCAGACGCGCTGCTGTATACGGAAGGCGGCCGCACGATGTCACTCCGTCTCCGACGGGGGAAGACGCGGCCGCCGCGTGCCGTGAGCCAGAAGACGAGTTCCCCGCTCCTCCCGCGATATGCCGGAGGCATGCACAGGGCGGAGGAAGCGTTTCCTCCGGCGCCGCTTGTCCGGACCGCGGAGAACTCTGATGCACGTCCTCAACCGCCGGTCCCCCGCCGGCATGTCCCGGTTCCGGCCGGGCCGCCTTCCGGCGCGGTCCTCCGGGTTCACTCTGGTCGAACTGCTGGTGGTGCTCGTCATCATCGGACTGCTCGTCTCGCTCGTCTCCGTCGGCGCGCGGACCGGGCTCAAGGCCGGACGGAGCGCCGCCTGCCAGGCAAATCTCCGCCAACTCGCGCAGGCCGCCAACGCCTACGCCGCGGACCATCGCGGGGAGTATCCGTGGGGATACCGCGTGGTGGACGGCGTCGAATACTGTTGGGATTTCACCACCTATGCCGACGGGACGGTCGAGCCCGGCGAGATGTGGGACGGTTGCGGCGTGAAAAAAGTCATGCACTGTCCCGAATGCTCCGGACTGAACGACAACTGGAGCGGCAATAAATTCACGGGCTACAACTACAACTGCTCCTATCTCGGGCGGATCGAGGGAGACTCCGGCGACACCACGCGGACACGCCCCGCGAGGGCCGGCGAGGTCGAGGATCCGTCGCGCACGGCGATGTTCGGCGACGGCGGCAGCGAGGACGGCGTCAACAAGTTCATGCGCGCCCCGCGAAAGGACAAAGAGCACGACGACTCTTCCGAGAGGACGCGCCGCTGGGGAACGCAGGCGTACCGTCACAGGGGACGCACCAACGTGGCGTTCTGCGACGGGCATGTGGAGTCTGTCAAAACATCCTACACATCGGACGGAAATCCCGGGTTCGAGTCCGCCGCATGCGGTTTCCTCAGCCCGGACAACTCGCTCTATTCGCTCGAGAAGTAGGCGGGGCGGCCGGAGCGTTTCCGCGATCCGTGCGTCGGCGGAGCCTTCGGGGCCGCCGGGCGAAATCGTGCGCGGTGGACGCGCCCGTCACAGCCGGAGCCGGTGGGTGATATAGGGCGGGACGACGTCGGCGAGGTGGGTGACGAGGACGAACGCGAGCGCCGGATCGGCCGTCACGCGCGCGCCGAGCACGGAAAGGAAGAGGTCGCGGTGCTCGGCGTCGAGGTTTTGGCAGGGCTCGTCCAACAGGAGAAGGGGAGGGCGTTTGATGAGCGCGCGGGCGAGGAGGATGAAGCGCTGTTCGCCGCCGGAGAGCGTGCCGAACGGGTCGTCGGCGCGGGACGCGAGGCCGAAGTCGCCGAGCAGTTCGCGGGCCGCGCGTCTGCGGGCGGGCGTCTCCGGGACATAGAGCGGCGTGTCGTTGAATCCGGAGAGGACGGTTTCGAGGACGGTCTGCGCGGGGTCCATGTAGGTGTGGAGTTCGGGCGAGACGAAGCCGATTTTCCGCTTGATGTCCCAGATGGAGTCGCCGGAGCCGCGGCGGCGACCGAAGAGCGTCACCGAGTTCGAGTAGGCCTGCAGGTGGTCTCCGTTGAGGAACGCCAGGAGCGTTGACTTCCCGGAGCCGTTTGGACCCGAGAGGAGCCAGTGCTCGCCGGGCCGGATCTCCCAGTTGAACCGGTCCAGGACGACATGGTTCCCGTAGGCGACATAGATGTCCTTCAGCGTCGCCAGAGGATGGGAAGGGACAGAAGCCGGACCGGAGGAAGAGACCGGAGAGCCCTCCGTGCCTCGGGGCCGGGAACTTCCCGCGCCGTCCCGGCCTTTCCGTCGCGCCGCGCTTTGCTGGACGGCGGGGCGCTCCAGATAGAACACATGCGTGACGCAGTCGGGGAGATTCTCCTCGCGGGTGGTGGCGACGAGGAGCGCGGTCGTGCGGGCGAGCCCCGAGAGGGAGCCCCGGAGGAGGGCGGTGGATTCGGGGTCGAGCCCGACGAACGGGGCGTCGAGAAGGAGCAGTTTCGGGCGCGAGAGAATCGCGCGGACGATGAACGCGCGGCGTGTCTCGCCGTTGGAGAGCATGGCGAGACGGCGTTCGAGCAGATGGGCGACGCGGAACTTCCGGGCGAGCGACGCGAGACGGCGTCCGTGCGCCGCGCGGGCGGCCGGCGAGATGTCGACGACCTCATAGGGCGAGACACCGTGGACGGACTCGTAGGAGAGCCAGTCGGAGAGAAGCGGCGTGGACTCCTCGTCGGTCGAGTTCCAGCGCATCTGGGCGTAGCCGTCGACCTCGTTGAGCGTCTCGGCCTGCTTCTCGAACGAGACGGTGGCGACGCGCTCCGCGGGGTCGTTTCCGGCCGAGCCCCGGAAGCCGTAGTCCATCCGGACGGACGGGTCGAAGAGTTCCCCCGCGAGGAGGCGGACGAGCGTGCTTTTTCCGGAGCCGTTTGGACCGACGACGCCCCAGCATTCCCCGGGCCTCCAGAGAAAGCGGAAGTCCGGGAAGAAGCGGAGCGGGCCGAGAGGGAGGCCTTCGGGGGCGACGCGGAGGTCGACGAGGGGCTTCACGGCTACTTCGCCGCGCGGTAGCGGCGGATGAGCGCGTTGGTCGAGGAGTCGTGCCGGAGTTCGGGCTCCTTGTCCGCGGTAAGCTCGGCCATGACCTTCTTGGCGAGGACCTTGCCGAGTTGGACGCCCCACTGGTCGAACGAGTAGACGTTCCAGATCACGCCCTGGACGAACACCTTGTGCTCGTAAAGCGCGATGAGCGAGCCGAGCGTGAAGGGGCTGAGTTCGTCGGCGAGGAGGGTCGAGGTCGGCTTGTTGCCTTCGAACGTCTTCTGCGCGACGAGCGCCTCGGGCGTGCCCCCCGCGCGGACCTCGTCGGCGGTCTTGCCGATCGCGAGGGCCTCGGTCGGGGCGAAGAAATTGGCCATCAGCTGGTCGTGGTGCGAGCCGATGTCGTTATGGCTCCTGCAGAAGCCGATGAAGTCGGCGGGGATGAGCTTGGTGCCCTGATGGATGAGTTGGTAGAAGGCATGCTGTCCGTTCGTGCCGGGTTCGCCCCAGACGACCGTGCCGGTCTGGTAGCCCACGCGGCGGCCCCGTTTGTCGACCGACTTGCCGTTGCTCTCCATGTCCATCTGCTGGAGATAGGCGGGGAAGCGGGCGAGGTACTGGTCGTACGGGAGGACGGCCTGGGTCTCGGCGCCGTGGACATTGTTGTAGAGGATTCCGAGGAGCGCCATGGTGACGGGGAGGTTCTCCTCGATCGGGGCCTCGCGGAAATGGCGGTCCATCGCGTAGAAACCGTCGAGCATCTTTCCGAAGTTGTCGGCGCCGATGAAGAGCATGAGCGAGAGGCCGATGGCGGAGGTGAGCGAGTAGCGGCCGCCGACCCAGTTCCAGAATCCGAACATGTTGGCGGTGTCGATGCCGAACTTCGAGACCTCCTCGGCGTTGGTGGAGACGGCGACGAAGTGCTTCGCGACGGCCGCCTCGTCCTTGAGGGCGTCGAGGAGCCAGGCGCGCGCGGTGAGCGCGTTGGTCATCGTCTCGATGGTCGTGAAGGTCTTCGAGGCGACGATGAAGAGCGTCTCGGCGGGATCGAGCCCGAGGACGGCCTCCGCGAAGTGCGTGGCGTCGACGTTCGAGACGAATTTCACCGTGAGGTCGCGCTGTCCGTAGGGCTTCAGGGCCTCGACGGCCATGCAGGGGCCGAGGTCGGAGCCGCCGATGCCGATGTTGATGACATTACGGCTGCGCTTGCCGGTGAATCCCTTCCACGCGCCGGAGCGGACCTTGTCGGAGAACGCGGCCATGCGGGAGAGGACCTCGCGGACGTCGGGCATCACGTCCTTGCCGTCGACCAGGACGGGAGCGTCCGAGCGGTTGCGGAGCGCGGTGTGGAGGACGGCGCGGTCCTCGGTGACGTTGATGTGCTCGCCCGTGAACATCTTTTCGGCTTCCGCCTTGACGTCGCAGACGCCGGCGAGGTCGCGGAGCGCCTTGAAGAGGCGGTCGTCCACGAGATGCTTCGAGAAGTCGTACGTCCAGCCCGCCGCCTCGAGCGTCATCTTCTCGGCCCGCCGCGCGTCTTTCGCGAACAGTTCCCGGAGGCTGACGCCCTCCAGATTCTTCGCCGCGCGCAGCACTTCGGACCATTCTTTCGTCGTTTGAAACATCGTAACCGCTCCTGAATAGATAAAGGGGTGAAAATTGAAAGCGAAACACGGATTTCCTTCCTCGCGGAAGAGAGGCGCATAGTATACTCCAGACCCCTTGAAGGGGCAAGGGGAGTATGGTATACTTAGTGCTTGACAACCCCATTCAGGGGCTTGTTCCAGTTTTTTAAGAGAGGAAACACAATGAAATTCAAACATATCGCGATGGCCGCGATCTGCGGCATGGCTCTCGGCACCCTCGCCGCCGATGAACGCGTCCTGAAGTCCGAGGAGGGCGATTTCGCCCGCTGGTTCTTCAGCCCCGGCATCGGTTTCGCCAACTTCGAGGGCGACGAGCCTCTCGAGGACGGTTTCTATGTCACACTTCGTCTCGGCTACGACATCAACCAGTGGTGGAGTGTCGAAGGCGGTCTCCTTTTCGCCCCGACTCTCGACGAAAACCTGAAGGGCGAGCTCAAGGACGACGGAAACTATTGGTACAGCGAGGAGCATAAGTACGGTCCCCATAAATACGAGGGCTCCCGCTCCAAGGGCGATGACAAGTACTTCGGCGACACCTGGATGGCCCAGGCCTTCGTCGATTTCCTCTTCCATTTTTCCACATGGGATCGTTTTGATCCGTATCTCGCCGGCGGTGCCGGTCTCGCCTTCTACGGCGAGGACTGCATGGGCGATGAAGTCTCCTTCATTTTCCGTTTC
This sequence comes from Kiritimatiellia bacterium, assembly GCA_045643325.1. Classification (GTDB taxonomy): domain Bacteria; phylum Verrucomicrobiota; class Kiritimatiellia; order RFP12; family JAZUKQ01; genus JAZUKQ01. Next base: position 1,364 of record JAZUKQ010000174.1, on the reverse strand, counting down.
GGCGGCGGTATCTTCTACCATATCAACGACAGCTGGGCCCTCCGCCTCGACACGCGCCTCCACAACAGCACGTACAACACCGAGTTCAACCACCTCATCGATATCGGGTTCATCTGGACCTGGGGCGCCGAGAAGCTCGCGGACGATCCCGGCTTCGGCGGAACCTCCGCGGTTCCGGTCCAGGACCTTGACTCCGACAACGACGGCCTCTCCGACCGCCGCGAACGCGAGATCGGCACCGATCCCTACAATCCCGATACGGACGGCGACGGCCTCACCGACGGGGAGGAAGTCCTGAAGTACAACACCGATCCCTTGAATCCCGATTCCGACTACGACTGGCTTTCCGACGGCGCCGAAGTGCTCAAGTACGGCACGAACCCCCTCGATCCCGACACGGACAAGGGCGGCGTCATCGACGGTCACGAGGTGCTCATCGACAAGACGGATCCGCGTCCCGGCCACGGCGACGACGATGTGATGCTCGTCCGTCTCAGTGTCCAGTTCGACACCGACAAGTGGGACATCAAGCCCGATTTCGACAACGATCTCTCGAAGGTTCTCCGCGTCCTCCAGCGCAATCCGAAGTCCACGGCGAAGATCGAGGGTCATGCCGACAAGCGCGCCCGTTCCAGCGCGAAGCACAACATGATGCTCTCGAAGAACCGCGCGGCCGCCATCCGCCAGTACTTTGTCGCGAACGGCATCGACGCCTCCCGCATCACGTCCGAGGGATTCGGCTTCAACCGGCCGATCGCCCCGAACGATCCCGAGACGGGTAATATCGAGAACCGCCGCGTCGACGTCTACATCTCCGGTGTCGAGGACAAGCGCGTCCAGTACGTCAATCCGTAAGCCGGATTCCCTTCCCGGAGCGTAGCGCAGCCTGGTAGCGCGTCAGCTTTGGGAGCTGAATGCCGGGGGTTCAAATCCCCCCGCTCCGACCAAAATTAGCCCCGATTTTCCTAGGAATTTCGGGGTTTTTCATTTAACCCGCCATCCATCGGAAACGTCTGGAAACACCTTTTTACGCGGGGAAATTTGTCCCACGTAACGCCACACGTAAAATTGACAAAAACCGGGGGGGCGCAAAAGGGGTCAGACCCTTTTTGAAAGGAAATAAAGATCATTCAGTGAAGAAAGAATGGTTGAACAGGTGAGATGAAATTACGGTGCGGAAAGTTGCAACTACGGTTCGGCAGGTGGTGGAGGAGGGCAAATGGCGGGTGAAAGAGGGTCGTGAAAGAGGGTCAGTCCCCTTTTGAAAAGGAACGATATATCTACTAAAATAAGGGTCTGACCCCTTTTCTGACCCTCCGTTTGGCTCAGGGATCCGCTGGGAAAGGCGGAATGAAATTACGGTG
>JAZUKQ010000173.1:0-6394 GCA_045643325.1 Kiritimatiellia bacterium | reverse complement strand
GGAAAGTCGCCAATAAGGGTCTCCCCAATAAGCGCCAATAAGGGTCTGACCCCTTTTTTGACCCTTCGTTTGGCGAGGGGATCCGCAGGGAAAGTCGCAATGAAATTACGGTGCGGAAAGTTGCAACTACGGTTCGATAGGTAGTGGAGGAGGAGAAAAAGGGTCTGATGAAAAATGGTCAGACGCCTTTTGGAAAGGAACTATATATCTACTAAAAAAGGGTCTGACCTCTTTTGATACTCTTTGATAATGGAACTAGTTTTATAAAAAATCGATCCTCTTTCTCACGGACATTTGCTACGACGTGAGGAGGGGAGGGGAGGGGAACGTTTCCGCACCGTATGTTCATTTCAAAGGAACAACCAAAAAAAATGTACAAGTTCAAATAGTATGTTGCGTAAAATCATAATGTTTTTGATGATTTTTGAGAAATAAGACATAAGTAAAATTACGTTTATATTCCATAAATTCGCCCTTAGATCTGAACCTGTCTAGGTCTCCTGCGAAGGGACGCGTAAAAGGGCTGACCCTTGTAGGCCCGTCTCTCACAGGCTTCCTTGCGAAACGATGTCCGGAACGGGCAAGGCGAAGCTGTTCGTTGAGCAAAGGACGCTATCGCCCGCTCGCCGCACACGCCCACCCTTCGCCCCGGCAAGCCGTAGGAAGGAAGGGGACCGAGATACGGAAGCAACGGACGCCCTCTGCCGCGACCCGCTTCCCGCGCGCGTCCCCGGCCGGATCAGGCGGCAGTTCGGGGACAAGGATTTCCGTGCCCTTTCCTTCTTCCAGGGGACAAGATTAGGTCAAGCGCACGGGGAAGACTTTACCGGTGGCGAAAACTCTACCGGAGGAGAAGAATCGTGCTGGCGGCGGGGGATTCGTAGCAGCCGATGTCGATGGTGGCGCAGACGAGACGCGGATTGCCGGCGAGATCGGTCGCCTCCATGCCCTCGTAGTTGACGCCGCGGCCGTAGAGCAGGTCGCCGGGGCGGAGGTCGCCGGCGGCGTAGTTCTTGAAGAACGACGCCAGCGTGCCGCAGAAGCAGTTCTCGTTGATGGCCGTGTCGCCATCCGTGGCGCAGTGGGTGAACTTCCCCGCCGTGCCGCCCCAGGGGACGGAGTGGAGGAGGTCTGTGTCTGTGGCGTCCGTCGAGACAATCGCGCCGATGACGACGTTTCGGATTTCGCCGGCATTGGCCCCCGCATACACGCCCCGGTAGGTATCGTTCACCTTGCAGCGGAGGACATCGCAATTTTCCAGCGTGCCCTTCAGGACCGAAACGGCATGCGCCTCTTTTCCTTCGGCGATGTCGTGGATGTAGCAGTTCGAGACACGGGCGGTATCGCCGTTCAGATAGAGGGCAACACCTTTGTTCCCGCCGCCCTTGGTCTGGACCTCGCCGCCCGCGAATTCGCAGTGCGTGACGACGCCCGCCGCGAGGTAGCCGCCCGCAGACGGTGTGTAGTAGTTGAGGGCGGCCCGCGGACGGATGACGCAATTGGAGACCATGCCGCCGTTGGCGCCGATGGTGAAGGAGGCTCCTGTGCTGCTGGTCTGGTAGACGCTGCCGGCGTCCATGGAGAGGTTGCAGACCTTGGCGGCCGCGTTGTCGACGACGAAGAAGTCGTGACGGTCGCGGACAATGCCCGTCGTGGCGAAGTCATGGTTGGCACCGGCATTGCCATAGGTGTTGGTGACGACGACATCGGCGGGGTCGCCGGTGAGACCGATGATGGAAATGGCGTTGGTGAGGGTGATGTAGCCCTCGTACTTGAAGGGATAGGTGCCGGCGTCCACGTAGACATTGCCGGAGCCGGTCGAGAGGTCGAGGAACGCGACGGCGGCGTGGATGGTCGCCTTGGCGGTCTGGAGGGAGAAGCCATCGTTTTCATCACTGCCGGCCATGGAGACGTACTGGTCGAACGTCGCTATGCCTTGGGGGACGAAGAGCGCCGACACGGCACGGGGGGCATTCACGGTCCAGGAAAGCGTGGGACTTTCGGGGTCGAGGTCGCCGAGGTCGCCGGTCCAGCGGAAGAAGCGGTAGCCGGAGGCGGGCGTCGCGGTGAGGGTGGCCGTGGCACCGGCGTCGTACCAGTCGGAGCCGGAGACGGTGCCGCTGGAGCCAGGCACTGTGGCGGAAACGAGGTATTCCGTATCGAAGTGCCAGACGAGCTTCGTCGCCACATCCGGTATCTGGAACGTGGCGGTGGAGGTGTCGCCGCTAAGCCATTCGGCGTAGACGCCGGGCTCGGTCTCCTTGTAGAGAGTGTACCCGGTGCACATGGTGGAGATGGTACCCGCGTCGTTCTGCCAGGAAGCACTGACGGACGCCTGGACAGGGGTGCCTTCGGTGAGGACGCAGGCTCCGAAAACGGGGTCCGCGATTCCGTAGTCGGCGGGGTCGCCCTCGACGGTGAAGGCCTTTCCGCCGGAGGGGATATAGAAGTATTCCATGTACTTCCACTGCGTGTACGTGTCCCCGTTGTTTTTCACGAGATCGAACTTGTACGTCGTGAACGAGGCCTCGTTCGAGAACGTGAAGTAGCGGTACTCGTTATCGGTCCAGCCCGTCTCGTTTTCGCGGGAATCCAGTTCCGTCCACGTGGCGGTGTCATCGTTCTTCGTTTTCGGGTCGTAGTCGTTCGATCCATAGATTTTTCACGACTTTGGACCGCGGGACGCACTGAAATAGCTGCCGCCGGCACAGATGCCATAGGCGTTGACGGGACGTGCGGCGTCGAACGTGTACATGAGGTTCATGGCGGTTTTGTGTTGGCGCAGCAGGCGGGATGACCCGTCATTCGCAAAGGCGCCAGCAGGCCCCGTATTGAATGTGTTCGTCGAGGTGATGTTGCCGGCCTTGCTTGTGAGGGCGGTCAGACCGGCCGGTTTCTCGACCGAGGTCGTTTCGGCGGAAGCGGCGGACAGCAGGGAGACGAGAAGCGCGGGGAGCGTGAAGAACAAGACACTTGCTTTCATAGACATGACTCCTTTGTGGGAAAAGAATACATCAAAGCCGCCTTCGAGTCAATCGTTTGATTTTTTTCTTGGCACGCCACAAATGATGACACTATCGGGGCAGGCAAAAAAAAGGACGCCTCAGAGGTGCGGGCGGTAAGAAGCGCGCGATGGAGACCGAGCGTCCGGGCTCAGGCGAGCGAGGATTTGAGCGGGAGCCAGGTGTTTTTGTACCAGTCGACGAATTTCGGGACGCCGACGGAGATCGGGGTGGTCGGCGAGTATCCGACGGCATCGTGGAGACGGGTGATATCGGCCGCGGTCTTGTAGACGTCGCCCGGCTGCATGGGCTGGAGGTCGAGTTCCGGCTCGACGCCGAGGGCGTCGGCGAAGGCCTGGATGAAGTCCGTGAGCTTCTCGCACCGGTTGTTGCCGATGTTGTAGACCGCGCACTTCGGGAGGCTGTCCGCCCGGACGCAGGCCACGACGCCGGCGACGATGTCGTCGATGAACGTGAAGTCGCGGTACATGTCTCCGCGATTGAAGACCTTGATGGGACGGCCGCCCAGCATCGCCTCCGTGAAGAGCCACGGGGCCATGTCGGGACGCCCCCAGGGACCGTAGACCGTGAAAAACCGGAGACCGATCGTCTGGAAGCCGAAGAGGTGCGAGTACGTGTGCGCCATGAGTTCGTTGGACTTTTTCGTGGCGGCGTAGAGGCTTACCGGGGTATCGACCTTGTCGTCCTCGGAGAACGGGTATTTCGTATTGCCTCCGTAGACGCTCGAGGAGGACGCGTAGAGAAGGCGGGGCACACCGTGGCGGCGGCAACACTCGAGGATGTTGAGAAAGCCCTCGAGGTTGGAGCGGAGATAGGCGTCGGGGTTCGTGAGCGAGTAGCGGACGCCGGCCTGCGCCGCGAGGTTGCAGACGCAGTCGAACGTGCCGTCCGCGAAGAGGCGGTCCAACCCCTCCTTGTCGCAGAGATCGAGGCGGACCGTGCGGCAGACGCCCTCTTTTTCGAGCCGTTCCGCGCGGGCCTCCTTGAGGACGACCGTGTAGTAGTCGTTGAAGTTGTCGAGACCGGTCACGGCGTGTCCCTCGGCGGCGAGACGCCGGGCGAGATGCATGCCGATGAATCCGGCGGTGCCGGTGACAAGAATTTTCATGAATCGATCAAAAAGGAGGGCGGTCGGACGGAGGCGCGTGCCCGGAAATCCGCATTTACCCGTAAAATTCAAAAAACACTGAAATTCTCTCAAAAAATGGGATGCCGGTCAATGATTCCTAAATTCCCGGCACGCATAACGATGCGGACTTGGGCGCCTCGACTCCCATCGCCTCGTACAATTTCTCCTGCCGCGTGAGGACTTCGCCGTGGATCGGTTCCTTCCCGGGCAAGGAAAGGCACTCTATGACATCCAGTTCGTCGATCAGCCCCTGGAGCGTGTACTCGCCGAAAAGTTTCGCGTCCTGCATATGCTTCTTGATGTAGGAGAGGATGACCAACGAGAGGAACTCGACAAACAGCTTCCCGTCCAGGCTCCGTTCCGACGAGACGATGGCCCTGCGGCAGTCCGGGGACAAAGTTTTGCTGCACGCTTGTTCGCTAGAGGGTTTTCCCCCGCGCGTGGTCGAGCTCTTCAAGCGCTTCGGCGCCGCCGCCTTCCGTGACGGCGGGGGCGTTGGGCACAAGGGTCGCCGTGCAGACCGACCCGATGCGCAGCATGGATCTGCCGTTCCCGTTCGGCTGGGGATGGATGGCGAACGCATGCTCGGCGCCGTTGTCCTCCAACTGTTCCGACAATGCCGCGAAACGCCAGATGAAGAGACGCCCGAAGCCGGTCGCCGCCGTGCCGGAGAAGACCTCCCGGCCGTCCGCCGTGATGCGGAAGGGCAGGGCGTCGTCGTCGCCCTCGCCGAAAACCCCGATGAAATTCCCGCGCGCCCGGAGGGTCAGCGGCGACGCCTCGGCCCCCGAAAACGCGGCCACGTCCTCCATCCAGCGCGACGAGAGGCCGTCGTACCACGATGAAGTGCGGTAGGTGAGCGACCGCGTCCATCCTTCCGGCAGCGTCCCGTCCAGCGCCGGATTCATCCGCCGGACGTCCCTGGCCGTGCCGAACACCGGCTTCTCCGGAACGCGGCAGAGCCGGCCCTCCGCCACCGCGCGCTCGTAGCCCGCGATGCCGGCCTTGGCGAAGTAGAAGTAGCCGATGTCGTCCGGATGCCCGCCGTCGATGGGCCACACCTTCCCGATCGCCTTGGCGCGGTCCGGGTCGATTTCGCCGGAATCAATGGCCGGGATGAGGCCGTCCACGTACACGTCGCCGACGGCCGTGCCGTATTCCTCCGCGAGACGCCGGTAGTCGATGAGCCGCGGATGGCAGTCCGGGGCGTCGTAGGGCGCGCCGTGCTCGGCCCAGAACTTGAAGGTGAAGAACATCTGCTCCACGGGGATGCCGCGCGAAATCATCTCCCGGAGAAGGTATTCGTAGCAGCAGGTGCCCAGGATGTCCCGGTTCTCCCCGCCATCGTTGCAGATGAAGTCGAGGAACACGAGGTCGGGATGGTACTTGAGCACGTCGCGCTCGAGCCGGAACATGCCCAGCGCGGACCCTGTTCCGCCGATGGCCGCGTCGGTGAACGTGAAACGGGCCTTCGGGTACTTCTCGCGGAAGTACTTCGCCATCTGGCCTCGGAAGCCGGTGACGTTCGGCTCGGTCGCGTTCGCGCTCCAGGTGAGCGAGCCGCCGAAAAAGACGACGGAAAGCGTTTCCCCCTCGCGGGCTCGGCGGTCGAATTCGGCGAAGGACGGGGGGGCGGCGGATGCGGTGGCGGCCATGGCGAAGAGGGGGAGGAGAAGGTGTTTCAGGAAAAACATGGTTGGAATGGGACGGAAGACGCGAAACAGAAGGTGAAAGGACGTGAGGCGTGAGACGCGTCTCCCGTCCCCTGCCTTACGCCCGTCACTCGAGTCTCTTCCACCCGGCCGGATGCAGGCGCGCCTCGGTCGGGACGTCGTCCGTCATCAGCACGGACGAGGAGTCTGGGTTGTTCAGATACGCCTTTTCCAGCGTCTGCATGCCGCGGCCGCCTTCGCCGGAGAGAAGCGTCTCCGCATCATAGTACACCGGCTTGCCGAAGTCCAGTTCGAGGAACTCCTCCGGGACCGAGATTTCCGCGCGGTACCCCTTGCCGTCGGCATCGACCGCGAAGGCGACCGTCGCGCCGGGGATTTCCCCGCAGAACTCGAAGTCGGACGCGCCGCCCGCCGGCGTCGCGTAGGACTGCGGACGCCGTTCGCCGTCGGAGAACGGCTTGAAGCCGATGACGGCGTCGCGCCCGCCCATCCGCGCCGCGAGGACGCGCGAGTAGCCGACGAGGCGTCCCGAGGGCCTGCGCTCGGGAATCTCCTCCGGCGCCGTCGCC
>JAZUKQ010000172.1:0-6634 GCA_045643325.1 Kiritimatiellia bacterium | reverse complement strand
CCCGAGCTGGACGAAATGCTGGAAGGAATCGTCGATTTCGTGGACATCGGGGACGCCGGGGCGCTGGTGGAGCGTGTCCGGTATTGGCTCGACCATGAGGAGGAGCGGAAGCGGCGTCTTTGGAAAACGGCGGAGGAACTTGGAAAACGTCCGTCTCCGTGGCGGGAGGCGTTTTCCCGCGCTCTCGCGGATTTGGGATTCGTCGACGGTCGCGGACCGGAGTCGGAGGAGGAAACCACCGACGGATTGGTGAGTGTCATCACCCCGTGCTACAACGACGGGGCGTACCTGGAGGACTGCGTCCGCTCGGTGGACGGGCAACGGTACCGTCACGTCGAGCACTTCGTCATAGACGACGGGTCGACCGACGAGGCGACGCTGCGGACGATCGCGCGGCTTGAGGCGGAACGGAAGGACATCCGCATTATCCATACCCCGAATCTCGGACCGTCCGGCGCGAGGAATGTCGCCATGCAGGTCGCTCGCGGGGAGTTCCTCTTTCCGTTGGACGCGGACGACATCATCGAGCCGGAATATCTTGAGAAGGCTGTCTCTGTGTTTCGGGAAGATCCTTCCGTCGGAATCGTATATTGTCACGCGGATCTTTTCGGGGTCGAGTCGGGACCATGGAACCTTCCCGAGTATTCGTTGGATCATGAGTTGTTCGAGAACGTGATTTTTGCCTCCGCGCTGTTCAGAAAAGCGGACTGGAAGAGGGCCGGCGGCTACGATCCAGCATTCAAGCACGGATTAGAGGACTATGATTTCTGGCTTTCGGTTCTTGAGCGGGGAAGGCGCGTCGTGCATCTTCCCGAAGTGCTTTTCCACTATCGGCAGAAGGCTTCCTCGCGGAGCAAGTCGTTCATGGCGTCGTCCGAGGCGATCAAGGAGGCGTACGCGCGGATCTACGAAAAGCACAAAGCGCTGTATCGTGAGCATGTCGACGCCGTGGTACGCCTGCTTCGCGACCGCACGGTCGATTCCCAGCTGGATGTCCAAAACCTGCTCATGCTCAAGCAGGCGGCCGAGACGGGGTTGCGGTACCGGTTCTGGAAGGCGGGCGAAAAGCTGGACAGGATGATTTCTTTGGCTGTAAGGGGGGGGAGTGCGCTTCGCGAGAAAGGTGTCAAGGTTTGCATGGCGAAGGCGTGCCAGAAAATCAGACGGCGTTTCTCCCTCTGATTCCGACATCCGGACGGAAAATCTTCGTTGACCGCTCGGCAAGCAGATACTCTGTCTGACGCGGCAAATGCCCCGCCGGTTTCGGACGCGTCTCGTTCCGGAGTCTTCGTTTGCCCGGCATATCCCCCGCCGAGCATCGCAGCATGTCGTTTTTTTGGGGGGGGCACGCGTGTGCAACCGCTGCGAAAGGGGGAGGACCTGGCTTCTCGGAAGAGTGTTCTGGATGCGCGTTCTCTCCGGAGAAGCCTGTTCAAGGATTGGCTCTCAGGCCGGAGACGCGGCACACTTCGTCCGGCACTCGGCCGTTTTCGTTTTCGGATTCTCCGAGATCGTCCTCCTGCTGGCGCAGGATGTATTCATGCGTTGCTGTTCTGCTCATAGTATTCATCGCTCCATGATACACGGTGTCCGGTATTTGACGAAAGGGCCTTGCCTGTTTTTCGCCTCCGGTCCCGCTTGGTGTCCTTTATTTTGACGCAATGCGGATGCCATGCGGAGAATTGACGCTTGTATATAATCCGCTGAAATGGTACACTCACTTCGCATCGAAAGTCATGCCATGAAAAGGGTTTTTGCCGCAACCGCGGTTTTCTTGTGCGTGGCGGGGGAGCTTTTCGCCGCATCGGACGCGGCGGAGCCTCTCTATTGGTGGGAGGAGATGGAGCTCGAGGAAGAGCGTCAGGCCGAGCTCGCGGACGAGGTGGAATTCGAGGATTTTGTTCCGGAATTCTGGGAGGAGGCCGTCGAGAAAACGGCGGAGAAGCCGTCGTCCGCGTCCCGCTCGTCGTCCGCGTATACCCCGACATACTATCCGAGCTATGCCACGCGGGTGAGCGAGGAGGTCCTGTACCGGGGCACGGCCAAAGAGACCCACCGTCTGTACTATACGGCGAACGGCGGCCGCGTCCTGATCGACGAGTGCGTCTCGGGACCGTACCAATACGAGGTGTTCGTCAAGTACGACCACGCGGACGGCGTCATCTGGACGCGTCCCGGGACGATCTACGGCTCGGGATACCGGGACGGCGCGGCGTACGTCAACAACCGCGACTTGTATTTCTATTCGCCCGCTCAGGGAAAGCGGATGATTCTCAGCAACCTCTGCAAGGACTACATGGATCCCGCCTACGGCGTCGTATACTCCTGCGGGTGGCCCATCTCCCGCTATCCGTGGACCGCGACCCCCATCTTCTTCGCGGCGCACCATGTGGCCGCGAGCCGGACGTACAACTCGTGGAACGACTTCTACTATTGCTGGTGCGACGCGTCGATCGTCGGGGCGTACGTCATCGTCGGAGGATACGCGATGCCGTTGGACGGCGCGTGCTGGCCTAGGTACTACGGCGGATCGTACATCGAGCTTTCGGACGTCACCCTGTCGGGCAGCGTGGTCTCCTACACGATGAAGAACGGGACGCGCGTCACGAAAGACCTGAACGGCCTGCAGATCGTCAATCCGAAACCGCTGTACCGGTTCTACCGCGCGGGGAACAACCACCATTTCTTCACGGTCAGCGAGGACGAGAAAAATTATCTGATCGCGACCAGCGCTGTCTGGGCCTATGAACGGGTCGCCTATTATGTCTACGACAGATTCCAGTACGGACTGAGCCCGCTGTACCGGTTCTGGTCGGACTCGCTCGGCGGACACTTCTATACGGCGAGCGAGTATGAGAAAAATCTTCTCTGTGCCGGGAAAGTGGGCGATTGGAAGTTCGAGCGAGTCTCGTGCTACGTATCAACGGCTCCTAAATCGGGTTTTTCCCCGATATACCGGTTTTGGTCGGACTGGTCGCAGTCTCATTTCTATACGGCGTCAGAGTCGGAACGCGACGATGTCCGAAGAAGGTATCCTACGGTCTGGTCCTACGAGGGGACCGCCTTCTACGCGGTCGCCACGGGCATCATGCCGGTCCATCTTTTCTATAATTCCCGGACGGGGCGCTATTTCTATACCATCCACGAGGCGGAGAAGACAGCGCTCGCCTCGGCGGGAGGCGAGTGGGTCTACGCGGGCATCGCCTTCTACGCGCCGATCGTGCCGCTGAGCGGATCGACGCCGCTATACCGGTTTTGGTCGGGTTCGTTGAATTCACATTTCTATACGTCGAGCGATTCCGAGAGAAATTCGCTCATCAGAGGGGGCGTGTGGGGATACGAGGGAATCGCGTACTACGTCTATCCGAAGTACTATTCCGGACTGACTCCGGTGTACCGGTTCTGGTCCAACTCGCTGCAGACCCATTACTATACCGCCAACGTCTCCGAGGCGACGGCCATCGGATACAATCCGACGTGGACCTATGAAGGGGTGGCGTTCTACGCCGTACCGCCATAGACGGAGGGCGGACAGCCCAAGGGCCGCGAGGGGGCTGCCGGCGCAGGCGGCTGGGGGTGTTTCCCGGCGGCGGGGAGACAACACCCTCCGGCGCTCCGCGCCACCTCCCTCGAGGGAGGCGCCTGCGGCGGGCTGAGGCGGAGTTTGCTCCGGCCCCCTTCGAGGGGGCTGCCGCTTCAGCGGATGGGGGTGTACACCGTGCGCCGCAAAGATGCTGCACCGTTGCAAGGTGTGTGCGAGTGTGCAAGTGCGCGAGTGTGCACGACGGCTCATCCTCCGCACGGTGTACCCCCCCCGGCGGCGTTGCCGCCACCCCCCGCGCGGCGGGGGGCGGGCAACGCCCGACCGATGCGAAGTCGGAATGACGACGCCTCTGCGAGAGTCTTGGGCTATGCGGCACAGTGCGCGGCAAAGGCTCTGCAGGGGCGCAGGCGGCGGAGCTTGCTCCGGCCCCCTTCGAGGGGGCTGCCGCTTCAGCGGCTGGGGGAGTTTCCCGGCGGCGGGGAGGCAACACCCACCGGCGCTCCGCGCCACCTCCCTCGGAGGGAGGCGCCTGCGGGGGCGCAGGCGGCGGGGCGGAGGTCTAGAATTTAAGGACGGTCTCCCATCGGAAGAACCAGGCGGGATGGGAGGACTCGTAGTAGTCGCCGGGGTTGAACAGTTCCGCCATCACGTGTCCAGAGAGGTCGAGGCGGTCGAGGCCGGAGGCGTCCTTCTTCGCGCGCAGAAGCGGGAAATCGTAGCGCACGGCGGAGAGGAAGCCCTTGTACGACGAGCCGCCCTCGGCGTCGGCGCGTCCGGCGTGGTCGTTCTCGGCCGCCCACATCGGGCCGGCGTAGACGAAGGCCGAGTGGCGGGGACCGAACTCCGAGCTCAGCGTGAGGCGCGTGTAGAGCAGGTTGTTCCAGTAGCCGAGGCCTTCGAGCGTGCCATACTGGAACATCTCGGAGTCATTGGGGGAGCGCGCCCACATCGGATCCCAGTCGGGGCTCAGGTAGTAGGCGGACAGGCGGGCGCCGGAGAGTCCGGGGACGGCGTCTCCGCGCCATTCGAACGCGGCGTATCCCATCCAGGCCTCGAGGTTGCCCTCTCCGTCCCGGTGCCCGGTCTCGCCGGCGGCCTCGAACTCGAGAAAGAGCGTCTCGGAGAGGCGCGGCCGCGTCCAGGCGCCGTAGGCGAGCACATCCTTCTCGCCCATCCGGACGCCGTCGAAACGGTCGTATGCGGTGGTGCTCTTCTCGACGGCGTAGAGGCGGAAGGGGAGGGTGTCGCTCTTGCTGTACCAGACGACGCCGCCGCCCCACTCATCCATGCCGTCGGAATCGGCGGGGTGGACGGCGTTCATCGGGCGCTCGTCGGAGTTGTCGTTCCCCCAGCGGAAATGGTTGTGGCCCGCGTCGTAGAGCGCGAAGAGGTCGATGCTGTCCGCCTCGGTGGGGCGGAGCGTGAAGCGCGCCATGTCCGCGTAGCAGCTGCGCGAGCCGACGTACGGGGCGCCGTCGAGCACGAGGCGGTCGAGGCCCAACACGGAGCCGCGTCCGTTGAAGAGGTCCTGGCGGCCGATGCGGAAGTCGAAGGTGTCGTCCCAAAGACCGCGGCCCTCGAAGTAGAGATTGTCGAGGACGAGCTCGTCGGGGAAGGCGTAGCCGCGGTTTTTCCAGGGGACGCCGTTGTCGACGACGTGCTCGCGGAACTCCTCGGCGAAGCGGAGGAACAGGCCGAACTGGCCGGCGTCCATGCGGGCCCAGGCGCGCGGACGGAAGCGGAGGTGGTTGAGGGCGTCCTTCTTCTCCTTGGACATCATGGCGGCGGGATTGCCGGGAAGTCCGGGGATGTCCTCGGCGATTTCCTGCCGGATCCGGAAGTCCGCGCCGGCGTCGAAGGAGACATCCGCCGCGGAAGCGCCCGCCGCGACGGCGAGAAGAGAGACAATCGATGAGGTGATTTTCATAGCTGTTTTCGGTTGATCAAAAAAAGGGGGGGGGCCATGGCGCGGTACAGACCGCGCGCGGAGGCGCGGCTAGAGACAGGGTTTCAGCGCCTTGCCCCAGACGGCGTAGCCTTTGGCGGTCGGATGGGTTCCGTCGGAGGCCATGTCCGGAGGAAATTCTCCGTCGGGCGCGAGGAGTCCGGGGCCGATGTCGAGACGGGTCCAGCCGTGGCGGTCGGCCATCGGGGCGAGGAGGGCGTTGAGCGCGGCGACGGGGGCCCGGTGGAAGTCGTCGGGCATCCGGCCGCGCGGGAAGACGTGCATGAGGACGATCCGCACGCCGGGGCAGCGGCGCTCGATGTCGGAGCAGACGGCCTCGACGCCCTCGAGCGTCTCGGCCGGGGTGTTGGCGCGGAACCGCGCGGAGTCGAAGAGGTTGTTGGTCCCGATGTTCACGACGGCGACGCGGGGGCGGAGGTTGTCGAGCTCTCCGTCGGCGAGGCGCCAAAGGACATTCTGCGTGCGGTCGAAACCGTAGCCGAGATTGAGGACGCGGAGCCCGGCGAACGTCGCGGCGAACGAGTCGAGTCCGTTGCGCGGGGCGCCCGGCGTGACGGGTTCTCCGCCCCAGAAATGGGTAATGGAGTCGCCGATCAGGACGACCTCCGGGTCGACGGCGTCCTTGATTTCGAGAATCTGCGCGTGTCGGACGCGCTGGTCGTAGCAGTCGGATTCGAAGGGGGGGACGGGAACGATGGCGGAATTCATCGTGGGGAGGAAACTCCAACGGGGCGGAACGGCCCGGGGGCGGAGGGGACGGACCTCTTCCGGCCGCCGGACCCCTTCGCTTCCTAGGCCTTCAGCGTCGCGCCGGAGGAGGCGTTGCCGACGAGGAGGGCGTAGCGGCGGAGCCAGCCGGTGTCGATGCGCGGCGACCAGGGCTTGAGGGCGGCGCGGCGGGCGGCGAGCGTGGCGTCGTCGAGGCGCGCGGAGAGGCTCCGGGCGGGAATGTCGATGTCGATCGTGTCGCCGTCCTCGAGGAGTCCGATCATGCCGCCCTCGGCCGCCTCGGGGGAGACGTGGCCGATGCAGGCGCCGTGGGTCGCGCCCGAGAAGCGCCCGGCGGAGAGGACGGGGCCCCAGACGCGGAGACCCGCGCCGATGATGTACGCGGGCGGGGCGAG
>JAZUKQ010000171.1:0-4032 GCA_045643325.1 Kiritimatiellia bacterium | reverse complement strand
GCGCGGCGTCGCGGTCGGCCGCCTCGGCGGCGGCGAGTTCCGCCTGGGCGCGGGCGGACTGGCGTTCGGCGTCGAGGGCCTGGGTCCGGGCGGCGGCGAGGGAGGCCCTGGCGGCGTCGGCCGCGGCGCGTTTCGTCTCGTAGTCGGCGCGGGCGGCCTCGAGCGAGGCGGCCGCCTCGCCGAGGTCCTTCCCGACCGTTTCGAGCTGTTCCGCGAGCTGGGCCAGCGCGGCCTCCTGCGTGGTGTGGAGGGCGCGGTTTCCGGCGATCTCGGCGCGGTCGCGCTCGGCCCACGCGCGGTATTCGGCGACGCGGCGCTCGTTGGTGGCGAGGGTGTCGCGGAGGGCGGCGAGGCGCGCCTGGATGGTCGCGGCCTGCTGGGAGGCGGCGGTGATGCGGGCGTCGAGCTCGTCGATGGCCGCGCGTTCGGCGGCCTCGGCGGCGTCCTGCGCGGAGAGTTTCTCGCCGAAGCCGTCGGCCTCGGCGGCGAGGGCGGCGTCGGCGTCCGTGAGGGCGGCGAGGCGGGCGTCGAGCTCGCGGACGCGGCGGACGGTGACAAAGACGTCGAGCGAGCGGAGCTCCGCCTGATATTCCTTGTATCGGCGGGCCTTGCCGGCCTGGCGCTGGAGCGAGCCGATATTGCGCTTGATCTCGCGGATGACGTCGGAGACGCGGACGAGGTTTGCGTCGGTCTGTTCGAGTTTGCGGAGGGCCTCCTTGCGGTCGGCCTTGAAGCGGGTGATGCCGGAGGCCTCCTCGAAGACGGCGCGCCGGTCCTCGGGCTTCGAGGAGAGGATGGCGTCGATCTGGCCCTGGGCCATGACGCTGTAGGACGACGTGCCGACGCCGGTGTCCATGAAGAGCCGCTGCACATCGCGGAGGCGGCACGGTTTTTTGTTGAGGAAGTACTGGCCCTCGCCGGTGCGGAAGACGCGGCGGGAGACGGTGACCTCGTTAAACTCGGTGCCGAGCGCGGACTCGCAGTCGGCGAAGACGATGGAGACCTCGGCCATGCCGAGCGGTTTGCGGCCCTCGGTGCCGTTGAAGATGACATCGGTCATCGCGCCGCCGCGGAGGGCGGTGGGGCGCTGTTCGCCGAGAACCCAGCGGATGGCGTCCGAGATGTTGCTCTTGCCGCATCCGTTGGGGCCGACGACGGCGGTGATGCCGGGCTCGAAGACGAGCCGGGTCCGCTGGGCGAAGCTTTTGAAGCCGATGATTTCGATGGACTTGAGATACATGGTATGGCGTGGGCGGCGGTTCCCGGCGACCGGGACAGGGCGCGGCGTCTCTGGGAGAACGGGCTGGAGGAAACGGGACGGAATCGGCGGGGAGCGCGGACGGGACTATTTGACCTCGAAGGCGAAGACATTTGGGACGGGGACCCCCCAGGTGGACTCGGCGACGAGGCGGACGCCGGCCCAGGCACCGGCGAGGGGAACGCGGACGAGCCGCTGGAAGTTGTCTTTGACGGCGGCGAGGGGACGCCAGGCTCCGTCGGGGCCGAGCCCTTCGATCCGGAAGTCGCGGACGAGCGTGGCGGGCGGGGCGAAGGGGGTGTCCTTGAGGCCGGTGTAGTAGCGGAGGTTGAGGAAGCGGGTCTGGCCTTTGAGGCGGCTGGGGTCGACGCGGTCGAGATCGCTGTCGAAGACGAGGCGCGCCTCGGAGAGGGCCGCGGGGGCGGAGAAGCGGTACTCGGCGGGCGTTCCGAGCGGGGCGGTCCAGGCATGGGGGCCGTCGTCGTAGGCGCGGTCCATGCCGTCGCGGAGGGCCT
Organism: Kiritimatiellia bacterium; assembly: GCA_045643325.1. GTDB lineage: Bacteria > Verrucomicrobiota > Kiritimatiellia > RFP12 > JAZUKQ01 > JAZUKQ01. The sequence continues at coordinate 2,259 of JAZUKQ010000171.1, read as the reverse complement.
CGGCGTCGCCGGCCGGGGAGGCGAGGGAGGCGGCTCCGGCGCGGCAGAGGGCGGAGACGGCGCGGAGGCGGCCGGGGAGCCAGGAGTCGTCGTCCTGCAGCGTGGCCTGGAGCTCGGCGAGGTGCCGTTCGTAGACGCCGCGCGGCGAGGTCTTCTCGCGGACGGCGATGGCGGCGGCGGTGCCGACGGCCTGCCCCATGAGCGAGCAGGTGGCCATGACGCGGGTGGAGCTCATCGCGGCGTGGGTCGCGCTGTGGCAGCGGCCGGCGCAGAAGAGGTTTCCGATGTTGCGGGAATAGAGCGAGCGGTAGGGAATGCCGTAGGGGGAGGGGGCCTGGTTGAAGACGGTGCCCACGCGGTTGTCGGTGCTGTAGAAGCCGCCGGGGAAGTGGTTGTCCATCGACCAGCCGCCATAGGCCACGACATCCTCGAAGGGACCTCCGGCGGCGACATCGTTTTGGGTGAGGACGACATCGCCCAGATAGCGCCGGGACTCGCGCTTTCCGGGGAGGAATCCGACCCAGTCGAGGGCGAAGTTGGCGTACTTCTCCTTGTCGGGGGCGTAGTTCTTGATATAGTTCCAGACGCCGTAGGCGATGCGGAGAAGGTCCTCGCGGCAGACCTCGGTGTCGGAGATGGAGTCCATCAGCCCCCCGAGCTCCATCCACCAGAAGTTGGTCCCGTAGAGATTGAGGCCGCGTCCGCGGAGGTCCTCGGGTTTCGTGTAGAGGTGCGCCCAGGGGAAGGGCGTGAAGGGCTGGGGTTCGGGATACTCCCTGGCCTGGAAGAGACAGGACATGCCCATCGTATGGGTGTCGGGGACGACGCCCTCGATGGATTCGCCGTATTCCGCGCGGCCCTCGCGGCCCATGCGGCAGTCGGCGCCGGTGAGCGGGGCGAGGACGGCGTCGCCGGAGCAGTCGGCGAAGAGCGGCGCCTCGACGCGGTGCCATTGCTCGGTGGTCGTCTGCCAGGCGGTGACGGAGGCGAGGCGGCCGCCGTCCATCCGGACGTCGCAGACGGAGGCGTTGAGGACGAGCTCGAGGCCGGGCTGGTATTGGGCCTTCCCGTAGAGGACGGCGTCCCAGCCGGAGGCGGTCGGGCGGGTGTTGTAGCGGAAGTTGTCGAGCAGCAGTTCTTCGATAAGGCCTGTTTCGCGGCGGTTGGGGCCGTGGGCGCCGCAGACGTGCATGCGGATCTCGCTGGAGGAGTTCCCTCCGAGGACGGGGCGGTCCTGGACCAGGGCGACGCGCGCGCCGTGGCGGGCGGCGGAGACCGCGGCGATGAGGCCCGCGAGGCCTCCGCCGACGACACAGAAATCAACGGAATGGACAACGGTCTTCATGGTGTGTCTTTCTGTTGCGAAACGCGGATGAGGACGAGATCGGCCGAGGAGCCGCGTCCGTAGGTGAGGACCTGATACTTGGTGTCGGTCCGGAACAGGACGTCTCCCTCGACGGAGATGTCGGCCGAGAGTCCATAGACGTGGCGGCGCTCGAGGGTGTCGGCGGGGAGGTCCATGGAGAACGCGGCGGGGAACACGGAAAGGGGAGAGACCGTGACGGAGGCGACGATGTACGACGGGCTGGACGGGGAGACGGAGTAGTCGACGAGGCGGACGGTGGCGACGGCGAGGGGGTGGGGCGGCCGGCGGTCGAGGCAGGCGAGAGTTCCCGAGACGCGCTGGGCGGGAAGATAGCGCGACTCGACGGGGACGACAGGCTTTTTCCGGATGTCCTTTCCGCAATGGGGGCAGATCGGGGACCGGCAGGAGACCGCGAGAAGGAGCGGAAGAAGGGCGAGGGGAGATACGGCTTTCATGACGGACGCGCGGCGGGATTCGGACCGCCGGGCACGAAGATCAGGTCGGTGGGCGGCAAAATCGCCGGACGGGAAACGGTCGGGAGACGCCGCAAGACAAAAAAGGCCGCCCAGAAAAGAGGGCGGCCCGATATCGCTCGACAACCGGACGGCTAGCGGGGCAGAGGCCACGCGCCGGGGTTGAAGAGATTGGCATCGCCCGAGTACATGAAATACAGGGCGACGCCGAGCGCGATGAGGGCGAAGATGCCGAAGAGCGGGAACGCGACGCTGACGGATTCCGCGGGACCGGTGGACATCTGCTGGAACGCGGGCGGCGGAACATCGGTGACGAAGTCGGGCGTCGAGGACTCGGCGGGGGCGCTGTCGGCGGCGGGCGCGGGGGCCGTGGGCGTGATGGAAGGGGCTCCGGGGCGCTTGACGCGGATGGTGCGCTTC
>JAZUKQ010000170.1:0-15583 GCA_045643325.1 Kiritimatiellia bacterium | reverse complement strand
GAGTAATAGCTCTCAGGACACCCGTTCCCATGGTCGAGAGGAAGCGTCTCCGGCGAGGCGAGCGTGCCGGGGGGAAGGCTCACGTCCGCATAGCCGACATAGATGTCCAACAGTCCGCAGGCGTGTCCGAACTCGTGCGCGAGCATGACGGGCGTGCAGCCGGTCTTGACGACGACGCCCCGGGAGTCGGTGCCCGCCTCGGCGGACGTACCGCCCGCGTACGAGCCGACGACGAAAAGCTTCACCCCGCTCCCGGTCGACGGAAGGAGCGACTTGAGCCGCTCGACCTCGTCGGCGTCCGACAGCGTGTAGAGCGCCGCGCTGTTCGTGGTGGCGACGTCCGCGGGGACGAACCGCATCGCCGCCTGGGAGAAGATCGCGTTCGCTCCGTCCAGGAGGTTCGTGACCTCCGCCGCGCTCATCGCGGGCGTCCCGTCCGCGTCGCACACGATCAGGCAGTGCACCGGGACGACCGACTCCGTCTCGTAGATCCGGGTGCGGAACTGCGGCGGGGGCCCGACATAGTTGTGGATGTTCGCCTGGAGGATGTCGTCGCCGGAGACCGAGGCGACCGGCGCGATCTGCAGCCCGACGGGGTCGTCGATCGTCCATTTCCCGGCCGCCGAGGTCCAGGTCGTGATGTTCCAGAGGCTGATCCGTTCATCGGAATCGAGCCCGATGAACCCGTCGGGACTTGTCTGGACGCAAAAAACGCGCCGGGAGCGCTTCTCCGCTCCGGCGGGATTCCTGACAAATCCCAAAGGCGCGCCTTCGACGGTGATGGGGGCCGCCTCGACGCGGAGCGGACGGACCATTGTCCGCGGTTTGATTTTCCGGGGCTCTCTGTTCCGTTTCTTCTGCGCGGTGATCTGGTTTGAGGGCGGATAGGCCTCGGCCTCGATCACAGCGCTCGTCGCGAAGCGCTCGTCGACGGAAACCGCGACATTCGTTCCTGTCGCGGGTTCTCCGAAACGGATGTGCGCGGTGTCGGTTCCCCGCACGAACTTCCACGCGACACCTTTCCCCGTGTCGACATTTCCGGACAACGACAGGGCGAAGTTCGTCGCGACGCCGCCGGGGACAAGGGTATACTCCGTTCCGCCCGTCTCGACGCAGCGGATGACGCCGCCTATCTCCGGCTCCGCATGTCCATGATCGACCAACATGACGACGTTCGTCGTGCCGTTCAAGTCGCAGACAATCGTCATGGAGGCCGCGCCGGCGTCCGGAACCGCCCTGCAAAACCAGTCCCCGTCGAAATCGTCCGTGAGCGTTCCGCCCGCGACGCTCCACTCCGGAAAATCCTTTCTCAAGTTCGCCTTCTGGGGAAACGCATCGGCATAGACCGTCACGGTCTCCGGACTCCCGCACAGGCAGGTCGGGGTCGCCGACAGGATGATTCCGTTCGCCCGGACCTTCCCCATGTTCCTCACCCTCCCCCCGACAGGCCGCGCCCGGGACGGGCTCCCCTCCGCCCCCGCCGCGTCCCCGGTCTCTCCCACTCCGCCCCGCGTCCCCGGCTGGGGCCCGGCGAGCGGAAGGACGAACACGTTGGTCTCCATCGAGACGGTCGCGCCGTTCTCGAGCGAGACGAAGACGACCTCGCCGGTGCAGACGGTCGGGTCGTCCGGCCGGGAGTCCTCGACCACGATGTCGTGGTCGCGCGCCGGGACGCAGTAGCGGCGCGGCGGGCCGCGCCGGTGGACGACCGGGCCGATATGCAGGACGGCCCGGTTCCGGGCGCCCCCCGACAGGCCGACCGTGAACGCGACCGCGCCCTGCTCCTCGAAGGTCTCCGCCTCCGCCGCGGGATCTCCGCCGAGCTCGAACTCCTCGCCGTCGGGGATGCCGTTCCCGTTGGTGTCCGTGTCCGTCGGGTCGCACCCGAAGTACCACTCGTGCCAGAGGGAGAGGCCGTCGCCGTCGGAGTCGGTCGTGGCGTCGTTCCGGAAGGGGTCGCACGGCGGCATGTGCCCGACCTCCCACTTGTCCGGGATGCCGTCCCCGTCCGTGTCGGCCGTCGCGGGGTCGGTCCCGGCCGTCCACTCCTGCAGCAGCGTGAGACCGTCCCCGTCGCGGTCGGAACCCGCGTCCGAGGGGTCGTGCATGTCGTGCCCGGTCCACTTCTCGAAATCGTCCGCGACGCCGTCCCCGTCCGTGTCCGTGTTGTCCACGCCCTGCCGCCACGCGGGGACGACGGCGCAGCAGGCCACCGGAAGAAGAAGCGCGAGGAATGCTTTCTGGTTCATAGAGGTCTCATTTCAACATCATGATCGTCTTCAAAAATCCATGCGGGTCGGCGAGTCCGGCGTCCTTCGCCGCCATGATTTGCGCGGCCGTGACGCGCGGGATTCCGGGCACGCGCCATGTCGCGGCAAGCAGCGAGGCGGCCACGGAGATTACGGCCTCGTTTCCGCCCGGCCCAATAAGAACGGCTTCGTGTATCAGACCACGCCATTCCCGTCCCCACGCGTTTTTCAGCACCGGGACGTTCCCCAGCATAAGCTCACCGGCCGGAAGCGGAGAGGCGAAATCGCAACGCACGATATGTCTTCCGGAGGACGTCGACGGCGATCCTCCCAGAATCCGAGTAGTCAGATCCGCGGAACCGTCGTCATAAATTGGGAATCCGATACTGTCCCCTTCCGCCAAGCGGGCCGAGGACGACGAACAAAGAAGCGTCGAAAAACTTTCCGGAGAGTCCGCCGTGACGGCCAAAAGGACGGTAGAAACATTCCCGGCCCCGGATACCGCGAAAGGGACAGACGATGTGACAGCGTCTGAAAAACGAAAGCCGGGAACGTTTCCGGTTTCATGAATCGGCGGAATCCGTCCGTCTTGGTATGGAGCCGGAACCAAAGAGCAGAAGCCTTGCGGCGTGGTCACGGCGACAATCCATCCGTTGGACAATATGACCGAACCTGTCTGAGAGGCGTCGAACTGACCGAGGACCATGCTTGCCGGAGGCGAAAAACCGATCGTCGCCATTCGGCCGCCGCCGTTTTTGCTGTACACCCATACCGAGGAATGAAGGAATAGCAAGATGACGACGGCCAAAAGAGCGCGAAGAGTCTCTGGTTTTGGCTTGGGCTTCATGAGGCGGAGTATAGCACACATCTTCCGCCGGGAGAACTGCGGGACCAATCCACACTTATCCCGCTTTTGAGAAGCGAGATGAAGGTTGTTGTTGCGCGGCAAGCCTTTCGGGACGGTCAGAACGGCGCCGGACTTTTTTCCACGCCGAGAAAATCGACCTGTTCCATGCGGGAAACGAGGCCCTCATAAGATGCATGGTCCGGTACATTTCCGGCCGCCCGAAAAGCGCGCCTGGGCAGATCCGAGACAGTTCCGCCTAGGGCTTGGCCAGGCGCAGAACAACGCCTTGGAGCGCACATATCCAACAACACAAACTCTCGCTCTACAAAAAAGCGGGATTCGTGTGTTCAAATCGCCTCTTTGCAAACCCGTCCGGGTGTGCTATAATCTGTCTCATCGCAAGACATCCAGAGTCGGCCGCGAAAGCGGACGCACCAACCGTGACTCAACGGTGGTTTCCGGATCCACATCCGGGATGTGCCTGGCCTGAAGCCAGGAAAGGGTACCAAGGGAATTGCCTCTTCGTCTTGCCGCGAAGGGGCTTTTTCATTTCGGGTTGGCTCTGCCATGTCCTTGCCAGAAAGGAACCAACCCATGAAAAAATCCCTCATCACGGAACCCCTTGGTCTCTATGGCTGGACACGCCATGAGCCCGTTCTTCTCGCCGCCCTCCTCTCGGAGGAGCCCCTCCTGCTCATCGGCCCGCACGGCTGCGCCAAGAGCTTCGTCCTTGAACGCCTCGCCGAATCCCTCGGCCTCGCGTTCCGCTGCTACAACGCCAGCCTCATCAACTACGACGACCTCGTGGGCATTCCCATGCCCAACGCAGATCGCACCGCCCTCGAGTTCATTACCACGCCCGAGAGCATCTGGGAGGCCGGCGTCGTTTTCATCGACGAAATCAACCGTACGCGTCCGGACCTCCAGAACAAGCTCTTCCCCATCATCCACGAGTGCCGCGTCCAGGGGCGCGCGCTGAAGCATCTCCGCTACCGGTGGGCCGCCATGAACCCGCCGCCGGACGATGACGACCTCGCCGCCTCCGACCCCGCCTACCTTGGCGCCGAGCCGCTTGACGCCGCCCTCGCCGACCGCTTCCCGTTCATCGTGCCGGTGCCCACCTGGGAGGACCTCTCCGAGGCCGACCAGAACGCCATCCTGACCGACCAGTTCCAGGGGCGCCACGAGTTTCCGCTCCCTATCGGGCGCCTCGTGGAGGAGGCGAAGGCCGTCTACACGGGCCTTCTCGCCACCGACGCGCGTCGCTTCGCCCGGTACGTCGTGGAACTCGTTCCGCGTCTCCATGGCGCCCGCTTCGACGTGTCGACCCGCCGCGCCACCATGCTCCAGCGCTGCGCCCTCGCCGTCCACGCCGCGCGCATCGTCCTCGCCCGCCACACCGGCGAATCCGCCACGCCGGACGCCTACGCCTCCGCGCTCGCCGCGCTCCGGTGCACGCTTCCCGACCGCGCCCGCCATCCGCTGGACGAGACGCGCATCGTCGTCCTCTGCAAGGAGGCCTGGGACGCCGCGGAATCCCATGCCGACGACTCCCTGGCCGCCCTCCTCCGCATCCCGGACCCCGTTCGCCGCCTGGAGGAGGCCGTGGCCCGTCACCGCGACGACCTTCCCCCGGCGCAGATTGCCGCGGTCGTCTGCGAAGGCATCGGCGCCGCGCCGGAACCGAAGCGCCGCGCCCTCGCCCTCGCGACCTTCCTGGCCATCTCCTCGCGGAACGACCTGCCCGCTTCCGTCATGGAGACCCTCTCCGTGGAAATCCAGCCCGCCATCCAGCCCGCCGCGCACGAGCAAGCGGTCGACATGGGCAAGGCCGCGCACAGCCGCGCGGTCGCCGCGCAGATCACCGCGATTTCATCGCGTCTGGCCGGTCGCACGACCTTCCTCCTCCACCATGCCAACCTCCTCCAGTCGTTCCTCCCCGACGGCTATGCCACTCCCGACGAGCCCGCGAAACTCTCCGCCGAGTTCGAGCGCCTTTGGACTCTCTTCGCCCTTCCCGCATGCTAGACGCCTACCACAACATGTCCGTCCCTCCGCGGAGCACCATCCGCTGGGACATCCGTCTGCCCGATGCGGAGCACCTTGCGTTCTCCCTTTCGGCGCCGGGGCTCCCCTGGAGTTCCACCGACGACGCCCGTGCCTGGGCCGACGCCCATGCGGACGACGTCGCGGCCGCAGGCCGTCTCGCGCCGCGCGGGTTTTTCGCCGTGCCGATTCTGCCCAACGACACGCCGTTGCCGGCAGGGTGCGGACTCTGCCACGATCCGGCCCTGGCCGTCGCCGTCCTCGGCCGCATTTCCGGCGGCCTGTACATCCCCCTGCGGCCGCCCCGCCTCCTTGTGGAGCACTACGCCCCGCGCTTCCTTTTCCCCTGTTCGGCCTTTCCAACGGAGACCTTCCATGACTGACGAAGAAACCGCCATCGTCCTGCGCATTCTCAACGTCCTGCCCGCCCGGTCGTTCGAACTGCAGCGCTTCCTCTCCATCTTCCGCGTCCGGCTCGACCGCTCCGTCCCCACCGCGTGCGTCACCTGCAAGGAGTCGCCCGAACTGGTGCTCAATCCGGACTTTCTGGCGGAGCACTGCCAGAGCGACGAGCACCTCTTCATGCTCGTCATGCACGAACTCCACCATGTCCTGCTCGGCCATACGCGGCTCTTCCCCCGCAGTACGAAGCTTCTGAACCTCATCTTCGACGCCGTCATCAACGCCATGCTCTGCCAGCGCTTCCCCGACGAGGCATACACCTCCTTCCTCACTTCCTGCTATCCCGCGGACGAAATGCCCTACGCCCTGCTCCGTCCGCCTGCGCCGGATTCGCACCCCGCGGCACGCGAGGCGCTGAAAATCCTCTATGGCGGCGATGCCACCGGGACCTATCATGACGTCTACCTCGCGCTTGAGACAACGCTCTCAGGCCTGGACGGCGAGATGCTCGCCGAGGACATCCTCGGTCGCCTTCTGGGGTCTCATGGAGCGCTCGTCAAGGGGCGGAAGTCCAACCTGTCCTCTTCCGGAGACATGGAGGGAGGAGCGGGCAAGGACGGGAATCCTGGGGATGGCAAAAGCGGAAAATCCGAAGAAGCGGATTCGCCCGAAACCTCGTCGGAACTCGCCGAACTTCTCCACGACATCCTCTCCAAGTGGCCCAGTCCGGACAAGGTGCTTGCCGGGCGCGACCTCGGCCATGCCGAGCGGGAGCAGAAATTCAATGCCGAAGTCCGTCACTCCGCGACCATCGCCCGTGCTGTCCGACGCCTTCTCCGCCACGCCACGACGCCGGGCGTCGTAGAGCAGCGCCGCCGCGGCGTGCAGCCTCTGCCCACCGGCATCTCCACGTTTCTTCCGACGCCGCGAGACCGTTCGCACGAGGCTCGGGAAATCCTCCAGGGGAGCGTCCTGCTCTACCGCGATGAAACGGCCTGTCCCCGCACCGTTCTTCGTGACAACCGCCGGGCCTTCGTCTATCTGGACGTCTCGGGGTCCGTTGCGGCAAAGGTCCCGCTCTTCGCGGAGATCCTTGAGCCGTATGTGCGGCGGAAACTCTGCCTTTTGCATGTCTTCTCAACCGTGGTCGCGCCCGCCACGACAGCCAATCCCCGTTCGCGGACATTCCACAGCACCGGCGGAACGGACATCAACTGCATCCTCCGCCATGTGCTCGGTCTTCCGCCGCGCCAGCGTCCCCACACCATCGTCGTGATTACCGACGGTTTCACCGGAAAGCCCGAGGCCGGACTGGAACGCGCCTTCCGCGCCGCCCGTCTCCGTTGCGTCGCCGGCATTCTCGACACGCCCGAGAGCCATTTGTACGACCCCCTGCGCGACCTCCGCGACTTCGCCGCCCCCATCCTCCGCCTCGATTAGCTCCACTTCCCTCTTTCCACAACTCCACTCTCAACTCTCCTCTCTCCACTCTCAACAGACCCATGCACATTGCCGAATTCGTCTCCCCCGGACATCCCGACCGCCTCGCCGACGCCATCGTCGAGTCCTGCGTTGAAACCATCGTCGCCCGCGACCCCGACGCCCTCGTCGGCCTGGAATGCGCGGTCCACACCCATGTCGTCTTCCTCGACGGCCGCATTGCCGGCGGGCGCGGCGCGTCCTGCATCTCCGCCGCCGAGCTCGCGGACCTCGCCCGCGCCGCCTACCGTGCGGCGGGCTACGGTCCCGCCTGGCGTCCCGCGCCGGAGGACCTCGAAGTCATCCAGAACGTCTGCATCGAACCGCTCTCCGACGAAGAGCGGGCCATCCGCTCCCTGTCCGACGACCAGAACGTCGTCGCCGGCTATGCCTGCGCCAACGCCGCGACCCGCCATCTCCCCGCGGCGCATTTCGCCGCCAACGCCATCGGCCGCGCCCTCGTCGCCTGGCGGGCGGGCGAGGCGGACCGCTTCGGCCCCGACTTCAAGGTGCTTGTCTCGCTCTCCGACGCCCCCGGCGGACGCCTCCGCTGGGAGCGCCTCACGGTGAGCATCCAGCATGCGAGCGGCGTCGCCTCGCTGGAGCAGCATGCGGCGGTGTCTCCGGTGGTCGAATGCGCGCTCGCCCGCCTGGAGGCGGAGGGTCTCACAGGCATCGGCGAACTTCCCGCCGGCCGCTTCGTCCTCAACGGGGCCGGGGACTTCGTCCAGGGCGGGCCCGAGGGCGACAACGGCCTCTCGGGCAAGAAGCTCGCGGTGGACTTCTACGGTCCGGAGATTCCGATTGGCGGCGGGGCCATCGCCGGGAAGGACCCGCACAAGGTGGACGTCTGCGGCGCCTTCCGTGCGCGGGAACTCGCCGTCCGCCTGGCGCGCGAGCATGGCGCCGCCGAGGCGTTCGTGCGGTTGGGCTGGACGCCGGGCGACGCCGCTCCGGCGCATCGCGACGCGGTGCTCGTCGATGCCTTCGGCCTCCGCCATCCGCTGTCCCCGGAGGCGCTGCCGCCCGAGGACTGGTTCGGCATCGACGCGACGGTGCGCGATCTCGACCTCATCCGCATGCCCCGCCGGAAGCGAATGCTGGAGGGGTATTTCGTGGAAGTGTAGGGGACGCGCGCCAGGACGCTACCGGAGCATCGGCAGCGTAATGATATCCGGTGTCCGGCATTTGACGAAAGGGGTTTGCCTGTTTTTCGCCTCCGGTCCCGCTTGGTGTCCTTTATTCTGACGCAATGCGGCTACCATTCGACGAACCTATTGCGTTTGACAACGCGATATTAGATGCGATAAGATAAAGCAGGATTGAGGGAAATATTACGGAGTACGGAATGTTTTCCGAAGTCCGCCCGGACTTTGTGTGTCCAAGACCGCATAGAATCCAACGCAATCGCTATTGGGAATGTTGTAAGTAAGGAAAAGCCATGAATCTTCCGTCGCACGATTCCGCCCTGTTCAGTTTCCGCATTCTTCGTCCGCTCGTCTTGTCCTGCGTCGCTGTGGCCGGTGCGGGCGCGCTCCGCGCCCAGGACGCGCCGGACACGTTCCTCTGGAGCGGCGGAACCAACGACTGGGACGCCGCGGGAGCGTGGATGCCGACCGCGACCTCGCGCGTCGCGCCGGGCATCGCCGGCGACACGATTTCCATCCAGGCCAACGCCAGCACGGTCCAAATGGTCTCCGGAACGAAGACGATCTCCGAGATCGCCGTCGAGGCCGGGGGCTTCGTCGCCGACGGCAGCCGCGTCCAGACGGGCATCGTGCTGGAGGCGCTCGGCACGCCCGAGAGTCCGACCGTCCTCGAGCTCGTCCCCCGGGAAGGCGAGAGCGCCGTCCGGATCGGCGGCGCTTCGAAGATGTTCCGCCTCGGCTCGTACGACCTCCCGTGCGAGAACATGGTCCTCCGCCTCGGAGCCCCGCTTGTCTTCGACATGACCGGCACCGGGAACTGGGGGAGGTGGTTCATCGCCCCGAAACTCACCGGCGGATCCTCCGAGGCACCCGTCGACCTCTCTTTCCGCACACGGTCCGACGCCTGGAACATGTCCGTCTTCCTGACGAACCCCGGCAACGACTTCGTCGGCGACATCCACCTCGGAAGCGACACGGAGACCTGCAATCCCTGGGTGTTCCTCGGATACGCTAACGTTTCTGGAGACAACGGCCAACTCGGAGCCGCCTCCAACCGCCTGTACTTCCACCGGAACGGAGTCCTCCGCGTGCAGCCGGGCGGGTCCGTGCCTCTCTCCCGCGTCGCGTCCGGAAGCGGCGAGATCTGCGCCACCTACTGCGACACGGGGTGGAACCTCTCCAACCCCTCCGGTCCGCTGGTTCTCGGAAGCGGCATGGTCCTCGACCCCTGCACGCTCGCCACGGGAAGCCCCTACGGAAAATTCACGCTCCGCAGCACGTCCACCCAGATGGACAACGCCTCGGAATTCATCGTCGATCTCGGCGCGGACGACGCGTGCGACACGTTCGCGTTCGTCGAGCACAACACCGCGCTCGTCTTCAACGGCAAGGTGACGCTCCGCGACCTCGACGACGCCGATCCCGGGACAGTGTGGCCCCTCTTCACCGTCAACGCCGGCGCGAAGAAGTTCACGTTCTCGCCGAGTTCCTCCACCGCGGGATTCTACCTCCACGCCTCCGGCTCCGACGCGGCCGGATGGACCGTCCAGGCCGTCAAACTCAACGACGCTGCCACGACGCCGAGCGTCGTCACCACCGGCACGTCGGACGTTCAGGCCACGTCCGCCGTCGTGACCGCGGAAGTCCCCTCCCTCGGCGGAGCGGAAAGCGTGACGCTCCGCGTCTATATCAAGGAAGGCGAAGACGCGGGCGCGACTTCGGAGGGCTGGGACCGCTTCATCGACCAGACCGTCACGGCGGCCGGAACCGTCACGACGGAAGTCACGGGGCTTACCCTCGACGTCGGCTATTCGTTCCGCCATTCGGTCCTTGTCGGCGGAAATGAGTATTTCTCCCCGCTTTCCGGGAGTTTCACCACGCAGGACCTCTCCGAGCCAACCGTCTACAAGTCGACCGGCACCATCACCTCCGGTTCGTGGTTCAACCCCGAGCTTTGGTCCCACGACACCCAGAACCCCCGTCAGGTTCCCCGCTATCCCGGCGACACCGCGGAGTTCTACACGAAAGCCGCGCCGACGGACCGTTCCTATACCGTCGACCGCGACCTCGCCATCCGGACCTTCACCATCTGCGAGGGCAACAACAGCGGCACCGCCTACATCGACGCCGAGGAGGGGACCGCCCCGGTCTTCAACTTCGATTCCGGAGACGACGACGCGGCCTGTGAAATCAATTTCAGCGGGCAATTCCGCGACCTCATGTTCGGGAACTCGTCCGCCGACTCGCTGACGCTGAACTTCCACCAGACGCTCAAGATCGCGGTCCGGTCGGCCTATAACCACGTCCTCCGCTTCTACTGCCCGGTCACGGGCGGTTCCGAGGAGTTTCCGGCGGATATCGACATTGACACCTTCGCGGACAGGTGGAGCTCCATCAGCGTGCAGTTCATTCACACGAACAACACATTCCGGGGCGACCTTTTCGTCGGCGCCCCGACCGTCCATTCGCGTGATAAGTGGAACAATCCGACGGAGGCTTCGGCGACGCTCGTCGCGGGGGACGAGAACCACCTTTGGGACGATACGATGTTCGGCGATCCGGCCAACGCCATCCAGCTGCGCTACAAGGCCTCGCTCATTCTCTATTCCCCGAAGTCCGAGACCGCCGCGGCCCCCGCGCTGAAGCGCCATGTGTATGGCGAGGGGACCGTGACGACGCGTCATCGCCAGGACCAGTGGAATACCAAGGACGGCGAGCGGAATCTCACGCTCGGCGAAGGCTGCGTCCTGGATCCGAACGCGGCGGTCAACCTTTCCGCCTGCGGCCAGATCACGGTCAAGGCCTCCACGCTCTTCACCGAACCCGGCGCGAAATACGTCTTCGACGCCAAGGCCGACCACACGGCCAACGACTCGGTCCGCGTCCAGCTGAAGAGCGCCACATCGCTCGACCTTTGCGGCTCGGTCGTCCTCCGGACCGACGAAAAGGTCGTGAACGGCGAAGAATGGGCCGTCTTCGAAATCCCGGCGACCGACAAGCTGGCCGACGTGGAGTCCCACCTCACGACGGATTTCGAGAGCCCGTACAGACTCGGTTTCGATGTCCGGGGCGACGCGGAGACCGGCTGGACCGTCTATGCCGTCGTTCTGCCGCCGCAGACGCTGATCCTCGTCAAATAGGCAAAGCCGTTTGTCGGACCGTCCGTTCCGGGCGTTCAAGAAGCCATCCGCAAGGGCGACACTTCGGTGCCGCCCTTTCTTTATGGTTCTTCGGATCCGTGAGGGTCTTTCTATGCCGTCCGAGCCGCCGCGCCGCGTTCGCTTGGCGAAGCCTATTCGGCTTCTTCTTCGTTCAAATTCTCGGTTTTGCCTAAAAGTGAGAATTTCGGAAGCGGAAGGTGAAGTTCCTCGCCGGATGCTTTTCTCCGGGGTTTGCAAAGCTTGCGGGACTTGTTGTCGCACGGCTTGCGCACGAAACTCGGCGTGCCGTGCGCGTCGGGCCGGGGTCCGCGATCCGTTTCAAGAGGCGCGGGCCGGCCTCCGCGACAACGTTGAGGGATTCCCTGCGGAGGGTGTTGACCTGGTTCCCGATGTCCCGGTTTTCGTTCAGAATTTCCGAAACGAGAGATGAGGACACAACCGCCTTTTGGTGGTATGATATTGCCACTGACAACGCGGCCGGAAAGGCGCGCGCTCTTTTCGCCTGCCGCCTGTCGACAACGCCGGTTTCCACATGGGAATCCTTCAGACGCTTCGTTTCAAACAACCACACCGGCACTCTCGCGGCGAAAATTCCTCCCTCCCTTTTTTTTGTTTACCCCAACACCACCAAGGAGCCACAATGAACAATCCCATCTGGGTCATGACGTCCGCCTTCCCCCAACTCAACTTCAAACAGGTTGTGAAGAAGGTCCGCGAAATCGGAGCGCAGGGCATGGAACTTTGCGTTTTCCGCCGCGACGGAACGCGCCAGGACCATGTCGCCACGCATCTCGACTACGACCGTTTCACCCGCGACGACGCCGCGAAACTCCTTGATTTTCTCGGCAAGGAGAAACTCCGCGTCTCCCTCGGGGCCTACGACAACATGATCGGCGGGGATCCGGCGAACCGGCGCAAGAACCAGGACCACATCCTCAAACTGATCCGCATGGCGGCCCTTCTCGGCGGCGACGCCAACGATGTCGTCGTCGGCACCTTCGTCGGCTACGACGCGGCCCTCGGCAAGGAGGACGGCGGCTTCGAGAAGAACCTCGCGCTCTATAAGAAGGTCTTCACGCCCATCGTCAAATACGCCGAGAGCCTCGGCGTCACGCTCGTCTACGAGAACTGCCCGATGGAAGGCTGGCAGTCCGTCGCCGCCCCGATGACGTACAACAATCTTCCCTGCTGCCTCGCCGCCCGCAAGCTCATGTACGCCCTCATTCCGAGCAAGGCCCACGCCGAGACCTACGACCCCTCTCATGACGTCTGGCAGCACATCGACCCGACCGACGTGCTCCTCGCCTCGGACTTCAAGCGCATCCGCCGCATCCACATCAAGGGCACGCGCAACTTCCCGAACGACGCCGCCTCCATCCATTGGGGCCGCCTCTTCCCGCAGCAGACCGTCGACGCCAAGCTCGCCAAGAAGGCCGGCGTTCCCCTGCCCGCCAACGAATGGGACCGCCACCACTACGAGCCCCGCGTCCCGGGATTCGGCGGCAGCGACTCGATGGACTGGGCGCGCTTCCTCGAGACGCTGATGGCCAAGGGCTTCAAGTATCCCTTCTCGATCGAGAACGAGGGATGCAACTCCTCCCACACCGGAAACATGGGCGCCACCATCCAGGGCTTCCAGGCCGCCGTCCTCAACACCGCCCCCGTCGTGTGGCCCCTCACCGACAAGGGCTACGTGTTCGACGAGTCCAAACTCGCCCCGCTCGCCCCCGCCCCCGCGAAGGACCTCCCCGTCGTCACGATGGACGATCTCGCGTAGGCTCTGCCGACGGACTCGTACGGCCCGCGCCCGCCGGACTGAAGGACGGACACGCGGCCGACAAAAAGGCCCCCGGGAAATCCCAGAGGGCCTCTTCGTTTCCGGGGAGGAACCGCCTCCCCGGACACCGTATCCGGCAAGACGACGCTAGTCCTGCTTCGGGAACGCGTCAAAACCGCCGAGTACGTTGAAGACGCGCGTATAGCCGGCCTTGAGCAGCTTGTTCGAGGCCTTCACGCTGCGCACGCCGCCCTTGCAGTAGACCACGATGTCCTGATCCTTCGGGAACTCCGCGAGGCGCGCGTCGATCTCTCCGAGCGGGATGTTGACGGATTTCGGCGCGGCGCCCTGGGCGACCTCGTCGGGATTGCGGACGTCGACGAAGAACGCGCCCGCGTCGCGCATCTCGAGGGCCTTGGCCCAATCGATGTCCGTGCGGCCCTCGGCGTCCGGCTCCTGCTCGGCGGGAGCCGCGCCGGTGACGCAGGGCTTCGCCTGCGCGGGAGCCTGGGCGAGCGGAACGAACGCGGCGGGCTTCTCGTCGGCCCCGGCCGCACCGACGCTGTACGCGACGGTGTACCCGCGGATCGTGGACTCGGGACTGCCGACCGCGAACGCGGGATCGGAGTACGACCCGTCGAGAAGGGCGGCGCGGTCGACGCCGTAGAACGGCTTGTTTCCGGAGATGGAGACATATGTGTCGGAGTCGAGCGGAAGAACCGCCTCAAGATCGATTTCGGAGCCGCTCAGCGCCTCGCCGACGACGACCGTCTTCCCGTCGACCACCTGCTGGACGGAGGCGACAAAGGACGCCTTGCCGTCGGCGCTCTTCACGGAGAGCTTCACTTTCGAGCCCTTCTTCGAGCCCTCGAGCTTCCAGACGTCGAACACGTCGAACGCGCTGACCTCGCCCTGAACAGTCGCTCCGTCGGCGATGGAGAGTTTCGTGGTTCCGCGATAGTTGTCCTCGGGCTCGGTCGCGACGGAATCGAGGGCGAGCAGCTCCTCGAAGCGGCGGACTCCGACCTCGGCGCCGAAGAGCCAGAGCGCGTCGCACTCGATCCGGCCGAGCATGCTGCCGTCCTTGCGGAGGATGAAGACCGACGGGACCCAGTAGGTCGGGAGTTTCAGGGTCTCGGACTCGGGAATGCGGAACTCCGAGGCGAGTTTCGTGTTGCGGTCGAGGACCGCGGCGCCCTCGGCCTCGGTCAGGCCGTGACGGGAAAGATAGGAGATGCCGCTCACGACGCCGCCCTTCTTCTCGACAAGCTTCTCGACGTAGGTGAGCTGCGAGGGATAGGGAACGGGCTTGTCGGGGACGGCGGGAAGCTCGACGAGTCCCTTGTCGGCGTCCTTGTGCTGGAGCGCGATATCGAGCTGCACGCAGGCGACGTTGTGCTTCTTCGCGAACTCCTCGAACGCGGCGGTCTCGAGAATGTTGGTGTCGATGCCGAAGCAGTCGGGGCACCAGAGCACACCCGAGGCGGCGACAAGCGTATAGGCCTCGCCCTCGGTCTTCGCGACCTTCTCCTTGGCGACATCGAGGTCCATCGTCCACTCGCCGAACGCGAGCTCGTCGGCCGTCTTCGCGCCGATCCAAAGCGAGTTGTCGGGACGGTTGGGCTCCGGCTCCACGCAGGTGATGACGCCGGTATCCGGGCTGCCGGCGAACGCGAGCTTGATTGTCTGGCCGACGGCGGTGAACGCCTCGGTCGGAACGAACACGTCCGCGTCGCCGACGGCGAACTCCCGCTTCGAGCCGTCGGGATACTCGGCGACAAGCGTCCCCGTACCGGAGAACGGAATATTGACTCGCTTCGTGACTCCGAGCTCGGCCTCGAACTTATCGGCTTGGTTCGGATACTTGAAGGATGCCGCCGAGACCGCGGTCTCGGTCTTCTTTCCGCAAGAGGCGCATACGGCGGCGACGGCCGCCATCAAGAAACACGCGTGAAACTTTTTCATGATTCAGGTTGGTATTCTGGTACAGTTGCGTTGATTTTCCGGATTCAAGATTCACATGAAATCCGCCCCTTTCCCCGGACGCGAATTTTACCAAATGCCGGAAACCGGTGTCAAACCACCCCCGAAAACCGGAAATTCGACGCCGCGGACCGACGCATATTCCGCCACGGGATCCGGAGGACCGTCAACCGGAAGGAAAATCCATTCCGCGGAGCGCGCGCGCCGCCTCGTCCGGCGAGACGGAGCGAAGGCACCGGCGGTCGCATCCGGGACGCGGACGGATGACCCCGAACACCGCGCACGGCGGGCACCCTTCCCCGCGGAGCGCGACGCCCTCTCCGGCCGCGGGTCCCCACTTCGCGGGATCGCTCGGACCGAACAGCACGACGGCGCGGCATCCCGCCAGCCGCGAAAGATGCGCGACCGCGGAATCCCCGCCGACCATCGCCTCCGCCCCCCGCAACGCCCCGAACACTTCCTTCAGGCTCCACACGCCGGCCCGGTTCTCC
>JAZUKQ010000169.1:0-3720 GCA_045643325.1 Kiritimatiellia bacterium | reverse complement strand
CCCGATTGTGATAGAGTTTGCGTCCATGGCAGTTTCCTTTGTGTTCCGTTGAACCTCCCCACCATGGGGATGAGTTCGTCTTTGTGGGTTGTAGTGTAACCCATCGCAGGGGGAACTGCCTTCTCATTTTACCTCCAGGGGGCCGGGCTCCGCCCGAAAGCGGCACGCCCTTTGGGAGCCAGAGCAAGCTCCGAGCCAGCGCCGTGCCTTCGCCGCGCCGTGCCTTCGCCGCGCCGTGCCTTCGCCGCGCGGTATCTTTGCGGCGCCGCATCTTTGCGGCGCGCGGGCATTGCCCGGGCACGGGAAAACGGGTATACTTTCGGAAGTTGCCGCCGAGGTGTCCGCATGTGAACGGGCAGGCGGCGCAAACCACAGAAAGAAACGCCATGGCCAAACCTCTTGCCGTCCAGTTGTATTCCGTCCGGGACTATGCCTCGAAGGATTTCCCCGCCGTTCTCAAGAAAATCGCCGACATCGGCTTCAAGGCCGTCGAGCCGGCCGGCTTCTGGAACATGCGCCCGACCGAACTGAAAAAGCGCGTCGAGGACCTCGGCATGTTCATCTGCTCCTCCCACAGCCCCTGGGCCAACGAGGGCAATCTCGGCGAGTGCATGGAACTCGCCGCCGCGCTCGGCCTCGACACCGTCGTCTGCGGCTACGGCCCCAAGGATTTCGAGAGCCTCGACGCCATCAAGGCCACGGCCGAGAAGGTCTCAAAAATGGCCGAAACCCTCAAGCGCAACGGGTTCACGCTCTTCCAGCACAACCATTACTGGGAGTTCGAGCGCCTCGACGGCGAGCTCAAGTACGACATCTACCGCAAGCTCTGCCCCGAGGTGAAGTACGAGATCGACTGCTTCTGGTCCACGAACAAGGGACAGGAGTGCGCCGTCGAGATGCTCAAAAAGTTCGCCGACGACACCATCCTCCTCCACATGAAGGACGGCGTCTGCCGCCAGCAGGCCCAGAACGCCGGCATGAAGAACGGCCTTCTCGACATGAAGATCGACCTCCTTCCGCTCGGCACCGGCGACCTCCCCATCAAGGACCTCATCGCCGCCGCCCCCGCGCAGAACAAGGCCGTCGTCGTCGAGCTCGACTACTGCGAGGAGGAGATGTACTCCGCCCTCACGAAGTCGTATGAGTTCATGACCGCCAACGGTCTCGCCGAAGGCACCAAGTAAGATGGCCTTCCCCGATTTTACGGGAACTCCGGAGATTCTGATCGCCGACGGCGCCATGGGGACCCTCCTGCAGAGCAGGGGGCTCCAGGGCGGCGTCGCTCCGGAGACGTGGAACGTGGAACGCCCGGAGGACGTCCTCTGGGTCTTCCGCTCCTACGCCGAGGCCGGCTCGCGGCTGATCAAGACCAACTCGTTCGGCGGAACGCGTTTCAAGCTCCGCCGGTTCGGTCTGGAGGGCCGTGTCCGCGAGCTCTCGCGCGCCGCGGCCGAGCTCGGCCGGAAGGCGGCGGGGGCCGGGGCGTACGTCCTCGGCGACATGGGCCCCACGGGCGAGCTCCTCGAGCCGTACGGCGACGTGACGGAGGAGGAGGCCTACGAGGCCTACAAAGAGCAGGCCCTCGCGCTCGAGGAGGGCGGGGCCGACGCGGCGCTCGTCGAGACGATGTCCTCGGTCGAGGAGATCGCGGCGGCCATCCGGGCCGTCCGCGAGAACACGTCGCTCCCCGTTGTGGCAAGCATGACGTTCTCCCCGCGCAAGTCGGGCGGCTTCGCGACGATGATGGGCGTCTCGCCCGCCGCGTTCGTCGAGGCCGCGCTCGAGGCCGGGGCGGCGGTCGTCGGATCCAACTGCGGAATCGGTCCCGACGCGATGGCGGGCATCGTGAAGGAGCTGAAGGCCGCGGCCGCCGGGCGCGCCCCGATTCTCGCCATGCCCAACGCCGGGCTTCCCGAGCTCCGCGGGACGGAGACCGTCTTCCCGGAGACCCCGGAGAGCATGGCCGGGAAGATGAAGGCCGTCCGCGACGCCGGCGCCCTGTGGCTCGGCGGATGCTGCGGAACGACGCCCGCCCATATCGCGGCCATCGCGCGGGAGCTCGCCTAGACCGCCATGCGATTCGACCCGCGCGAGATTCTCCCGGCGCTCGGCGCCGTCCTCTGCCTCTCCCTCGCGGCCGGCTGTCTGTCCGGCCGGCCCGGCGGCGTGTTTCCCGCCGGACGCTCCACCCCGGATTCCGCTGTGAAAAAGATCTTTCTCGACACCGACATGCTGACGGACTGCGACGACGCGGCCGCCATCGCGATTCTTCTCAATCTGGAGGCCGCGAGCGAGTGCGAGGTCGTCGGAATGGCCGTCTCGTCGCGCCATGAGGTCGGCGAAGCCGTGGTGAGCGCCGTCAACACGTACTACGGACGCTCCGGCATCCCGGTCGGCGCGCCGAAAAACGGGCGGGGGGCCTATCGCGCGGACTCCTGCTTCCTGGACGCGGTCGCGGGGGAGTTCCCGCATCCATTGAGGAGCAACGACGAGGCGCCGGACGCCGTCGCGCTCTACCGGAAGACCCTCGCGGGGGCGGAGGACGGCTCGGTCGTCATCGTGACCATCGGCTATATGTCGAATCTCGCCGCGCTGCTCGAGTCCGGTCCGGACGAGTTCTCGCCGCTCGACGGCCGCGCCCTGGTCGCGCGGAAGGCGGCGCGCTGGATCTGCATGGGCGGGAACTTTCCCGTCGACCCCGCCCGCGACAATGTCAATTTCACGCGCGACATGCCCGCCGCCTACAAGGCCATCACGGAGTGGCCCGGCGAGCTCCATTTCGTCGGGCGGGAAATCGGCCATACCGTGTTCGCGGGGGAGGGCCTCCGGTCCACGGAGGAGGGGAATCCCGTCCGCCGCGCCTACCAGCTCCACCGGAGCCGCTTCACGCCGGACGACTGGAACCACCACACCGCCGACCCGTGCACGGTCCTCTACGCGGTGCGGGGGACCGGGGAGTATTTCACCCGGAGCGGGGCGGGCTACATCGACCTGAAGCCGGACGGCTCGTTCGCGTGGAAAGACGACCCCTCGCGGACGCAGCGGTATCTTTTCCTGAAGATGCCGAACGCGGACCTCGCCGCGCTGCTGGACGGGCTGATGTCGAAGACGCCGGACCGGCCGGCCGCGCCCTAGACAAAGCGCCGCGGATACGGGATAATATCGTTTTTTGAACGGGCGGGAACCGGGAGGTCCCCGTATGCCCGCACGATGAAGGATTGCACACATGCGTAAAGTCGTTGTCACAGGAATGGGCGTCGTTTCGCCGCTCGGATGCACCCTCGAGACCGTCGCGAAACGGCTCGCCGAGGGATTCAACGGAATCGACACCCTCAAGCACTTCGCCCCTTCCGAGGACTTCCCCGTGAAGTTCGCCGCCGAGGTCCGCGATTTCGAGATCGACACGTTCCTCGACGCGAAGGAGCAGCACCGCTCCGACCGCTATTCCCAGCTCGCCGTCGCCGCGGCGCGGATGGCCGTCGCGGACTCCGGCATCGCGTTCGCCTCGGAGAATCCAGAGCGCTGCGGATGCATCGTCGCCTCGGGCGTCGGAGGCATCGAGACCATCGCGAACCAGACGCTCCTCCTTCAGGAGAAGGGCGCGCGCCGCGTCTCCCCGTTCACCATCCCGGCCATCATCACGAACATGGCGAGCGGGCTCATCGCGATCGAGCACCACCTCCAGGGGCCGAACTACTGCACGACGAGCGCCTGCGCCTC
>JAZUKQ010000168.1:0-7475 GCA_045643325.1 Kiritimatiellia bacterium | reverse complement strand
CCCACATTCGCCCTCCTCGGTCAACCCCTGAAATGAGCGGGCGGAGAGCGGCCGTCGGGCGGGGGAGCGCCGTGGATGAAATTACGGTGCGGAAAGTTTGCCGGAGGACGGAAGTTTGTTGAAAACGTGCGGCACCTGCGGCGGGCGTCGGCGGGGGAGCGGGCGTCGGCGGGGGTGGCGTAGCGGTCGTCGGTGTACAAATTCAAACCGAAATTTATCGAAAAATATTGGTGATTTCTTACGTTTTCTTCTGTTTTGCATAAAACAAACCTTTGTTTATAAACGGGGTGAGCAACGGGGCGCAGGGCGGCCGCCGGGGCGCGGGTGGTGGACGTCCCCGATTTCTGCTATCATTCACCATCTTTCATTTCCTTTCAAAGACGGCACAATGGCAACGCACCCCCTTCCCAACGGCGGGCTCTGGCCCGACGACCACGGCATCCACATCAACGCGCACGGCGGCGGCATCCTGTTGGACAGCGGCGTCTACTACTGGTTCGGTGAGCACAAGATCGAGGGACCGCGCGGCAACGCGGCCTGGGTGGGCGTCCACTGCTACTCCTCACGCGACCTTGTGACGTGGCGCGACGAGGGCGTCGCCCTCGCGGTCACGAAGGAGCCCGGCGACCTTCACGAAGGCAACGTCATCGAGCGTCCGAAGGTCGTCCGCTGCCCGTCGACCGGCCGCTACGTGATGTACTTCCATCTGGAGTTCGCGGGGCAGAGCTACAACGCGGCGCGCGTCGGCATCGCCGTCGCCGACGCCCCGGCGGGGCCCTACCGCTTCCTTCGCTCGCTCCGGCCCGACCAAGGCACGTGGCCCGCGAACGGCAGGCCGGAGGACCGCACGCCCGAGGCCGTCGAGCGCTCCCGCCGCGACATCGCCGCCATCCGCTCCTGCGGCGACTCCGAACCCGGGCGCGCCGCGCTCATCTACCCCGCGCACGTCGAGGGCGGGCAGGACTCGCGCGACATGACGCTCTTCCTCGACGACGACGGCAAGGCCTACCACGTCTACTCCAGCGAGTACAACTCGACGCTCCACATCTCCGAGCTCACGCCGGACTTCCTCGCCTACTCCGGGCGCTGGTGGCGCGTGGCGGAGAAGGACTGGACGGAGGGCGCGGCGCTCTGCCGGCACGGCGGCTGGTACTACCTTCTCGGCTCCGGATGCACGGGCTGGGATCCCAACGCCGCGCGCGCCTACCGCTCGCGCTCGCTCGCGGGCCCGTGGGAGCGCCTCGGGAACCCCTGCGTCGGCGTGAACCCGGACAACGGGCTCGGAGCGGAGAAGACCTTCGGCGGACAGTCCACGTTCATCCTCCGGACGGCGGACGGGCGCCACGTCGCGCTCTTCGACCTCTGGCGCCCGGACAACCCCGTCGACGGACGCTACGCCTGGCTCCCCGTCGACTTCTCCGGCGACACGCCCGCCATCGCGTGGCGGAACGAGTGGGCCGGCGTCTAGCGCCGCGCGGACGCCTCCGCCCCCGCTCCGGTTTGCCTTGCGGGGGGAGGCTTTGGTACAATCGTCATCCATGCGTATCATTCCCCGATATCTTCTCCGGGAATTCCTCCGGCCCCTGTTCGTCTGCCTCTTGTCGTTCGACCTGATGTATCTGGTCTTCGATCTTTTCGACAACGTCTCGAAATTCATCGAAACCGGGTTCCCCGTCTACGCCATTTTGAAGTACTACCTCTGCATGATCGGGACGCTTTCCCACTGGTTCACCCCGGCCTCGCTCATGCTCGCGACCTTGTACAGCATGTGGATGCTCTCCCGCAGCAGCGAGATCACCGCCATGCGCGCCAGCGGCATCAGTTTCGGAAGTCTCGCCCGCCCCTTCATCGTCGTCGCCTTCCTGGTCGCCGTCATCGAGGGACTTTCGAGCGAGTTCGTCATTCCCGACGCCTCGGCCTGGGCGGCGCGGATGAAGACCAACGGCTTCGAGGTGACGAAAACCAGCATCCAGAAAGATGTCCGGAACAATTTCCCGTACTATTTCCAGGCCGGGAAACGCCAATGGCTCTTCGAGGTCATCGACCTCGCCGACATCGAGTCCGCCGGAAAGTTCAAAAAGAAGGTCAGTCTTGTCCAGGAAGGGAAGGGGCAGACCGGCAAGGACATCGTCGCGTGGAAAATCACGGGCAGCGGCGCGGAATATATCAACGGCGAATGGTGGATCAAAAACCCCGAGGTCATCCGCTACGACCAGAACGACGGGACGGAGCTCCCGAGCGCGGAGTCCGGCCTGCCGAAAATCGTCCGCATCGGAAGCGCCACGGAGACCCCCGAGGACTTCGTGCTCGCCGCCCGCGACTGGGACAACTTTTCCGCGCACGACATGTGGCGCTACCTGAAGCGGAACAACGAGAAAGACCCCGGGAAATGGTATGATTTCGCCTACCGTTTCGCCGCTCCGTGGGCCTGCGTCGTCATCACGCTCTTCGCCATTCCGGCCGGACTCACGACCGCGCGCCAGAGCATCCTCCGGGGCGTGTTCACCGCGCTCGGAGCGTTCTTCGCCTTCTACGCCATGACGCATTTCTGCACGTTTCTCGGCAAGCAGGGGACACTTCCCGTGTACCTCGCCGCCTGGCTTCCGAATCTTGTCTTCGCCGCGCTCGGCGTCGGCCTCTACCGAAAGTTGACCTGACCCGTTTTCCCGCCGGCCGCCGGCGGAAGGAGTATCCCATGAAAACAATATCCTCCGTGTCTCTCGCGACGCTCGTCCTCTGCCTCGCGTGTTCCGTCTCCCCCGCGCAGACTCCCGCCCCCGCTGAATCCGTCCTTCCCGGCGAGGAGGAGCTCTCTCCCGCGCGCCGCGCCAACCGGGCGCTGATGCGGAAG
Source organism: Kiritimatiellia bacterium (assembly GCA_045643325.1). GTDB lineage: Bacteria > Verrucomicrobiota > Kiritimatiellia > RFP12 > JAZUKQ01 > JAZUKQ01. The sequence goes on along the minus strand of JAZUKQ010000168.1, from coordinate 4,624 downwards.
GAGCTCGCCGAGCGCAAGGAAAAATTCGCCGGCGACGCCGACACGCTCGTCCTTCCGGGCGTCCTCGCGGACAAAAAGACGAAAACCGTCGAGCTTCTCGCCGAGTCGACCGGGCTCGCCGGGCGCTCGATCGCCGAGTTCTGCCTTATCGGCGAGGGCAGCGGCCACGACTACGAGTCTCTCTTCACCGCGCTCGGGACGGCCAAGGACCTTCGCGCCGCGATGGAGTTCCTCGGGTTCCCGATGGGCCGCGGCGCCATGTCCGCCCCGCTCTCCTTCTGGCCGCGCGGCGAGCGCGTCGTCGTCGAGGTCCAGTCTCCCGGCGCCTCCGGCCGCGTCCGGATCGAGGACTTCGTCCTGGACAGCCGCTCCGAGGAGAGCAAGCCGATGGAGCGGACCGGCGCGCTGCTCTGCGGCTCGTTCCCCGGCCGCGGCGACGAGACGCTCCTCGCCGCCGACGTGGACGGCCCCTGCTCGTACATTTCGACCTACAACGAGCCGACCACCCTGCTCGACTTTCCCCGTTTCGCCCCGCAGGGTGAGGTCTACGAGCATTTCCTCGCGAACCCCTCGACGGTCCTTCCCGCCGGACAGCCCTGCCGGATCTTCTTCACCATGGAGCCCCGCGGCGACAAGGGACCCCGGGCCCGCGACTGCACGCTCCGCGTCCTTCCGGGGGCGGAGGGATCGGCGCTTCCCGCCTGCCGGCTGACGGACGCCTCCGGCGCCTCCCTTCTCCCGGAGGGCAAGGACGGGCTTCAGGACGCCCTCCAGTTCTTCAAGGACAGCTCCAAGGACTACGACTCCTATGTGACGCTCGATTGGGACGAGGCCCTCACGGCCGGCTCCGCGGAGGCCGTCGCCGAGCTTCTCCGCAACCTCGACAACGAATGGGGAATCCGCGTCGAGGCCCCGAAGGAGGGACAGCTCTATTACCGCGCGTTCCTTCCCCTGCAGGAGTGGCGCAGCCGCAAGGAGCGTCCGACACAGCCGTGCGAGCTCCGGATTTCCAGGGACGGGGACGGCGCGGCGAAGGCGACGCTCGTCACCGTCAAAGAGATTTGGCCGGAGAACACCGATGTCGGCGTCGAGCCGGAACTCAAGGTCTCCGAGTCCCCCGTGGCGAGCGTCGAGGCGTTTCCGGAGGCCCTCGCCGCCACCGGCGTCGAGCTCCGCGTCCTTCTCGTCTTCGTGCAGAAGACCACCAAGCTTTCCGAGGCGCTTCCCTACATCCGCGCCGTGCAGAAGACCCATCCCAACATCTATCTGTTCACGGAGTAGGACGAAAATGGATTCTTCCGACGACGGAAAGGTCGTGGCGGGCGGTTCCGTTCTTTCCCGGCGCCCGCGTGAAACGGAATACGCGTCCGTCGGACAGGCCGCGGAGATTCTGCGCGCCGGAGGGATCGTCGCGATGCCGACGGAGACGGTCTACGGACTCGCCGCGAACGCGTACGACGCCCGGGCCGTCGCGCGCGTCTTTGAAGCCAAACGCCGGCCGTCGTTCGACCCGCTCATCGTCCATATCGCCGACGCGGACGGGCTGGAGCGCGTCGCCGCGGAGGTGCCGGAGGCGGCCCGCCGCGTCATGGAGCGCTGCTGGCCCGGTCCGCTTACGATGATTTTCCGCAAGCGGCCCGACATCCCCGACATCGTGACCTCCGGTCTCCCCACCGTCGGAATCCGCATGCCGAGCCATCCGACGGCGCGCGAGCTCATCCGCGCGGCGGGTCTTCCGCTCGCCGCCCCGAGCGCCAACCCCTTCGGCTACATCAGCCCCACGACCGCGGAACACGTCCGCGAGCAGCTCGGCGACGCGGTCGACGCCATTCTCGACGGCGGGCCCTGCGCGGTCGGCGTCGAGTCGACCATCCTCGCCTGGAACGGGGAGGGGCATCCCGTCCTCCTCCGCGCGGGCGGTACCCCCGTCGAGACGCTTGAGGAGATTCTCGGGCCGGTGGGACGCCCCGCGCCCCGGATGCCGACCGCGCCGCAGAACTCGCCGGGACAGCTTCCCTCGCATTACGCCCCGCACACCCCGCTCTCCCTCACGGCGTCGCCGGAGGACTATCCGGCGGGGGCCCGCGTCGGCTGGATGGGATTGGGTTTTCCGGAGCGGCCGGAACGATTCGCCGCCGTGGAGAGCCTTTCCACGTCCGGAGACCTCCGCGAGGCGGCCGCGAACCTCTTCGCCGTCATGCACCGGCTCGACACGATGGGGCTCGACGCCGTCGTGAGCCGGTTCGTCGAACCCGTCGGGCTCGGACTCGCCATCAACGACCGGTTGAGGCGGGCGGAACGGAAGTAGAGGCAGGAAAGGCGGCTTCCGCCTGTTTTTCAAAGGAGATCGCTATGCGTGCGAAATGGTCAGGACGCCGGACGGGTCTCTGGATCCGCCTCGCGGCGGCGCTCCTCGCGCAGCTTGTTTTCGGATTCGCCTTCGCCGGAGCGGCGTCCGCCGCGCCGTTTCTCAAGTTCCAGGCGGGACCGCTGCTTGTCCGGACCGTCCTCGTCTTCTCCGCCGGCGCGCTTCTCGCGCTTCTGGCGCTCGCCCTTCTGACGTTCCTCTTCGGTCGTTTCTACTGCTCCGTCCTCTGTCCGCTGGGCGTCTTCCAGGACCTCGTCGCGTTCGTCTCCCTCCGGAAATTCCGCCACGCGAATCCCCCCGCCCTCGGCTTTCTGCGGTTCCTTCTGGCCGGGCTCGTCGTCGGGTCGGCCGCCGCCGGCACCGCGGCCGGCGTCCAGTTGTTCTTCGGGCCGTACGCGCTCGCGGGGCGGAGTGTCGTGACGTTCGCCGCGGGCGGCGCCGCGACATTCGCCGTGTTCGTCGCGCTCGTCCTTTGGAAAGGCAGGGTATGGTGCGCCTCGGTCTGCCCCGTGGGGGCGCTTCTCGGGCTGCTTTCCCGGCGGAGCGTCTTCCGGCTCCGGCTGGGCGAGGGATGCGTCCGGTGCGGACGCTGCGAGGCGGCGTGCCCGGCGGGCGCCATCGACGCCGCGTCCGGAACCGTCGACAACGCCCGCTGCCTCCGCTGCCTCCGCTGCCGCGCCGTCTGCAAGAGGGTGGAATGGACCTTCCCGGGGAAGCCGGGGAAGACTCGGGGGGCGGACGGGCGGGCGGACGGGCCGCCGTCGCCGTCGCGGCGCGCGTTCATCCTTCAGGCGGCGGGGGCGGCGGCGGGTCTCGCGGGAGGCGTGATTCTCGCCAAGACCGGCCGGATCGGGAAGATTGCCGGAGGAAAGGCGGCGAAACTCGACCCGACCAGATGCATGGTTTTCCAGAACGACGAGCCGTGCGGACGCTGCGCGAGGGCGTGCCCCGTGAACGCGATCGCCCTCCGGGCCTCCGGCGCGCCGCGCGCTCCGAAGGAGGACGTCTGCATTTCCTGCGGCGTCTGCGGGGCGGTCTGTCCGACCGGCGCGATGGGGATTCCCCGGGCGCGGAAGGCCGATCCCGGGGATTGAGCGGGGGCGGAGGCGGCCGCGGAATCCGGCGCGGGGGCGCGGAGCCGGGGCCCCGCTATTTTCCGAACCGGGCGTGGAACTCCTGGAGGGAGTGGACGTTCTCGCGGCCCTTGCGCGCCTCGGCGATGCCCTGGACGGCCGCGTAGGCCGCCGCGAGGGTCGTGCAGTAGGGCACGCGGTACTTGATGCAGGCCTTGCGGACGTACGAGTCGTCGATCTGGCTGCTGCGGCCGACCGGTGTGTTGATGACCAGGCCCACCTCGTGGTTGGTGATGACGTCGATGATGTTCGGGCGGCCCTCGTCGCGCTTGAAGACGAGCTCGGAGGCGACGCCGTTGGCGGCGAGGAAGTCGAGCGTCCCCTTGGTGGCGACGATCTTGAAGCCCTGCGCGACGAACATCCGGGCGACCCTCACCGCGAGGTCGTTTTTCTCGCTCACGGTGAGAAGCACCTTGCCCGAGGTCGGGAGTTCCGACGAGGCGGCCTCCTCGGCCAGGAAGTAGGCCATGCCGAAGTTGTCCGCGAGACCGAGGACCTCGCCCGTGGAGCGCATCTCGGGGCCGAGGACGGGATCGACCTCCGGGAACATGTTGAACGGGAGGACGGCCTCCTTCACGCCGTAGTGGTGGAACTCGCGGCGGCGGCAGCCGATCTCGGCGAGCGTCTCGCCGGTCATCAGCCGCGTGGCGACGCGCGCCATCGAGATGCCGCAGACCTTGGAGACGAGCGGCACCGTGCGGGAGGCGCGGGGATTGGCCTCGATGACATAGACCTTGTCGTCGGCGATGGCGTACTGGACGTTGAAGAGGCCGACGGCCTTGAGCTCGACGGCCATCCGGCGCGTGTAGTCCTCGATCGTCTTCAGGTGGCGCTCGGGGATGGTGACGGGCGGGATGATGCAGGCGGAGTCGCCGGAGTGGATGCCGGCCTGCTCGATGTGCTCCATCACGGCCGGGACGAAGGCGTCGACGCCGTCGGAGAGGGCGTCGGCCTCGCACTCGAGGGCGGGGTGGAGGAACCGGTCGATGAGTAGCGGACGCTCGGGCGTCACATCGATGGCGGCGGCGACGTACTGGCGGAGGTCCGCGTCGGAGTAGACGACCTCCATGCCGCGGCCGCCGAGGACGAAGCTCGGGCGGATGATGAGCGGATAGCCGAGCTT
>JAZUKQ010000167.1:0-3389 GCA_045643325.1 Kiritimatiellia bacterium | reverse complement strand
GGAAAAGGGCGTCGACGAGATGCGCCGTCTGCGCCTCCACCTGGAAATCGACGGTTGTGAGGGGCGGGACGAGGAATTCGGACTCCGGGAGGTTGTCGGCGCCGACGACGGAGAGGTCCGCCGGGACCGCGATGCCGGCCTGCGCGAAGGCGCAGAGCGTCGTCATGGCCGCCTGGTCGTTGTGGCAGAGGACGGCTGTCGGCCGTTGGTCCGGCCGGGCGGCGCGCCACCGCTCGCAGAAACGCCGGGCGGCATCGTGGTGGACGCGGAAGGAGCCGGTGTCCGGCGAGGTGAAAAGCCAGGCGTCGTCGAACGGCACCGACGCCGTCTCCAGCGCCTCCAGCATGCCGTTGAACTTGCCGCCGGCGCGCTCGTGGAGCGCGAAGGGGGCGCCGAGGAACGCGAAGCGGCGGTGGCCCTGTTCCAGCAGATGGCGCGCGGCGAGCGATCCGGCGGCGGACTCGTCGGCCGAAACGCCGTCGTACCCCTCGAAGAAGCGGCCGAGAATCGCGATGGGCACATCGGATCCGAGGTAGTTCCGGATGGCCTCCAGGTCGGCCTCCTCGTAGAGAGGTCCGACGAGAAGCCCGTCGATGGACGCGGCCCGGAAGTGGCGGAGGGAGGGCGCCATGTCGTGTCGCGAGGCGTCGGCGACGGCGAGCTGCGTCCGGTAGCCCCGGGAGCGGATGGCGGATTCGAGTCGGTCCGCGACCCGGGCCCAGTAGGGGTTGTCGAAGGAGCGGGTCAGGAGCAGGCCGATTTCGCGCGATTTGCCGGAAACGAGCTGTTGCGCGGAACGCGAGGGGACATACCCCATCTCCGCCGCCAGGGCGCGGATGCGCTCCTGCGTCTTCGCGCGGTAGCGCCGCCCCGCCGGGCGGTTGAGCACGTCGGAGACGGTGGTGATGGAGACGCCGACGCTTCGGGCGATTTCCGAAAGGGTTCCTTGGGACTTCTTCATCCGATGCCTGAGGTTCGGATTCTACGGCAAATGGCGGATTTTCAGCAGAATACAATCTGCCGAGAGCAATGCTACCATGGAATATCGTACCGTTGCAATGAAAAAATCTGAACGTTCAGATTTTATCGAGGACCATCTCATCGTCATATGGCGTTTCGGAGTTCGGGGGCCCGACCGACAGACTGACCAATAGATTGGCGAATCGACTCCGGCACCCTGGCGGAATTTGTCGCCGAGGCGACTGGGGCGTCGCATTTCGCGTTCGAGCCAAAAATGAGGAATCTCCAATCAGAGAACTCGTCCTTGATTTTCAGGGGCCGAAATGCCAAAATATTCAAAAACAGCCTCCTGTTTCTTTTCCATGCGTTCCTCTCTTTCCCCGTTGCATTCCGATGGTTTTCTGGGTCTTTACCGAATAGAGGACGCGTTTTCCCCGGTGGAGACGCTCATCGCCACGACACCGGGCACCCGGCGCATCTGCAACGACGTGACGTGCTGCGGCGTCGACTATACCCGCCTTCTTCAGAAGGCCTGCGCGGCGGTGCTCAAGGCCCTGGGCCCCCGCCTTCCGCTCCGCGAGGAGGAGACCGTTGTCGTCAACATCCTCCGCGGCGGTCTCAACTACGGTCTGCGCGAGTCGCTCGCCGACGCCTACGGTTGGAACGGCCACGCCACGAGCTTCATCAGCGCGCAGCGCGCCCGCGACGCCAACGACCCCGAGGCATGGCACATCACCGAGAACGCCTACAAGAAGGTCTACTTCCCCCGCCGCGCCTCGTTCGTCATCGGCGACGTCGTCGCCACCGGCACCTCTCTGCGCTACGCCCTGGCGGAACTCCTGAACATCGCGGAGGCCCAGAAGACCGACGTCCGCAGCATCGTCTTCTTCACCTACGGCGGACCGAAGGCCCGCGAGATCCTGACCGAAATCGACACCCGCTGCCGCTCCCTTTTCCCCGACTATCGGGGCACCACGCTCGTCTACATCGAGGGGATGTTCGCCGTGCCGGACGAAAAGACGCCTCTCCGCATCCGCCTCCCGGGCACCGACCTCCTGCGCCTGGGCGCCGTGATGGCCCCGGAGTTTATCGAGTCCCAGTACGAGGACCCCGCCTATCCCATCGAACGCTGCGCCATCTACGATGCCGGCTCGCGCGCCTTCTGGCTCCCGGACTACATCGCCGACGTCATCGGCTACTGGCGCCAGAACCTCGACTTCGCAGACCGGGGCGTCGCCTACGCCGAACTTCTCGGCGAACGCTTCCCCGGCCTCGACCCCACCCGCTTCGGCACCCCGTCCCTCAAGGAGCTGTGCCTCCGTCAAATCAACGCCATGAAAAGGATCCTCTCATGAATCACGATTTTGAACAAACCTCCGTGGACTCCGGGGCGAAACGCGGCTTCTGGTCGATGTTCGTCATCATGATGGGCTTCACGTTCTTCTCCGCCTCGATGTGGGTGGGGCTGAACCTCGCCAACGGTCTCACCGCCAGCCGCTTCTTCTGGGCCGTCATGGCCGGCAACCTGATCCTCGGCGTCTACTGCTCGCTGCTCGCGTTCGCGGCGGCGCGCACCGGACTGTCCGTCCACCTGCTCTCGCGCTACTCCTTCGGCACCCGCGGCTCCTGCATTCCCTCCCTCGCCCTCGCCGTGACCCAGATCGGTTGGTTCGGCGTCGGCGTCGCCATGTTCTCGATTCCCGCCTCCGTGTGGCTCAAGGACGTCGCTTGCCTGCAGGGGACCTGGTTCACGACCGGCCCGACCTGCGCCCCCTGGGGCATCTCCCCGGAGAGCCCCCTCCCGAGCCATCTGCTGTGGTTTCTGACCATCGTGTCGGGCATCGCCATGACGAGTTCCGCCTACTTCGGCATCCGCGCCCTCCACATCATCTCGGTCATCGCCGTCCCCGCCATCGCGGTCCTCGGCGGCTGGTCCGCCATCCAGGCGCCTTTCTTCGACGAGCCCGCGTTCATCCTCGCGAACAACCCCGCGCTCGCCGCCACGGCCCCGACGCTCACATGCGGTTGGGACGCCCTTGTCCAGCATGTCCCCGCCATCGACCCGAAGACCGGCGCCAGCGCGGCCATCTCCATGGTCCTCGCCATCTCGATGGGCATCGGCTCCTTCGTCTCCGGAGGCTCCTGCACGCCCGACTTCACCCGCTTCGCCAAGAACGCGAAGACCGCCGTCGTCACGACCGCCCTCGCCTTCTTCATCGGCAACTCCCTCATGTTCTTCTTCGGCGGCGCCGCCGCCATGGTCTACGGCAAGAACGACATCTCCGAGGTGCTCCGCATCCAGGGCCTGCTCGTCCCCGCCGTCATCGTGCTCGGCCTGAACATCTGGACGACCAACGACAACGCCCTCTACACCTCCGGCCTCGGTCTCAGCAACATCTTCGGCATAAAGAAGAGGACCATGGTACTCG
>JAZUKQ010000166.1:0-10471 GCA_045643325.1 Kiritimatiellia bacterium | reverse complement strand
CGGACACGCCGCGGCTTCGTCCAGCGCGGGACGTATCCGGAGCGGGAGTAGTCGCGCGAGGCGGCGGACTGTCCGTATCCGTGACCGTAGTAGGGAAGCGAGTCGAAGGGCGGGAGGAGCATCGGGGGCTGGCGGTGGAGGCTGGAGGTTAGAGGTGGATGCCGGAGGTTGGAGATGGATGTCGTAGCTTAGAGATGGATGCCGGAGGCTGGATGTGGATGCCGGAGGCTGGATGTGGATGCCGGAGGCTGGATGTGGATGCCGGAGCTTAGAGGTGGAAGCCGGAGGAATCGGCAGAGAACGGGAACGATAATATCAAAACGGTTCATATTTGTAAATAGTGAAAATTCAAAAGATTTTTTTGATAAAATCGTGATGAAACTTGAATGTGAAAAACGATGGATAAATAGAAGTTCCGGCGTTGAAGTTCCAGTGGAGAGGGAGGAGGGGCCGTTGAAATTACGAGGCAGTTCCACATGGGGCCTGTAATGTCGGGAGGGTGTTTTGAATAGTTCGTTCAGAATATCCCGTCCCGTTCTGTTACTGATGTCGCTGTTTTCGTCTTTGATCTCGCGTCTCAAGTTCTTCGTTTACGGATTCTGTGTCTCGGGCCCTTCGTCGCGGGTTCTTCGTCTTGGATTTCGCGTCTCAAGTTCTTCTTTACGGATTCTGGGTCTCGGGGCCTTCGTCGCGGATTCTTCGTCTTTGATTTCGCGTCTCAAGTTCTTCTTCTCGGATTCAGGATCCCGGGGCCTTCGTCGCGGATTCTTCGTCTTGGAGTCCGTATGTCGTACATGATCCGGTTCTGAAACCGAAACGCTCGCCGTATCGTCCGTTTCTTTGCGTTTTTTTTGATTTGGCGGTTGTCCAATCCGGAGGAATCCGGTAGACTTATCCAGTTTTTCCTGAGAGTCGGAATTCCGGGGAAATCACGTCATTATGCCGATTTATGAGTTTCAGTGCGAACCCTGCCGCACGGTGTTTCAGTTTTTCTCCCGGAGGGTCGATACGCGCACTTGCCCGCCGTGCCCGAAATGCGGACGGCCGCTGTCGCGAAAGGTCTCCGCCATCGCCTATCTTCAGGGCGGGGGCGACGGCGACGCGGACGGTTTGGGTGATGTCCGCCTGGATGAAAACCGGATGGAGAAGGCTCTCGACGCGATGGGAGACGCGTTGGACGCCGCCGGTGATTCCGACGACGCGATGTCCGCCGCCGAGACGATGAAACGGTTTTCCGACGCAAGCGGTCTCCGCTTCAATTCCGGTCTCCGCGACGCCGTGGAACGGCTCGCCGCGGGCGCGGACCCCGAGACGGTCGGCGCCGAAATCGACGAGATGGTCGGGACGATGGCCGAAAAGGGCGAGACTCCGTTCGTCTCCGGCGACGATTCCGGGACGACGGCCTCCTCCGGCCGCGCCGCGCCGGAACGTCCCTGGTCAAACGATCCGACCTTGTACGACATGTAGCTTTCCCCCGCTTGTCTTTTGAACTTTTCCAACCTGTTCTCCCCACATGCTTTTCTTTCTTAAATATCTCTCCGCCATCTGGGGGCCGATGCGTATGTTCGGCTCCTATCTCGTACTGCTGTGCGCGGGGGCGCTGGTCGCCTCGTTCGCGATGTGGCGCCTCCTTCCTCGCTTTTTCGACAAAATGCCGCACGACCGAGGCAAAGGACTCGGCACCGCCGCCGGAAAAGAGTCCAAGGGAAAACCGACGGGCGCCGGACGGTGGATGTTCTTCATCCTCCTGCCGATCTTCCTTCTCTTCCTCCCCCCCTCGATTCCCGGAATCGACAAGACCTCGACGCTGTCGGAGGTCATGAATATCCTTGGTAGAATCGCCGCCTCGCCGCGCGAGTGGCTCCATTTCTTATCGCCCCAGCTCGCCATCGTGCTCTGTATGTTCTTCGCCATGCTGACGGGATATTCCGACGATGCCTCGAAGCATCCGTGGGGCGAGCTCAAAAAAGGCCTCCTCGACGCCGTGATCGCCCTCTTCGCGACAGGCGTCCTCTACTTCCTCGGCGAGGAACAGTGCCGGACGCTCTGGATTCCCGGAACAAAACAGTTGTTCGAGGTCCCCTGGTGGGTGTTCATCCCCGGCGGCACGTGCGTGCTCTGGATTTCCATGAACGCGACCAACTGCTCCGACGGCGTCGACGGCCTCGTAGGTTCCCTTACGCTGGTCTCCCTCTTCACGCTCGCCGCGTTCCTCTATGGCGTCGTCGGCCACGTCGGAATCGCGAAATACCTCATCGTCCCCCATAATCCGGAGGGGGCCCGCTGGGCGATCCTCTGCTCCATCACGGCGGGCGGGGTTGGCGGCTACCTCTGGCATAACGCCTACCCGAGCCGCGTCCTCATGGGCGACGCGGGATCCCGCCAGTTGGGCATTCTTGTCGGCATCGCCGTGCTGACGAGCGGCAACCCGTTCCTGCTCATCGCCGTCTGTCCGATCGTCGTCGTCAACGGACTTTCCGGACTCGCCAAACTCGCCATCCTGCGGACTCTCCGCAGATTCGGCGTGAACACCGCGAATCCGTACACGGAGCCCGAAAAAAATCCGAACCCCGCATGGATCGTCCGGATTCTCCATAAATGGCGCTTCCCGCTTCATGACCAGTTCCGGAAAAAGCGGGAATGGAGTCCGACCCAAGTCGTCATCCGGTTCATGCTCCTGCAGGCGTTCTTCATGCCGATCGCGCTGCTTCTCATCTTGAAAATCCGCTAGCCTCCGCCCCCGCAGGACCCTATGACCGCCTCCGCCCCCGCCCGCGCGATTTGCCGTTCCGCGTCCGTCGTTTCGCGCGCGGAACGGTCCGGCGCCGTCTGGCGCGGCGCGAAGAAGCGAAGGAAAACCGTAAGAGACGTATTGAACGGAGACCGGACGGAATGCGCAGAGACATGAAGATGACGGAGATGCAGCGGGCCTATTGGAACGGCCTCTCGGAAGAGTACCAGAGAATCACGCACATCGCTCTGGACGATTTTCATTACGGTCCCCAGATTCCCGGGGAGCGGACGCTGCGGCTCCTGCCCGAGTTCGCCCCGGGGACGACCTCGCTCGAGCTCGGGTGCGGCGCGGCTCAGAACAGCGTCTGGCTCGCCCGGCGCGGGATGGTCTGCACGGCCTGCGATATCTCGGCGGAACAGCTCGGGGCCGCGCGCCGGATCGCGTCGGAGGCGGGCGTGGATATCCGTCTGGTCGAGACGACGCTCGAGGATTTCTCCAAGACCGTGGACGGCGAGTTCGATTTCGTGCACAGTTCCCATGCGCTGGAGTTCGTCGAGAAGCCCGGACGGATCGTCCTCGAGATGGCCCGCCATGTGAAACCGGGCGGATATCTGATGATTTCCACGGTCCATCCCGTCTATCAGGGCGAGTGGATGGACGGCACGTACGAGGAGGAGGACGGGACCCCCGGCGAGGACAGCGGCTGGGGCGTTTTCCTTACCAGCTATTTCTCTCCGCCCGACGACATCCGGCGCGACGGCGAGGGCCGCCCGGTGGTTGTCTCCCGCGCCTATCCGGTCTCCAGTTGGTTCAAGTGGCTCCGGGCCGCCGGACTGGAGGTCGTCTCGCTCGAGGAGCCGGCCGGCGTGTTCGGGGCGGCCGCGAAGGGCGTTGTCCCGTATACGTCCGACGCCTGGGGCGAGGCCGACGGCGAGCTTCAGTCCGTTCCCGGAACGGTGATTTTCCTCGCCCGGAAGAACGTGTAGGATTCTCCGATGAAACTCCATCCCCTCAAAACACCGTTCGCCTATGCCGACGTCGTCCGGCGTCTTTCCGCCCGGGAGGCGGGAGACCGCCGCGTCTGGCTCATTCTCCGGCACGGGGAGCGTCCGAGCATCCAGCCCGACGACCCGACGTTCGGGGCCGCCTCCTCGCTCACGCCCGCGGGGGCCGAGATGTCGCGGAAGTCGGGCCGTCTCCTCGCGGGGCTGCCGGAACCGAACTTCATGGCCTCGCCGCTTGTCCGGTCCCGGGAGACCGCCTCGTATCTCGCCGAGGGGATGGGGAAGGCGGGGGCGCGGGGGGGCGTCACCGCCGCGGCGGGGGCGGGGGAGGGCGGCATCTTCGCCGAGAACCCGTTGGAGATGCACCGTTCCTATTCGCGGTACGGAGTCCGCGAGGCCTCGGACATCTGGATGACGGGAGGGCATCTGCCGGGATTCGTCGACGCCCGCGAGGGAACCGAGCGCTTCATCGGTTGGCTGGCGTCGCTCCGCCGCCCGACCCGCACCACGATTCTCGTCACGCACGATGTCTGGATCGCGGCGATTCTGAATGTCGCCGGCGCGGCGGAGGTCCGCTCCTCGCGCTGGGTGGCGTTCCTCCAGGGCGCGTGCGTGTTCGAGACCGCGCCGGACGAATACGACGTCGCGTACTGTGTCCCCGAGGCGGGCGACACCTTGCAGCCGTTTTTCATGTAGCCGCCGGTTCTCCTGACCGGCATCTTGCGCCTGTCCCGGCTTTTGGGTACACTTTCGGTCATGACTTCACAAACCACGCTCTATCCTTTCCTGTTCAGGCACGTCTATCGCGACTACATCTGGGGCGGCTGCCGGATTCCCGAGAAGTTCGGCCGGACCGACGCTCCGGAGCGTTGCGCGGAGTCCTGGGAGATCTCCGGGCATCCGGACGGCGTCTCGGTCGTCGCGAACGGCCCCCTCGCCGGGACGCGGCTCGACGACCTCTGCCGTACGGCGGGCGAGGCGCTTGTCGGAACCGCGGCCGAGGACCCCACGAGGTTCCCGCTGCTTCTGAAGCTCATCGACGCGAAGACGAAGCTGAGCGTCCAGGTCCATCCCTCCGAGGAGACCGCCGAGGAGGTCGGCGGCGAGCCGAAGACCGAGATGTGGTATGTGCTCGACGCGGAGCCGGGCTCCTTCATGTACTGCGGACTCCGGGACTGCCACGGCCCCCGCGCCATCCGCGACGCGCTCGCGGCGCGCGAGATGCCGTCGCTCCTCGCGGCGCATCCCTCCAAGCCGGGCTCCTCGCTCTTCGTCCCCGGCGGCCCGGTGCACGCCATCGGCGACGGCAACCTCGTCTTCGAGGTCCAGCAGTCGTCGAACACGACATACCGCCTGTATGACTGGGACCGCGTCGGTGCCGACGGCCGGACGCGCGAGCTCCATGTCGAGAAGGCGCTCAAAGTGATTGATTTCCGCGCTCCTGCCCTCGGGTTCATCGATCCGGTGGAGGAGGGCGGCGCGAATCCCCGCTCCCGGGTTCTCCGGACCGATTTCTTCCGGCTGGAGAAGACGCGACTTCTCGCGCCCGAGACGGTCGCGCTCGACGGGCTCTCGTTCCACGCGCTCTTCGTCCTGTCGGGCGCGGCCCGTGTGTCGGGAACCGGTTTCGAGCCGGTGGATCTCCCACTCGGCACCTCCTGCCTCGTCCCCGCCGCGCTCGGCTCCTATTCGCTCGATCCCGCCGCGGAGAACACGGAGATTCTTACGACATCCATCTGATGCCGGACTTCCGGTTCCCGGCGTCCGGGAATCAGGGTCCGGTTTCCCGGAGAAAATCATGCGCACACGACCGGATCCTTTTCCTGTCTTCTCGCGTCCCTACGCCGTGACGTCCGGGCCGCACGAGCATTTTTTCGCGAGCTACTACGCCATTAACTCCTGGTCGAAAGACTACCGCCGCCTCGGTGTCCTCGAGACCGACCTCAACGGCCGGCTTCCGGAGGCGGAGGAGCGGTGCGTCGTCGGGCTCGTCGACCTCGCGGACGGCAACCGCTTCGTTCCCGTGGCGGACACCGCCTGCTGGAACTTTCAGGAGGCGACGATGTTCCATTGGCTCGCGTTGGCCGACGACACGTTCGTATACAACGATCTCGTCGACGGGCGCTTCTCCGCCGTGGTTCTCGACTGGAGGACCCGCGAACGCCGCGTCTTCCCGGGACTTCCCGTCGCGGCCGTCTCGCCGGACGGCGAGTGTGCCGTCAGTGTGAACTACGCGCGGATCTGCCTCACGCGTCCGGACTACGGCTACGCCGGAGCTCCCGTTCTCGTTGTGGGGCATGGCGGGAAGTGTCCGGAAGGAGGGGGCGGAGGCGGACGGCGGGTCCGAGGTCGCCGCGGAGCTTCCGGCGCACGCGAGCGCCGTGTTCCGCGCCGCGCGGTACGAGGGAAGGCCGCTTCCGCTCGGAACGGACCAGAGCCTCACGGGCGTGATGGGAGATCACCGAGTGGCGTGTCGGTCCCGACGGTATTTCCGGCCGGTTCGACTCCCCGTGGAACCTGCCGGTCCGGCTCACGGTCGGCGTCCCCGCGGCGGCCGGCGGATTGGAGGCGCGTACGGTGCGGTTGGACGGCCCGGGCGTGTTCCGCGTGAAGATTCCGTCCGTTCCGGAGCGTTGAAATCGTTCCTATGAAACAGTCCCCGTCCGGTCCCATAAGTGTCATGGTCAAGCCCGCTTCCGGGGCCTGCAACATGCGTTGCGCGTACTGCTTCTACGCCGACGAGGTCGCGCGCCGGGAGCGCGGACTCCGCCCCCGGATGGACGCGAAGACGCTCGAATGCCTCGTCCGCGAGATTTTCGGGGCGGCGGACGGCTACTGCTCCATCGCGTTCCAGGGTGGGGAGCCGACGCTGTCCGGAACCGCGTTCTACCGCGAGTTTCTCCGGTTGGAGCGGCGGTACAACACACGGCGCGTTCCCGTCCATCACGCGTTCCAGACGAACGGGCTGCTTCTCGACAAGGACTGGTGCGACCTTTTCCGCGAGGGAAAGTTCCTCGTGGGCGTCTCCCTCGACGGGACGGAGACGACGCACGACGGACACCGGCGGGACGCCTCGGGCGGGCCGACGTACGCCCGGGTGCTGACCGGAATCGAGCTGTTGCGCGCGAGCGGCGTGGAGTTCAACATCCTCACGGTCGTGAACCGCCTCACCGCCCCCGCCGTCCGCGAGATCTACGAGGACTACCGCGCCCGGGGATTCCGTTGGCAGCAGTACATTCCGTGCCTCGATCCGCTCGGCGAGGTCCCGGGAAGCCGAGGACCTTCCATCTCGCCGGAGGAATACGGCCGGTTCCTCGTCGAGTTGTTCAATCTCTGGCACGCCGACTGGATGTTGGGACGCGCGCCGGTTCTCAGGCAGTTCGAGAACTACTTCGGCGTCCTGTTGGGGTACGCTCCGGAATCCTGCGACCACCGGGGCGTGTGCGGACGCCAGTTCGTCGTCGAGTCCGACGGAAGCGTCTACCCCTGCGATTTCTACTGTCTGGACGAGTGGTTTCTCGGAAACATCCGGAAACGGACCTTCGCCCAGCTCGCGGCGAGAAGCGCGGAGCTCGGGTTCGAGCGGAGTTCTTTCGACCACGCGGAACGCTGCCGCGCCTGCCGCTATTTCCAGATATGCCGGGGCGGATGCCGGAGACTCCGCGGCCTGCCGGGACTGGAGGCCGGGATGAACTACTACTGCCGGGGATTCGAGATGTTTTTCGACGCCTGCCTTCCCCGGATGCGCGCGATGGCCGCCGGCGCCGCCCTGCGGGGTCCCGGGGGATAGGCGGGGCTCCAGGAGACACGTCATGGAGAAGAAGCCGAACATTCTGATTTTCATGACCGACCACCAGCGCGCGGAGACGATGCCCGGCGGTGGAATGGGGGGCAAGACGCCGTGTCTCGACGAATTCGTCCGGGACGCCGCCGTCTTTACGAACGCGATGTGCCCTCGCCGCACTGCTGCCCGTCGCGGGCCTCGTTCTTCAGCGGGCTCTATCCTTCCGATCACGGGGTCTGGAACAACGTCGACGTGGACAATACACTCTCGCGCGGTCTCGCGGCCGGCGTCAAACTCTGGAGCGAGGACCTCCGCGAGAACGGCTACGACCTCTACTTCTCCGGGAAATGGCATGTCTCCGCCGAGGAGGGGCCGGGCGACCGCGGGTTCGAGGTCCTTTTCAACCACGGTAAGACCTATGTTCGCCCCCCTTGCCGCGCGTCAAGGTCGCCCTCTACGGCGGCAAGCCCGCGCTCGAGGCGTTCCTCGCCGGATATTACGATGTCGTCCGCGTCGATAACCTTCAAGAGGCTCCTGCCGATGCCGTGCTGGTCGTCGGAGAGGACTCCGTCGACGAGCCCGGCGCGCTGCAGACCGTCTTGGACCGCCGGCGCGGCTCGGTCGTCGTCCTCAAACAGGACAACGAGGAGTTTTCCGGATTCCTCGGCCTCGGGCACGAGCGGGCGGGAGGCGCCCCGGGCGAAAGCTCGCGGTTCCTCAAGGCCGGTCTCTACGCGCCGTCGTACGATGAGGGGCTGCACGCGCTCGGTATCGACGACTACAACTCTCCGGACGGCACGGACGCCTCCTATTTCGACCCGTACATCGTCCCGCTCCACGACAGTGTGACGCCGCCCGACATCCGGATTCTTTTCGCGGGGCAGCGGCTCCACCATGTTCCGTGCCTCCGATATGAGCTTGCCGAGGGGAACGATGTCTTCTGCCAGATGCCGTTGGAGGACCATCTGGCGACCGACGGCCGGGCAGGCCCGATTCTGGCCCGGTTTGTCGAGCTGTCCCGGGAGTCCCGTCCCGCCTCCGCCCCCGGCGGCGTCTATACGGACAGTGCCGAGCTCCGCGAGAAGCTCGCCGGCTATGGTTTCGAGTTGTCGGAGACTCCGGAGAAGGCCCGGCTCTGTGTCGTCGGCGCCGAGGCGTACGCGAAGGACTCCGCGCTCCAAGGAGTCAAGGACGCGCTTCTCTACGGCGTCCCCAAGACACCGATCGAGCTCGACGGCCGCCGTGCCAAGGCGAGTCCCTCGACGGGTTTCATCACGTTCGCCGTGCTTCCTGGAATCCCGGGGCTGGAATACCTCACGGCCGCGAACTTCTCCCGCATCAGCGACGGTACCATCAACAAAGAGGGCGGATTCAAGATACCGGTGCCGATTCTCGGCCTGTCGAAATCGCAGCGTGCCGTTTTCGGCCGCCGGCTTCCACATCGTCAACTACGGGCAGGACGCCGATCCCGAGTCGATTCCCGCGTTGGGGTGCAGATGATGCGTTGAGCGCTGCCGGGGGCGCCGTCTCCTCAGGCGTGGTGGCCTTCGGTGTCGTTCATCGGGTTCTGGAGGTGGGCCTGCTCTGTCGCGTAGATCTGCTGCTTCACGTGGTCGAGCCGGACCGGGAAGGGGGTGCCGCCGCGCGTTTTCGGCAAACATCCGTCCTCGAAAAAACTTTCCGCACCGTAATTTCATTTCCGAAGATCTCGCTGCCGCGACCGCCGGACGCCGCGCGTTTTCGGCAAACATCCGTCCTCGAAAAAACTTTCCGCACCGTAATTTCATTTCTGGAGATTTCGCCGCCGGCGACCGCCCGGCGCCGCGCGTTTTCGACAAACTTCCGTCCTCGAAAAAACTTTCCGCACCGTAATTTCATTTCCGAAGATCTCGCTGCCGCGTCCGCCGGACGCCGCGCGTTGTCGACAAACATCCGTCCTGGAAAAAACTTTCCGCACCGTAATTTCATTTCCGAAGATCTTGCTGCCGCGACCGCCCGGCGCCGCGCGTTTTCGGCAAACTTCCGTCCTCGAAAAAACTTTCCGCACCGTAATTTCATTTCCGAAGATCTCGCCGTCGGCGACCGCCCGCCGTCGCGTTTTTATGGCGAGAAAAAGTCCCGCGACCTCCAATCGTCATGAAAGGGGTACTGGGGAATAACTGTCTTCATCCTGCCACGCAAACCGTGATAAGGGTGTTGAAGTCGGGGAAAAACGAAAATCCGGAGGCGGTCACAAGGATGAGGTTTAAGGCCGCGTGTTCTGGTATACTGTTCGGCATGCGCGGGGGCGGAGGTGTCGTTGATTTGTCGAAGCCATGAATTCTGGCGTGTTGTTCGGTCTCGCCGCCGCGGTGCTGCAGTCGGTGAGCTATCTGGTGTCGGCCTCGTTCGTCCGGACCTATCCGGGCCGGCTGGGCAGCGTCGCGCTGGTCGCCCGGAGCTACGTCGCGATGGGCGTGATGTCGCTCGCGGCGATGGCCGCGATGTGGGGACGTGTCGGGGATGGCGTCCCGCCGTTCTCGGACTGGCTCGGGCCGGTCGTGCTCTGCGGACTTACCGCGTTTGTCGCGCAGATATCGCTTTTTGGGACGTTGAAAATCGCCGACCCGTCGCGCGTCTCTCCGTTGCTCGGCCTGAAGATCCTGATTCTGGCGCTGTTGTGGACGGTGTTCAACGGGACACGGTACGGCGCCCCGCAGTGGGGGGCGATGGCGCTCGCGGTCGGCGCCGCGTGGCTCCTCAGCCGGAACGGGGGACGGCTTTCCTGGAAGGCGTGGGGGACGCTGTTGACGACCTGCCTCTTCTATTCGTTGTCGGATTTCTATATCGGGGAACAGCAGGAAGTGTTCCGCAGGTTCGCGGAGGCGGCCGGGGCGCGGGGCGGGCGGGTGCGGCCTGCCGGCGAGGCGAACCTCGCCATGGTCTTCTGCGAGTACGTCCTGTTCGGCG
>JAZUKQ010000165.1:0-14323 GCA_045643325.1 Kiritimatiellia bacterium | reverse complement strand
TCAGGGGGGGCGGCGGCGCGGCCGAGGGCTTGGGAGTCGCGACCGGGGGCTTGGGTGTGGTCTTCGCGGTCTGCTTCGCCGGCGGATAGAGAATCCGGGTAAGTTCCGGATCCGCGTCGACCAGGCGCTTCGCCCGGAGGTCCGGATCGTACGCCGGTTTGCTGTAGACTCCGAGTTTCGCGCGGCGCGTCGGATCGGCGAGAAGCATCGCGCAGCGTTTCCGGCCGCGGTGCTTTTTTTTCTGCCAATGGTTCGGCATTCCGAACGCGACCATGGAATGGGTGAGGATACGGCTGTCCTGGACGCCGTAGACCCGTTTCAAATCGGCGAGAAGGTATTTCAGCGAGGCGTACTGCGCGTCGGTGATCTCCTTGTCGTGATACCCGACAATCTCGATTCCGATCGAGCGGTTGTCGAGATTGGTCTGTCCCTCCCACATGCTCACGCCGCAGTGGTAGGCGACGCGGCTCCGGTCGACAATCCGGTAGATGACGCCAGCCTTGTCGACGACATAGTGGCACTCCCCGTTTTTCCGAAGTTTTTCCAAAGCCCCCGTCTTCTCGCCCTCCGTCGTATGCAGAATGATGAAGGAGGTCTGTTTCCGCTTGCCGCGGAACGGACTCGTGGGGCACCGGTACCGGTTGGAGAAGACCGGCGACTTCACCGCGGGGGCGACACGTTTTCTGACGGGGGCGGAGGCCGTCGGCGCCGCGGGGGCGGAGGCGGGACATCCCGCGAAAAGGAGAACGGCGGCGAAAACCGCGCGGAACAGCGCCCTCACGACATTCCTCCGCAATCCGGGAACGGGAGGAAACGCCGTTTGACGGCATACGCGCACGACGCGAGCACGGCGACGGTGCCGTCGTTCCAAACCGTGATGTCCGCCCGGGCGATTTTGTCCTCCAGGCTCATCTGGGAGGCGACGCGACGACGGGCCTCCTCCTCGGAGAGCCCCCGCCCCCGGAGCCGCTGGAGCTGTACGGCCGGAGACGCGGCGACGCAAAAGGTCGCGTCCCAGGGAAGGCGCCACCGCGTCTCGAACAATAGGGGAATCAGCGCGACCTTCGCCCAGGCCTTCGTCGGCCGGTCGAGCCATGCCCGGAGCGCGTCGAACACAAGCGGGTGGGCCGCCGCGTTGAGACGCGCCATGCTGGCCGGGTCGGAGAAGACGAGCGCCCCGAGCCGGGCGCGGTCGACCGCTCCCTCCGCGTCGAGAAACTCCGCGCCGAACTCCGCCCGGACGGCCTCGGCGAGCGGCGCCCCGGGGCGCTGCAGGTCGTGCGTCATCCCGTCCGTGTCGGCGACCTCGGCCCCGGTCTCTTCGAGAAGCTTGCCGAAAAGGCTTTTGCCGCAGGCGATGCCGCCCGTGACCGCGAGATACGGAACGCGGCCCCGGGGCGGAACCGGCGGACGCCGGAAGACGATGGGGAGGTCGGAAAAAGACATCGGTGGGAAAAGAAAAGTTCTGGCTTGGGCGCAATCATACCCTATCGGCGGGATTTCGGCAATCCGCCGCCCGGACACGGACCCAGTCCAGAAGTTCCGCGCGGTCTTTCGCGAGCCCCTCGAGCTGGCGGTCGAACGCCTCCGCGAGGAGCCGTCCCATTCCGACGCCCGGCGGAACGCCCATCGCGATGAGGTCATCGCCGGTCACCCACCGAGCGGGGAGCTCCGGCGTCGCGGCGATTTTCTCGTACTCCGCCTTCGCGAACTCCCACGCGTCCCCGATTCCGCAGCTGTGGACCTGGTCGAGCCGCGTGAGCTCGAACTCGAGCGGCATCGTCGGCGCGGCGAGGAACTTGCGGAGCTTCGCGGGACGCATCTCCTTCGCGGAGACCAGCGTCATGTGGCGCCGCACCATCGCGGCGACGTCGTCGATGAACGATCCGGAACATTTGAGGCGGCGGAGTATCTCCTCCGCGAGGCCGGCGCCGACATCGGCATGGCTCTGGAACGTCGGACGGATCTCGCCGTCGGGCATCCGGCGCCATCCCTTGGTCGGGGGCTTGCCCACATCGTGCAGGAGGACCGCCATCGCAAGCCGGGCGTCGCGCGCGGGCGGCGGAGGCATGTCGTCGAGCATGAGGCGTGTGTGGGTGTACACGTCGCCCTCGGGATGGAACTGGGGCGGCTGGTCCACCCCGACCATCGCCTCGACCTCCGGAAGAATCCGCCGGAGCAGCCCGGAGGCGCGGAGACGGTCCAATGTCTCGCCCGCGTGGACACTCTCCTTGAACATCCGGACCGTCTCCTGGCCGATCCGCTCCGCGCTCACGTTCCGGATGAGGTCCGCGCGGCTCCGGACGGCCCGGAAGGTCGGCCCGTCGACCGTGAATCCCAGCGAGCCTGCGAACCGGACGGCCCGGAGCATGCGGAGCGCGTCCTCCTCGAACCGCTCCTCGGGGACGCCGATGGCGCGGACGACGCCCGCCGCCAGATCGGCCTGCCCGCCGACGAAGTCCAGAACCTCCATCGTCTCCGGATCGAGGAAGAGCCCGTTGACGGTGAAATCGCGGCGCTTGACGTCCTCCTCGGGCGTCGAGAACGTGACGCTCTCCGGATGGCGTCCGTCGGCGGTGCCGACATCGCTGCGGAATGTGGCGACCTCCGTCTGCTCCTTTCCGTCCACGACGACGATGACGCCGAACGACTTGCCGACGGCGAGCGTCTTCGGGAAGAGTGTCTCCACCTGGTCGGGCCGCGCCGAGGTGGCGACGTCGAAATCCTTCGGCGTCTTCCCGAGCAGCGTGTCCCGCACACAGCCGCCCACCAGATACGCGGTGTGGCCGGCGGCGCGGAGCGTCGCGACGACGCGGCGGGCGGCGAGCGCGGGAGGTGTCTGGGCAAGGACGGGAACGGACATTGCTGAAAGAGAGGAAGAACGGGAAGGAAGGGAAGAGGGGGTACGGGACGGGAACGGCGAATCGGAGAACGGTCAGGCGGTCTCCACCATTTTTTTGAGATTCTCGAATCCGAGCGCGATTCCCTCGAGCGGATTCTCCATGCCCTCGAACTCGACGGAGAAGACGCCGTCGTATCCGGCCTGCTTGAGAAGGCGGACGCACTGGCGGACGGGCATGTTGCCGTGCCCGACGATGGCGCCGCGGAGGCCGTTTCCGGCGCGGGTCTGGAACCACCCCTTCGGGAACGGGGCCTCGGCGCCGGATTTCCAGTGGAAGTCCTTGGCGTGGCAGTGGAAAGCGGATTTCGCGAGGCGGCCGACGGCCTCGGCGGGATTCTCGTCGGCGCAGATGAAGTTGCCGACGTCGATGAGAAGCCCGAAGTTCGGGTGGGCGACGGCGTTCACGAGCGCCTCCATGCGGAGGGACTCCTGGCAGAAGTACCCGTGGTTCTCGACCATCGTGCGGATGCCCTTGGAGGCGGCGTACTCGGTGACGGCGCGGCATCCCTCGGCCAGGCGGGGCAGCGCGGCGGCGAAGGTCTTCGGGCCGGTCCAGTCTCCGGGGAACGAGCCCCACGCGGCGTCGTGGCGCATGCCGGGGACGCCGAGGACCTCCGCGACGTCGACCTCGCGCCTCACGCGCTCGATCTCGGCCGCGAGGTCTCCCCCGGAGCCGCCGAGCATGTCGGCGGAGATGGTGTAGTTCGCGAGAAGGATGCCGACGCGGTCCGCCTCGGCGCGGATTTTCTCCGCGAACGAAAGCGCGGTCTCCCCCTCGGGGAGCATGAAGCCGGCGTATTCCAGGGCGTCGAAACCCATCTCCTTCGCCTTCGCGACCAACTCGAAATCCGTCAGGACTCCCTCGTTGACGAGTCTGCGGAAACTGTATGAACTGACACCGAATTTCATGAACTCTCCTTTGAATGGCCTTTGCGGCGGATTATACCATGAAACCACCCGGAATCCCACCTCGCCGAAAACGGCCCGTCTTGTGCTATACTGTTTCCGGTCGCGGTCCGTCCGTGTGTGTTTTTCCCCGTCCGTTCAGCATTTCCGCCATGAAAAAACTTACCTCGTACCTGACTACCCCTGATCCCTCGTTCCGCGTCGCCCGGGAGCCCGCCCGCGCCTTCAAGCCCGACGGCGGCGTGGAGACGCCCGTCGTGAACATCTATCCCGACGTGACGTTCCAGACGTTCGACGGCTTCGGCGGCGCCCTCACCGAGTCGGCCGCCGTCACCTGGCAGAAGCTTCCCCCCGCGGTCCGCAAGGAGTTTCTCCGCGCCGTGTTCGATCCCAAGGCGGGGCTCTGCTACACGATCGGCCGCGTCCACCTCAACAGCTGCGACTTCTCGACCGGAAACTACGCCTGCGTCGAGCCGGGCGACCTCGCCCTCCGCACCTTCTCCATCCGTCGCGAGAAGCAGGCGATGGTCCCCTTCGCCCTCGCCGCCCAGAAGGCCGCGAAACGCGACATCCGCCTCCTGGTCTCCCCGTGGTCCCCTCCCGGCTGGATGAAGACCACCGGCGAGATGAACCGCGGCGGGAAACTCCTCCCCGAATGCGCCCGCGCGTGGGCCGGATGCTATGTCCGCTTCATCCAGGCCATGGAGGCCGAGGGACTCCATATCGGCATGGTCTCGGTCCAGAACGAGCCGAAGGCCACGCAGTCCTGGGACTCCTGCGTCTACACCGGCGAGGAGGAGCGCGACTTCGTCCGCGACCATCTCGGTCCCGCCCTGAAGAAGGCCGGCCTCCTCCCCCGCGTCGAACTCTACGTCTGGGACCACAACCGCGAGCGCCTCTACGAGCGCGCCGCCGTCGTCCTCGACGATCCGAAGGCCGCGAAATACGTGGCCGGCGCGGCGTTCCATTGGTATTCCGGAGACCATTTCGACGCGCTCTCGCTCGTCTCCCGCCGTTTTCCGAAGGCCAAGCTGCTCTTCTCCGAGGGATGCGTGGAGCTCCACTCGGCCTCCCGCGCCGACAGCTGGTCCCAGGGCGAGCGCTACGCGCACCACCTCCTCGGCGACCTCTCCCACGGGGCCACCGGCTGGCTCGACTGGAACGTGCTGCTCGACGAGATCGGCGGTCCGAACCATGTCGGGAACTACTGCAACGCGCCCATCATCGCCGACACCAAGGCCGGTAAGCTTGTCTACCAGAACGCGTTCTACTTCATCTCGCACTTCTCCCGCTTCATCCGCCCGAACGCGGTCCGCGTCGGCTCGACCTCTTTCTCGTCGGACCTCGAGACCGTCGCGTTCCGCAACGAGGACGGCTCTGTCGTCCTCGTGACCCTCAACCGGACCGACAAGGACATGCGCTTCGTCGTCCGCGACAACGGGCTCGCCGTCCCGCTCACGCTCCCCGCCCACTCCATCCGCACGTCGGTGATCTCGTAGCCTCCCGCCCGGAAACCGTTTCCCGCGATGAAAGCGCCTCCCCTGATTCTGGGCTCCGGCCCCGCCGGCCTCACCGCCGCGATCTACTGCGCCCGGGCGGGGCATTCCCCGATCGTGCTCGACGGACCGCTTCCCGGCGGCGCGCTCTCCCAGACGACCGTCGTCGAGAACTATCCGGGATTCGCCGAGCCGGTCCCCGCGCTCGACCTGTTGGACGCCATGCGCGCCCAGGCCCTCCGCCTCGGAGCGGTCTTCCGGGAGGGGACCGCGCTTTCCCTGGAACGGGTCGAAGCCGACGGCGGCTCCTTCTGGAGGGTCCGCCTGGCGCCCGAGGCAGGAACGGAGACCGCGTCCTTTCTCGACACGCCCGCTGTGGTGGTCGCGACCGGAACGGCCGCACGCACGCTGGGGCTTCCGCACGAGGCGGCGCTCATGGGACGCGGAGTCTCCACCTGCGCGACGTGCGACGGGGCGTTCTTCCGCAAGAAGCCCGTCGCCGTCGTCGGGTCGGGCAACATCGCCGTCAAGGAGGCGATCTACCTCGCGGGCCTATGCTCCAAGGTGACCCTCGTCTTCTCCACGCCGCGTCCGGAGGCGCATCCGATTCTCGCCGAGAGATTTCTCGCCCTCCCCAACACGGAGTTTCTCCCCGAGACCGAAGTCCTCGACTTTCTTCCGGCCGAGTCCGCCGCGCCCGGAATGCCCGCGCGGCTTCAGGCGCTTCTCCTCCGGAGCGTGCGGGATGCCTCCGCCCCCGCGGACGCCGCCACGTCGGTGTTCCCGGTCGCCGGCGTCTTCCTGGCGACGCCCCGCGCGCCGAACACCGGTTTTCTGAAGGGGCTCCTCCGGATGAATCCCGACGGCACGCTGCCCTGCGCCCCCGACGGGCGGACCGAACTTCCCGGGCTGTACGCAGCGGGAGACGTCGCGGAGCCCGTCGGACGCCGGCAGGCCGTTCTCGCCGCGGGCGCCGGATGCGCCGCCGCGCTCTCGCTGGTCGCCGACATTAAAAACTGACGGGCACCGGAGAGTTCTCCGATGCCCGGCGGCGCGGTGTAGTCCGGCGGCGCGGCCGCGCGAAGCGCCTATTCGGCCGTGTAGTTGTCGAAGTAGCCCTGGACGAGCACGACGGGCGTGCCCTTGTCGCCGGAGCCGCTCGTCAGGTCGCAGAGCGAGCCGATCAGGTCGGTGAGCTGGCGCGGGGTCGACCCCTGCGAGGCCATGTTTCCGACAAGATTGGAGCCCTTGGCGCGGATGCTCTTCTCGATCGCGGCCTTCAGCTCGGCGCCGGAGAGGTCCTTGAAGTCGTTGTCCGCGAGGTATTTCAGCTTCAGCTCGTTGGGCGTTCCGACGAGGCCCGGCGTGAACGCGGGAGAGACGACCGGGTCGGCGAGTTCCCAGATTTTTCCTTTCGGGTCTTTGAAGGCGCCGTCGCCGTAGACCATCACCTCGACGTGCTTTCCGGTCCGGGCGAGAACGTCCGCCTGGATGTCGAGAACGAGCTGCTGGCACTGGTGCGGGAAAAGCTTCACCATGTCCTCGGTCGACTTGTTCGATCCGAGCAGGCCGTAGTTCTCGTTGAAACCGCTTCCGTCGACAGAGGCGTTCAGGATGTCGTCGAGCCCGAGCACCTTCTCGGCGCCGGCGGCGCGGAGGATGCGCTTCGTGCGGGCGCGGGTGTGGATATCGCAGGTGATGACCTTCTTCGTGTAGGCGAGGATCGCCTTGGGCTGATTGGCGAAGACGACCTCGACCTCGGCGCCGCACTCTTGGATGAGGTCGCTGTAGTACTGGACATAGTCGACGCCGGTGAACTCGTGCTTGTTCACGCCGAAAAGCTCGCGGTAGCGGGCAAGCGTGAGAACGTCGCTGTAGGGGTTCACGCCGGCCGCGTCGATCTTGTCGAGGCTCACAAGCTCGTTGCCCACCTCGTCGGAGGGATAGCTCAGCATAAGAACGACCTTGTCGACGCCTTTGGCGATGCCGCGGAGGCAGATGGCGAAGCGGTTGCGGGAAAGAATCGGGAAAATCACGCCGACGGCGCCCCCGCCCAGCTTGGCGCGGACATCCGAGGCAATGGCGTCGACGGAGGCGTAGTTGCCCTGGGAGCGGGCGACGATCGACTCGGTGACGGAGATCACGTCGCGGTCCCGGATCGCGAAACCTTCCGCCTCGGCGGCGCCGAGCACGCTGTCGGCCACGATTTTCGCGAGATTGTCGCCCTGCCTGATGATGGGGCAGCGGATGCCCCTCGAAACGGTACCGGTTCTTCTTTCCATAAAACGACTCCTTTTTTTGCGTCCGCGCCACGGGACCGGAAGCGGCCGCTCCGGGCGGGCGGACAGGGTCAGTATACTAAAAACGCCTTGCTCCCCTACTGAACCGACATCTCCGCGCCGAGATTCTCGCGAAGATACTGTTTGAGCTCGGGGATTCCGATGATGTGGAAGTGGAAGACGGACGCGGCGAGAAGGATGTTCGCGCCGGCGCGGGCCGCCTCGAGGAAGTGCTCCATCTTGCCGGCGCCGCCGGAGGCGACGATGTCGCCGTCGTAGAACGCGCGGATGGCGCGGATGAGCGGAAGGTCGTAGCCGGTCCGGGCGCCGTCCGTCGACTTGCTCGTCGGGAGGATGCAGCGCGCGCCGAGATCCGCGACCTGCTTCGCCCACTCCACAGCGTCCTTGCCGGTGGCCGTCCGGCCGCCGTCGATGAACACCTCGTAGCCGGAGGGCATCGCCACGTTCTGGGCGACGTCGATGGCGACCGTGACTTTCTCGGAACCGAACTCGCGGCACATGTCGCCGATCAGGGAGGGGGCGCGGAACACGGCGCTGGAGGTCGAGATTTTGTCGGCGCCCGCCTTGAGGACGGCCTCCGCGGCCTCGACGGAATTGATGCCGCCGCCCATCGTAAAGGGAACCGTGACCGCGGCCGCGACTTTCCGAACGACCTCGAGCATCGTGGCGCGTCCTTGGACCGTGGCGGTGATGTCGAGCATCGCGAGTTCGTCGGCGCCCGCCGCGCAGTATGCCTTGCAGCACTCGACGGGGTCGCCCGCGTCGCGGATATCCACAAAGTTCACGCCTTTGACAACCCGGCCGTCGCACATGTCGAGGCAGGGCATGATGACCAATTTCTTCGAGTTCATCGTTACCTCCTGAAGAGCTCCGGGAATCCTGTGTGACCCCCGCGGAAGCGGCGAAGTATACCAAAAAAACGGCATGCCACACAATATGAAAACGGAGAAATTTTTCTACGCATAAAGACAACCGCGGCGAAGGGAATGTTCCGCGCGGAATCCCAAAACGCGCCGCGACGCCCGCCCGCGGAAATTCCGTGCCAAAAGATGTCCGAAGGATGCTTTTCCGGCCATTCCCTATTTACATGGGAGCGAAGCGAGTCACCCCCGGTCGCCTCGGCGACAGCCGCTCGAAGGGTGCCTTTTCGTGGCGTGTCGCCTCCCTTGGATGGAGGTGGCGCGAGCGCCGGAGGGTGTCTTCCGCGAGGGAATGGTCAAGGTTCGGACTACGCGCCGGCAGGCCGTTGAAACCGTGTTTTTCTACGAGTCTTTCCGGCGCCGATAAAGACGCGCCGGAGCATGGCCCCGGCCGACCAGATCCTCCCGCTCGTCCCCGCACGGGACCAAAAGCGGTTTTCGGGTCGCCGTAAGCTGACGTCGGAAATTGGGAATATTGTCGGCGTCGACGGAATGCCGCGTGAGGTACTGGTAGACGTCGATGTATCTGGAAAGCGTGAACTTCTCCGGAAGAAAGGAAAAAGCAAGTTTTCGGACATCGAAGGACAGCATCCGGAGGAACGCCGCGGCGATGATTTCCGCGTGGTCGAACGCGAGCGGATTTTTCTCGACTGAGGTCACGCGGCCGCCGTCGAATTCCGTCGGAGCATACGTCCCGCGAAGAGTGAACGCGGGCGTCGCCCCATCCCGGAACGAAAGAACGAAACGCCCTCTGTCCACGACAGGGGAGTCGACCCGGAACCACTTCGCCTCGGCGGCGTCGTCGCACCCCTTCGCGCGGCCGCCCTCCCCGGGACGGTAGACGGTGACGAAGGCGCTGGAGATGATCCACGCGCGCATATCGCGGCCCGGCTTCGAAAAGACACCGACCGGAATCAGGGGACGGGCCTCCAGATCCGTCTCCTCGAGAAGCTCGCGGCGGGCCCCCTCCTCCACGGATTCGTTGGGATTGACGAAGCCTCCGGGCAGCGCCCAGCATCCCTCGTGGGGCCATTGTCCGCGCCGGATCAGCAGGAGCTCCACGCAGAATTTCGGATTTTCGCGCCACCGGTCGCGGCCCGGCTCTTCGAAGACCGGACGCAACGCGACGATGTCCGCCGTCATGCACGGACGCTCGTACTGCCCCAGTTTCTCGCGGTATGCGACGATCCGTCTCCGATCCTGCTCTGTCAACGCTGACTGTTCCATGTGCCCGGCTCTCCCTTTCGGCGACGTATCATATCATATTGTGTATTCAACCACAAGATATCGTCCTTGGGGGACAGCCCGATTTTTTCACGAAGGCGAAGAGCGGCACCCCGGCACGCGGGTTGGACACCCCGAATCTTCTGGGGGACCTTGGGGAGTCCGCCGCGCCCGAAAAGGGGTCAGACCCTTATTACGAGGACCCTTATTACGAGTATGACGAGGGTGGCGCCTGCGGCGGGCGGGATGCGGGGGGCGATGGCTCGGAGCTTGCTCGGGCCCCCTCCGCGAGGGGGCTGCCGCTTGCGGCTGGGGGAGTACACCGTGCGCCGCAAAGGTACGGCGCGGCGACCGGGCGAAAGAAATAGGCTGCACCGTTGCAAGGTGTGCGCAAGTTCACAAGACGGCTTGGCCGCCGCACGGTGTACACCCCCCGGCGGCGTTGCCGCCACCCCCTGCGCGGCGGAGGGCGGGCTTTGCCCGACCGACGCGAAGTCGGAGCCGCGAAAAGGGGTCAGACCCTTATTTTATGAGAAATAAAGTTTGTATTCTGAAGGACAAAAGTAGCCGACATTTTTTTATAAATTTCGGTTATAAGAACATTATTTTATGTACGACAAAATTTCGACATTTTGATGAAAACACATGTATTTTCAACAAAAAATATCGTTTGAATTTGTACGGTTTTGCTTATCAATCTGAAATGAAATTATGGTGCGGAAACTTTTCGGGAAGGCGGTCCGCCCTCCCTTTTCACCCGCCCTCCCTGCCCATTCTACGCCCTCCCCCCCCCTGCTGCCGTCCCTATGCGACCGCATCGGCCGAACCGTAGTGGCAAACTCTCCGCACCGTAATTTCATTCCCCCGCCCCCACCCGCAACCGAGCCGCGGGTTGACCCGGCCGGTGTACCGGGACAGGTTCCTTGCAGATATAAATTTCGGTTATAAGAACATTATTTCAGACAAAAAGGGCGGCCTCACAACTTTATATCCGACGTTCCTTCCGACGCCCACCACGCCCCAACCATCTCTCTCTTCGTCACTTCCTTTGTCACTTTGTCATAAAAGGAAAGGGGTCAGACCCTTCATAACAAGCTTTCATGACACCCTACGCGCACAACCGGAACAGGTTCTGGATGTCTTGGCGAGTCGATGGGAGGTGAACGTATTTTTATATACGACATATTTTTCAAAATCATCAAATTCACAATAATTTTGCGAAAAATTCATTTGAATTTGTACGGGTTTATGGTTGTTCCATGGAGATGAAAATACGGTGCGGAAATTTTCCCATCCCCTTTCATCCGGGCTTTTCAAAGGAAAGCACGGCGGTCGTTCCGCGCGGCGGACCGGCGGGCGCGATCCTGCTCCCCGTCCCAGACCTTTCGGTTTGCGGTGAAAACGTCCCGGTGATACAATTCCCGCATCGATTCATTGTTTTCGCGTCATGGATTCCGACCGTCTCCTCCTCACCACACTCCCCCCCCCGCCCACCGCCCCGTCCCCGGCGAGGGTGCGGGCCGAGGCGCTGTTGGAGAAAAGGAATCCGGCGGTCGGAAGCGTCATCGCCAGCGCGAAAGCCGCCGACTATGTCGCCGTGCTCGACGTCTTCGTCAACTTCCGAGGACGTCATGAGTTCGAACCGCTCCACGAGGACCTTCTCCAAGAGGTCTGCGGGGAAGACCCGACGCGCGAGGCCCGCGACGCCTTCGCGCAGGATATCCAGCAACTGATGGACTGGGGTCTCGTCTCGCGGCGGATCGAGAAGGAGCGCGTCCGGGGCTACCGTGACAACCGGCGGCAAAAGTTCCGCTACCGCATCTGCGACGACGCCGTCGCCCTCGTCGAGTGGCTCCGGGCCCTGCGCGACGACGACCTCCACCCCCGGGAACGCGATGTCGGAAACATTCTCGACTCCCTGCTGTCCCTCCTCCAGGAAATCCACCGCCGCATCCATAAACTCCCCTCCGGAACGATCCCCTACGAGAACGCCGGCGACCTGCTCTACCGCCTCCAGAGAATCTCCGACCTCACCGACGAAGCCGTCCGCTCCCTCCAACTTCTCGACATCCGGCTCCTCTCTTTCGCCGCGTCCTCCTACGACATCGCCGAGGCACGGGCGCTCATCGGCGAGCTCGACACCTTCGTCAACCGCTTTCTCGTCCGTGTGGGGCGGCTCCGGCAGGCCGTCGCTCCGGAATTCCGCAAGCTTCTCGAAAGCCGCTACGAGGCGCGTTGGCACGCCTGCGAGGCCGCGCTCCGCGCCGAGGCCGAGAAGATGCGCCGCCTCACCCCCGTCCGCGTCCCCGACGCACGGGCGGACCTACGGGGCCTCGCCGCGTTCTACGACACGGAGGGCGAGCTGCCGCAGCTCATGCACCGCGTCGCCACGTCCGCCCGCGCCGTCTGGCGCAAACTCAGCGCGCATCTGCGCGAGCTGGAGCGCCGCAACCACCGCATGGAGGATCTCCGGGCGCGGCTCGGCGAGCTCGCCGCCCTTCCGGAGGAGTCCGTCCCGCACGGCTGGCTCACCGGGCTGATCGAGAGCGCCGCCATGCGCGGCGACTCGCACATCCGGCCCGATGTCCGCTCGCGCGCGCCGCAGCCCGCCCGCGAGACGCAGCGCCAGGGCCGCCGGATCGAAGCCTGGATCGACCGGCACGACGACGGCGGACGCGCTCCCGCCGTCTCCATCGAGCGGCAGCGGCTCGAGGAGCTCGCCGACTGGCTCCGTCTCCGCGGCCTGATGCCGGAGACCGGCGACGAACCCCGCGCCGTCTCCCGCGGCGTCTTCTCTTCCGACGAAGACGACCTCCGCCGCATTCTCGAGACCGCCCGGAGCGTCCTGCTCGGCGGCGGATCCCGCGCCGCTCGCATCGGCCTCGCCGGCGATGTCTCGCCCGACGAGCCGGCCGCCGTGGAGATCGGCGACAGACGGCTCCGCTTCCAAGAACTCCGACTCCGCAGAAAGGCCTCCGCCCATGACCGCCCGTGATTCCCGCCTGGAAGAACTCATGGCGCAGAGCGACCACATGGCCGCCTCCGTCCGCGCCATCCTCAACATCCTCCTGGAGGCGCCCTACTTCTACAAGGAGGACGACGAGCGCCTCTTCCTCACGCTCTCGCAGTACCGACGCGCCTTCGACGCCTTCTTCCGGCGCTTCTACGGTTGGGAACTCGTACTTGACTCCCGCTGCGCCCGTCTCTACAAACCCAAATGGTACAACGAGCGCATCACCCCCGCGAACCGCGACATGTTCGACTTCTCGCGCCGCGACGACTGCATCGCCTTCCTGCTTCTGCTTGAGTTCTTCGAGCGGGAGCTCCAGGAGCAGGACGCCTCGCCCGAAGACCCCGAACCGCTGCGTTTCCGCTACGGTTCCCTTCTCGAATACGAGTGCCGCCGGTTCCGGGAACTCCTCCCGGACAAGGCGGAGAAATATCCCGACGAGACCGTCCGGAAGATTCTCCGCGGAATCCTCCCCGCCCTGCGCCGCTACCGCTTTCTCCGCCCCGTGCCCCCGCCGTCCGATGTTTCCGTCCGCGACGAGGACACCCTCTACGAATGCCTTCCCGCCCTGTGGCACTATCAGCCGGAGCGCCTCGCGCGGTCTCTGGACACGCCGCCGGACGCCCCCGGGGCCGCCGCCTCACCCGGCGGCGAGGATTCCGCGCCATGAAGACCGAGACCTTCCGCATTGTCCGCATCCGCCTCGTGAATTTCCACAATCTGGGCACCGCCACGGTGGAACTTCCCGGCGGAGGTCATCTCTTCCTGCTGGGCGACAACGGGTCCGGCAAGACGACGCTGCTCGACGCCGTCCACTATGTGCTGGCTCCGGGACGCCTCGAGTTCAACGCCGCGGCCCGCGTCGCCGGCGCGAAGTCCTCGGGCGGCCGCACCGTGCAGGGAATCGTCCTTCGCTACAACGTCGAGACCGGCGGGCCGCGCCTCGCCTCCGGCATCACCTACGCGGCCCTCGAGCTCGAGGGCGATTCCGGACACACGGTCTCGCTTTGCGTCGGACTCGCGGCCGAGGGAATGGACGTCGCCTACGAGAGCTGGGGCGCCATGGCGGACGTACCGGTCGCCGACCTTCCTCTGACCGTCGCCGAGGACGGGCGCGAGCGGGCCGCGCTCCGGGCCGAACTCTCCGCTGGGCTGAAGAAGCTTCCGGGATCCCGGTATTTCGGCCACATCGGCCAATACGCGGAGGCTGTCGCCGAACGCTTTTTCGAGACCCCGGAGACCTACGAGAACGTCTGCAGGCTCCTCTCCACCGGCAAGGCCTACCGCGAGATCGCCTCGCGCGCCGGAAACCTCGACGCCCTCTTCCGCCAGCTTCTGGAGGATCCCAACCGGGAGGATTTCACACGCCTCGTGCAGGAACTGCAGTCCATCGAGGAGTCGAAGGCGAATCTGGAGTCTCTCCGCGACCGCACGGACTATCTCACGGAGCTCGACGGCTTCCGCGCGCGCCTCGACGCCGCCCGGACCGACCTCCGCTTCGCAGGATGGCTCGGCGCCGACCAAGACCGCGCCTCCGCCACTTCCCGCGCGGAGTCCGCGGACGC
>JAZUKQ010000164.1:0-3075 GCA_045643325.1 Kiritimatiellia bacterium | reverse complement strand
GACGGACCAGTCGAGCGGCGAGAAGTTGAGAGTGGAGAGCTGGGGCGTGGCGGTGGAGGTCTGCACGAGGTTCGCCTCGTACACGGCGTTGCCATACGTGGCATCCTCCACGGTGAGCGTGCCGGTGGAGGTATAGGGGAGACCGGAGGGGGCGGCGGCGGTCGTCTGGTAGGCGAGCGTCCGGATGAAGACGCCGGTCGCGGAGGGCGTGAACACCCGGCTCGCGGCGTCGAAGTCGCCGATATCGTAGACGTAGTGCGTCGTGATGCCGTCCTCGTCCGTGGAGGAGACCGTGCGGCCGCGCAGGAGAAGCGGGATGCCTCCGGCCTCGGAGTCAATCACCGTGACAGAGGACACGGCGTTTCCGGCGGCGTCGATGGTGGCGGTGGAGGAGCACGCGCGCGTCGTCGCAATCGTGGTCGTCGGCCATCCATTCGCCGCCCCGTGCGTGTAGACCGTCCAAGTGCGGCCGATGAGCGTGGCGGTTCCGTTCCGGACCGCATAGCGGGACTCGGTACGGACGTTGTCCACGTCGTCGCGATGCCTCGAGTCTTCGGCCAGCGGCGTGTAGTCGTATTCGGTCGCGATGCACTCGATGCCCGCCGGAAGCGTGTCCATCGTGTATTCCGTGCCGTTGCCCAACATCGCCGGAACAATGGAACCGTTCCACTGGTCGAGGACGAGGAGCGGACGGCCCTCGTTGTCGTAGGCCATGTACTGCCATGCGCAGGCGTTTCCGGAACGGAACCGGGGGAGACCGTTCTTGCGGGGATGGCGGAAGTCCTCCCAGTAGCTCGTCGAGACGGTCTTCCTGGAGCCGTCCCACGCGAGTTCGGTGCGGGAGACCTCGCGCAAGACCGCGTTTTCGAATTGGCCGTAGCGGCGGGAGACGGTGATGGTGTCGGAGTAGACGGTTCCGTCGCCGTCCGAGAGGATGCGCTCCTCGATGCGGTCCCCGCCGACATCGAGATCGTCCGTGACGAGAATCAGCTCGTGGAGCCCGGAGATGTTGTCGATGCGCGTCCAGTTTCCCTCGTCGTAGACGTAGGTCTCGTCGGAGAGCGCGTTGTCGAGGCGGCTGATCTTGTGGAGTCGGATGCGGAAGGGGTCGCCGTTCTCGTTGGTGATTTCCCAGATGTGCTCCAGTTCCTGCGCGGCCTGCTTCCGGACGGTGGCCCGGACACCGTTGGCGATGGGCTCCAGGGCGATGTCGCGGCCGCGGTTGTCGGTGCAGACGATGTGGCGGACGCCCGTGGCATCGTTGGTGACCGTGACTGCGGCATCAACGCGGTTCGTCAACTGAAGGGTGTCGAGGCCAATGGAAATCGGACCTTCCGAACGGAACCAGAGGAATCCGGAAATCTGGCCGTCGCGCGGGACGCCGAGCGGGATGCGGAAGTCGATGGAACCGGGCTTGCCGCCTTCCGTGTTGGAGCAGGAGCAGCCGCATTCCTCCTCGCAAGCATCGTAGGAGCCGGAAAGGTGGTGGTCGGCGGTGCCGGTCCAGAGTTCGTCCTCGCCGAGGGACAGGGTGGCGCTGGCCGTGGTGCCATCGCAGGAAACATGGAGGCGAAGCCCTTGCGGGGTCCCGTTGCAGGAATAGCCGAGCGAAACGGTCGGCTCGCAGGAGCAGGTGAAACTGCCGTCGGCGGTAGAGCGCCAGGAGTAGTCCATCGTGGTCGTGTCGATGGGGAAGCGGATACCCCGCGTGTAGACGCCCGTCTCCGGATCGAAGGCGAGAAGACCGCACACGGAACCCGCATGGTCCGTCCCATAGGAAATGGTGGGGTCAATGAGTACAAAGTGTCTGTAGCGTCCGGTGTCGGGATCAACGACGGGAAGCGAGTAGTCGCCGGGTCCGGAGACGAACCATGTGCCGGATTCGGATTTGTCCGAACGGAAGGGCGATGCATTGGCTCCAGGGGCGGCGGCGAAGAGTCGTGGAGCCGCTGGTGTGTAGGTCGAGGTTGCGGTCTCCGGGAGCGGCTTCGCGGCGCGTTCCTGCGGGTAGAGGGCGGCATGGCAGGGACGGTCGGAGCGGTCGATGGCGACCGCGATGGCGTCGCTGGTGCTGCCTGCGGCGTAGACCTTCGCGTAGGTGACGACGAGTTCGTTCGTGGCGGCCGAGACCTCGGGGAACGAAACGGTCGGCGAATAGGTGAACAGATGGAGCGGCGTAGCGCAACGGACGAAATTCGTGGTCGCCACCAGGCGCAGCGTGACGAAGGTGGCGTTGGTGGCAACCGGGAGGTAGAAGCTGTCGCGCAGGGGCGAGGCGGTCGCGACGCCATTCGTTCCCTCGGAGTCGCTCCATTCGAGGCGCATGCCCTCCAGTGACCAGGCGGCCGCGTTGGTCGGCGAGGCGGAGAGGAAGAGGTGGTTCCACCCGTCGGCCCGGTGGACCTCGATGGTACGCTCGTAGACGAGATTCGTGACGTCCTCCGGAAGGTCGGCAGCGAAGCTCTGGAAAAGCGACAGAGACTTGAGGGCATCCGTCGGATAGGTCGCCGTTTCGGCGACGTTCGTCGGGTTCATGCCCGCGAGCATCTTCGCAAGCCGGGTGAAGCCGGTGGAGTCGCGGAAGGAGGCGTCGTCGACGGCGTTCGTGCCGCCGAACCAGAACTCCTCGTAGGCGTCGGGGAGACCGTCGCGGTCCTCGTCCGCGAGAGAGGTCGCGACGAGGGGATGCGGATCGGATCCGTCGACCAGGCCGTCGCCATCGGTGTCGCGGACGAGTGGATTGGAGCCGGAGAGCAGTTCATCTCCGTCGGAAACGCCGTCGGAGTCGGAGTCCGCAAGCGACGGGTCGGTGTGGTAGGTGAGGACCTCTTCGGAAGTGGTGACGCCATCGCCATCTCGGTCGGCGATGGCGGCGTCCTCGGGTTCGAGGTGGCGCCAGACGACGCTGGTGAGGTTCGCGGCGGGCGGGACGCCCTCGCCGCCGCCGTTGTTCGCGGCCCCGATGACGGCGTCGGAGGCGAGGACGCCGCCGAAGCCGTAGCGGTAGACGAAGTCGCCGGACGGCATCAGCTCCGCCTGGAAGGAGACCGGGGCGTCGGTCTCGCGGAGGTAGAG
>JAZUKQ010000163.1:0-5061 GCA_045643325.1 Kiritimatiellia bacterium | reverse complement strand
CCCCCCTGGAGAAGCCCGGCCTCACCGGGTTCCACGGGCGGTTCATGCACAACGGCCGGATCGTCTGGTACTACGAGCAGCCCGTGAAGGAAGGCGCGAGGCATCGCTACGTCCTCTATCTTGACGAAACGCTCCGGCACCCCGAGCAAAGCGCCGTCCGCGGAGGCGACGACATCGGGAACGAATCGGAGGAGAAGGTCGCCAAGATCGCGAGGAGGCAACTTCTCTGCGGCACGATATGCCTGAAGACGTCGCTGATGGCGGTCGCCGCGCAGAGCCTCTACTCGACATACAAGATCCGCGAGGAAGTCGGGCAGCTGTTCGACACCTACAAGTCGGAGGAGGACTTCGGCACGACCGGGATGCGCAGCCCGGAGACTCAGGAGGCGTGTCTCTTCCTCAATCACCTAAGCGTGATGATGTCGTACCGCGTCTACAACGTCCTGCGCAAGAACAAGGCGCTGAAGAAGTATGCGGCGGTCAAGACGCCGGAGGCTTACCTCTGGGACGTGCGCGTGACGAACGTCGGCGACGGCTGGCGGCTGGAGCCGATCCCCAAGTCGTCAAGATGCGCGATGGAGGCACTTGGGCTGACGGCACCCAAAACCCTCCCCGCCGCCGGTACTGCGAACACTTCTATGGACTAACTGCGAAGAGATGCGGATAATTTATTGTGACCGAATTTCATCTTGCGGGAAAGCGCGATTTGCGTCTATTATTATGCAACATGCGACACATAGCCTTCTTTGGAATCCAGCTTCACGGGAACGACGCGGACATGCTCCGCGGCGTTTTCCGCTATGCGTTGGAGCATCCGAACTGGATGCTGCACGACCCCTGCATGCCCGGCGAATGGTCCGAGGACCCCGAAGACCGGCCGTCCGGCATCATCGCGAACATCATCAACGCGGATACGGCGGCCTACTGCGCTACGTTCCATGTTCCTCTTGTGAACATCTGCGCCCCTCTCCCCGGAATTCACTCCTTCCTGACGGTATGCGTGGATTCCCACGCTATCGGCAGACTGGCGGCGCGGCACTTTCTCGACCGAGGATTGCGGCATCTCTGTCGGTTCGACCATATGCTCGATTTCCCGTTCATCGGCGAAAGGCGCGAAGGCCGGAATAGCGCTACCTTGCAACCCCAGTACCGGATAGAATCGCATGAAATCACAGAAAAATCTCTCCTCCGCCGACACTCCCAACGCCGCCCTCCTTTGCGGCGACAACCCGGAACACCTGTGGGAAGACGCCCTGGCCCGCCGTGACGCCATTCTCGCGAACATCTCCGGTGCGCGTGTCCGCAAGGACCAACCCGTTCGGTCCATTGCGGACTTTGGCGCTTTGGGAGACGGAGCGTCGGACTGCAGGCTCGCCTTCGACAGGGCTATGAAAGCCGCTTCGGAATCCCCTTCGGGACTTCATCTCACGGTCCCCGCCGGCGACTGGTTCATCAAAGGTCCCATCCGTCTGGTGAGCCGCCTGACCCTGGAACTCCAGGAGGGCGCCCGCCTGCTGTTCTCCCCCGAACCGTCGGACTATCTGCCCGTGGTCAAGACCTCATGGGAGGGTGCCTTCTGCCAGAACCTCTCGCCTATGCTCTACGGCTTCCAACTGGAAGACGTGGCCATCGTTGGACGCGGCACCATCGACGGCAATTGCGCGGACACCTTTCCCGCGTGGCGTCCGTTTCAGGGCCCGGCGAAGGCGTCGCTTCGGGACCAGGTCCATCGCGACGTCCCCGTCGAGGAGCGCGCCTACGGGCTGGAAGACAAGCTCCGCCCCCATCTGCTCCAGTTCTTCGCCTGCCGGAACATCACGGTGGAGGACGTTCTCGTCACCAAATCCCCCTTCTGGTGTGTGCATTTCGTGAAGTGCGAGAATGTCGTCTGCCGCCGCCTGCGCTTCGACGCGAAGCTCATCAACAACGACGGCATCGACCCCGAGATGTCGCGCGATGTGCTCATCGAGGACGTGACGTTCGACAACGGAGACGACAACGTGGCCATCAAAGCCGGACGCGACAACGACGGCTGGCGCAACAACTCGGCCTCCGGCGACCCGCTCTACGACCCGTGGCCCGCGGAGAACATCGTCATCCGCCGCTGCAGCTTCAAGGGGCTGCACGGTCTGGCCATCGGCTCGGAGATGAGCGCCGGCGTGCGCAATGTCTTCGTCGAGGACTGTACCTACGGAGGTCCCACCCGGGAGGCCGTCTTCATCAAGGCCAACCCGAATCGCGGCGGATTCATGCACGAGTTCTATTTTCGGAACTGCGAATTCGGCGAGGTGGACTACCTCTTCCGCATCACGGGCAAATACGCCGGCGAAGGGGCCGACGACCACCACTTCACGTCCATCCACAGCATCCATGCGCAAAACGTCCATGCGCGCAAGGCGGTCCGGGTGGGCATCGCGCTGGAGGGAACCCCCGCGGAGCCCATCCACGACGTGAGTTTCGACAACGTGTCGGTCGACGAGGCGGCCTCCGGATTCGCGGCGGCGGACACCCGGGATGTCGTGCTCCGGAACTGCCGCCTGGGCGATTGGATCGCGTAATCAGGGACGGTCGGTTCTACGCCTTGGTGTCGCTGTTTCCCCACAGCGTGATCCGCTTTCCGCCGACCTTCAGATACACCGTGATGGGCGAGGGATTGACGATTCGGCCGTCGTCGGTGAACTCCACGGCCTTGACCGCGTCCTCGTAGTCGAAAATCTCGCCGACGGTCGCGTACCAGAAGGTCTCCGGACGGTTGCCGTACTTCGCGCAGAAGTCTTCCAGCACGTTCCAGCACCCGTTGTTCTCGAAATCGTGGGAATGGACGCCGAAGCAGAGGAATTTCAGCTCGCCGTCGTCGGGATACGCGTCGTACTTCGCGCCGACGTCGGTCATGTCGGTATAGTTGCAGGTGTAGCTCCAGCGCGTCCGGTCGGCCGGCAGCGCGAAGCCCGTGCTGTCCTCCACGCAACCGGTCTTGCGGATGGAGCCGAAACCGTAGGCGCGGAGTCTCTTGAACACCTCAGCGTTCTTCTGCTCGCCGCAGGGCCAGATGTACCCCTTGATCTTCCCCTTGCCGAAGACGTCCTCGAGCTCCTTCTGGCAGCTGTCGACGCATTCCATGTACTTGTCGGGCGGCGCGAGGAACGTCCAGGCGTAGGTATGGACGCGGTACAGCCCCTCTTCGTCGGTGTCGTAGACGAGGCGCTCGTCGGCGCCCTCTCCGGGGAACTTCTCGTGGGCGAACACGAGCTCCTTGTCGTCCCACAGCGGATACGCGTGGTACCGGCAGTGGTTGGCGATCTCGTAGCCCGCGTAGAACCGGCGGTAGTCCTCGGCGGTCATGTCGGCATGGAGCGGTGTGACGAGGTTGAACGTTCCCTTGAACCCCGCCGGCTTGGTGTAGCCCATGAATTTCTTGTCGAGACGGATGTTTCCGTCGTCGATGGTGAATGTGAGGGCCTTGCGAACCCAGCCGGGGTAGTAGAAATCGCCTTTCATGAATGAATCCCCGTCAGCAAATAAAAATCTCCCGTCTCCCGTCTCACGCCATGATACGCCAGAATCACGTCCAGGAGTGGCGGGCCTCCGGGCCCGTATGCTACTTCCGGTTCACGACCACCGCGCCGCGGTCCGGCACGGCGTCGACCAACGCGAAATGGGCGCCGTCGTGCTCGACGACGCGGCACCCGATGGCGGCGTCGGCCTGCGTGGCGGAGGCGTCCTTCCACTCCTCCGGCAGTCGCACCTTCACGGTAAGCGGATAGGCGAAGAGCGCGTCGTCCATGCGGTCGGCGAGGGAGAGCTCGATGCGGTCGGCCGCCGCGGAGACGGTCTTGAGCTCGGCCGTGTCGCGCTCCTGTCCGTACCGCGCCACGTCGGGGAAGCGGCCGACCCAGATCATGTCCTTGTGCGCGGCGATGTTCCGGACCTCGGCCTCGGCGCCCGCGGCGTTCTTCGCCTTCTCCTCGTCGCTGCGGCCGGCGTGGACGAAGTGGTAGAGCACGATGTTCCAGCCGCGGCGCAGCTCCTTCTTGCCGGCCAGCCACTTGGGGTCCTTGTCGGTCGTGCCGGTGAGGATCACGTCGATGTAGCCTTCGCCGCCCGCGCCCTTGTTGGTGCAGAGGTAGTTGATGGTGCCGGCGGCGCTCGGAACGCCGTAGACGCCGCGGCAGGCGATGGCGTAGTCCTTCGCGATGTCGGCGTGCGCGTCGCCGCTCGGGTACGCGATGCACGAGGCGACATGCCCTGTGATGTTCTCGTTGATGGCCTTCAGCGAGTCGCCGTACATGGCGCGAAGGTCCTCTTCGGGGATCTCCTCGCCCTTCTTGGCGCTGCGGTGGTTCGTCGTATGGCTCTCGATGGCGTGGCCCGCGTCGGCCAGGCGCTGCCAGTCCGCCCACGTGCCGGCGAATCCGGGGTTCTTCTTGTTCACGACATTGTCGGTGATGACGAACCATGTCACCTTGATTCCGCACTCCTCGGTGAGCTTCAGCCACCAGTCGTGGTCGGGTTTGCAGTTGTCGTCGATGGTGATGGAGCAGGCGGCGAACTTGTCGTCCTTCCAGAGGCAGACGTCGGCGTCGCCCGGCTTCTCCGGCCAGACGAGATCGGCCGGGACAGCGACGCGGGGCCCCTGCCCCTTCTCCACGGGGGGAAGGTTGCGGAGGGAGCGGTCCTCTTGGGAAAAGGCGAGAACGGGCAGGGCGGCAAGAAGGGGAAGAAACGTTTTCATGGAAGACAGTATACCACAAGCGCCCTATGCCGGATAGGGAGGATGATCAACACACTTATCCTACTTTTTGTAGAGCGAGAGTTTGCGCTGTTGGATATGTGCGCCCAAGGCGTTGTTCTACGCCTAGCCAAGCCGTGGGCGGAGCTGTCTCGGATCTGCCCAGGCGCGCTTTTTCGTGAGGAGGAATCGTCTTGGACTGTACCGGCCGTTGGAAGGTCAGTCCGTTTGAGACGCGGTCGTTCG
Organism: Kiritimatiellia bacterium; assembly: GCA_045643325.1. Taxonomy (GTDB): domain Bacteria; phylum Verrucomicrobiota; class Kiritimatiellia; order RFP12; family JAZUKQ01; genus JAZUKQ01. The sequence continues at coordinate 86 of JAZUKQ010000163.1, read as the reverse complement.
TTTCGTCTTCGGCGAACAGAAAGTCTGAAAGACTTCTACTCAACCTCCCAATCGATAAGCGGGCAGGCGATTCTCGTTGATGAGAA
>JAZUKQ010000162.1:0-2810 GCA_045643325.1 Kiritimatiellia bacterium | reverse complement strand
CGGGCCGCCGCGACCTGCTCGCGCACGGTCCGACGCCGCGCGACGTCGTGATGGGCATCTCCGCCGCGGGCAACGCGGCGTATGTCGTCGCCGGGCTTGAGGCGGCGAAGGAGATCGGCTGCCGGACCATCGGACTCAGCAGCAATTCCGACTGCCGGCTCGCCGGGACGGCGGACATCTTCATTTTCACGGACACGGGGGCGGAGGTGGTCACGGGATCGACGCGCATGAAGGCCGGCAACGCGCAGAAGATGGTGCTCAATATGATCACCACCTGCGCGATGGTGAAGACCGGGAAGGTCTACGAGAACCTGATGATCAACCTCCGGCCGACCAACATCAAGCTCAAGCGCCGGATGGTCGGCATCGTCTCCGAGCTCGCGGACGTCGATGCGGACGAGGCGCTCCGGCTGCTCGAGGAGAACGGGTTCGACATCCGCCGCGCGGTCGGCGCGCGGAAAGCCCTGTAGGCGCGGGGAGGTCTATTTCTTCCGGAAATCCGGGAGAAGCGAGCCGGCCGCGGCGCCGATCGCGTTCATCGCGATGTCCTTCAGCCCGAAACTCCGGCCGATCGCGGGAATCAGTTGGAGAATTTCCATGAGGAGCCCGAATCCGGTGCAGAACAGGAAGCAGCGGACGCGCGATTTCCAGCCTTTGTGCCCGAACGAGACGGCCCAGGACGCGGCGAGAAGCAGGTAGCAGAAGGCGTGGATGGGAGAGTCTTGCCCGCGGACGGAGGCGGGGACGTCCGCCTCGAGCCGGACGCGGGGGTACAGCGAGACGGCCGTAAGCAGGAACAGCGCGAGAGGAAACGCGGCTTTTTGAATCAGTCGGATGGGTTTCATGAAGGCGGCGTTCCTATCGTTCGCTTAGTTGGAGCCAGTCCTCGAGCCGGAGGTCCCTCCAGCCCGGCTGCGCGGCCAGATGCCGGAGCAGGATTCCGCACGCGACGGCGTCGTACCGCGCGTCGTGAGGCGCCAGCCCCGGGCAGATCCGTTCGACCTCGTTCCGGAGACCGAGCTCCGGAATCAGGACCTCCAGGGCGTGCGGCGTCCAGTCCGGCCAGGCGGCCCGGGCGAGTTTCAGCGTGTCGATCCACGGACCGAACCGGTGTAGCGGGAACGTGTCCGCGAGCTGCGACCGCTCGGTCCCGATGTTGTGGGCGACCAGCACCTTCCCCGAGAGCCGCGGCCCGAGGTCCGGCCAGGCCTCCGTCAGCGTCGGCGCGGCCGCGAGCCGGTCGCGGATTTGCGCGTGGCGTTCGGGGGCATGGCGGTTGAACGGACGGTCCGCCGCGACGCGGAGCCAGCTTCCTGCGACAGCGCCGGAACCGGGAAGGGCGATGGGGGAGGCGGGGGCGGAGGCCGGCGCGCCGCGGAATCCGGAGGAGGCGTTCCCGAAATCCCAACGGAGCGCGCAGAGTCCGATCTGCCAAGGCTCGTTCGGGTATCCCGGGACGCTTCCGGTCGTTTCGAAATCGATGGCCGTCAGTTCCAGCATCACGCGCCGAGGTAGATGCGGCGGAATTCGCGGAGCGATGTCTCCGCGCCGAGTTTCGTCCAGTATTCGAGCCCGCAGGCGCCGGCGTATCCCGCCTTGTCGACCGCCGCGAACACGACCTTGTAGTCTGTCTCGCCGAACTGCAGGTCGACGCGGCCGGGATGGCCCGCGGAGTGCAGATGGGCGATGCAGTCGAGGTTCTTCGTGACGCTGGGGATGATGTTCCCCTCCATGATCTGCTGGTGATAGATGTCGTAGACGACCTTGACCAGCGGGTGCCCGACCTCGCGGACGATGTCGAACGCCTCGGCGGAGCGCCACAGGAAGTAGCCTGGATGGTCTACATAGGTGTTCAGCGGCTCGATCATGACGGTGACGCCCGTGTCCTCAAGGACGGGGATCGCCTGCCGCAGCGTCTCGACGATGGCGGCGCGTTGCGCGGCCCGGGGGGCGCCGGTGTCCGGACCGACCTGCGTGATGAGCCGTTTCGCGCCCGCGCGGACGGCGGCCCGGGCGCTCTCGCGGAGCCCGGCCAGCCAGGCCGTCCGGAACGCCGGGTCCGTCATGCGGAACTCGCTGGTGCACATGCTGAGGAGCTCCACGCCCGTCTCCTCGCAGGTCGCGCGGACCTTGTCGAGGTCGAGGGATTTCCAGTCGTAGGTCTCCGCTGCGTCGAAACCGGACGAGGCGACTTCGCGGATGGCGTCGCAGAAATCGAGTTCGCCGAAAAAGCAGGGAACGGGGATGCAGAATCTCATGGCCGATTTTTTGCGTGCTAGTGTACGGGCTTGTCCGGTCCGGGAGAGTTCGGGGGAAGCCAGACATGGACTTTGGAGGTCCGACGGCCCCAGCGGCGCGCTTCCCGTTCGGAGGGGAACCAGAGGTCGAGCCGGCGGGAGCCCTTGATGGCGCCGCCCCGGTCCTCGACGACTCCGTAGCCGTAGCCGGGGATGAAGACGACCGTGCCGAACGGGTAGTAGTCCGTGTCCGCCGCGATGGTTCCGGCGCGCGCCTTGACGCCGCTGGCGGTCATGCCGACGATTTTCCGCTTTCCCTTGTTCGGACCGGAGGAGTATACGGGGACCCCGAGGCAGTTGCGGTGCCACCCGCAGGAGCGCGGTCCGCTGTCGTAGCCCGTCGTCTCCATCTTGAGGACGACATGACGACCGTTCGGGGGCGGTTTGATGCCCGAGGAGGACGAGCATCCGCCCGTCGGGATCAGAAGGACGAGCGCGACCGTGCCGGCGAGAAGCGCGACGGTCTCGACATGGCGGAGCCAGGAGGGGCGGAGGCGGAAGAGGGACGGGAAG
>JAZUKQ010000161.1:0-15854 GCA_045643325.1 Kiritimatiellia bacterium | reverse complement strand
CGTGGGCGAACTGCACATTGGTGCCGCCGACGACGCCGATGGCCTGGACGATGCGGTGGGCGTCGCGCTCGAGGCGGGCGGTGAGTTCGGGGGAGATGGTGAGGAACGGGGCCGCGCAGGCGGAGGCGCCGGTATGGACGCCCACGGGGTCGATGTTCTCGATCGTGCAGACGGTGACCGACTGCCCCTTGGAGTCGCGGACGACCTCGACCTCGAGCTCCTCCCAGCCGAGGATGGACTCCTCGATGAGGACCTGGTGGACGAGCGAGGCGTCGAGACCGCGCGCGGCGATCGTGCGGAGCTCCTCGATGTTGTAGACGAAGCCGCCGCCGGTTCCGCCCATCGTGTAGGCGGGGCGGACGACGAGCGGGAAGCCGATCTCCTCGGCGATTTTCTCGGCCTCCTCGAGGGAGTTGGCGGCGTCGGAGCGGGGCATGTCGATGCCGAGCGAGGCCATCGTCTTCTTGAACTCGATGCGGTCCTCGCCGCGACGGATGGCGTCGATGTCCACCCCGATGATCTTCACGCCGTATTTCTTGAGGACGCCGGCCTCGTGGAGCTCGGAGCAGAGGTTGAGGCCCGACTGGCCGCCGAGATTCGGAAGAATGGCGTCGGGACGCTCTTTGGCGATGATCTCCTCCATGCGGCGGACGTTGAGCGGCTCGATGTACGTCGCGTCGGCCGTCGTGGGGTCGGTCATGATCGTGGCGGGGTTGGAGTTCGCCAGGATGATGCGGTAGCCGAAGGCGCGGAGGGCCTTGCACGCCTGCGTGCCGGAATAGTCGAACTCGCAGGCCTGTCCGATCACGATGGGACCGGAACCGATAATCATGACCGAATGGATATCTTCGCGCTTAGGCATGGAAAACCTCTAGGAAAAATGGCGGGTGAAAATCGGGACGCTAGGATAGCACTCCGGGGCGTTTTTGACAAGAAACATTTGTCGGCGTCTGCGTCTTCCCCGGGCGCGAGGGAACCCGCTCCCGAAGGCGGACGGACCGTTCCGGGGCGACCTCCGCAACACCATCTGGAAGGCGATTTCCCGATGTGGCCCCGGGACGACATGGCCTGCCGTTTCGTCCCGCGGTGGCGCGGGGCCCCGCTACTTTCCGGCGAAGAACCGGATGAGGCGGGCGACGTGCGCGGCGCAGGCGTCGACGACGGGGTCGTAGAACTTGTCGATGGGGAGGAACGCGCCGTCGAGGCGGGCGAGTTCGGCCTGGGTCGCCTTGAGGTAGGTGTCCATGAACTCGGTGGCGATGTTGATCTTGGCGATGCCGGCGTGGATGGCGCGGCGGACGTCGGCGAGCGGGGTGCCGGAGCCGCCGTGGAGCACGAGCGGGACATCGGGCAGGGCGTCGGCGATGGCCTGGCAGCGCCCGATGTCGAGCTTGGGCTCGGACTTGTAGTATCCGTGGACGGTGCCGATGGAGACGGCGAGGGCGTCGACCCCGGTCTCGCGGACGAAGCGTTCGGCCTCGTCGACGCGCGTGAGGGCGGTTTCATCGCCCATGGCGACGTGGCCGATCTCGCCTTCGCAGGAAGCGCCGACGGCGTGGGCGTACTGGGCGACGAACGCGGTGGAGCGCACATTTTCGTCGTAGGGGAGGCGCGAGCCGTCGTACATGACGGAGGTGTAGCCCCAGGCGAGGGCGTCCTTGGCCTGCTTGACGGTGCCGCCGTGGGCGAGGTGGAGCGCGACGGGGACGCTGGCGCGGGTGGCGAGGCGCTGGAGGGTGCCGCAGAGGTCGTAGGCCTTGTCGCTGTCGAAGAGGCGCATGTAGACCTGGACGATGACGGGCTGCTTCTCGGCCTCGGCGGCCTGGACGACGGCGCGGGCGAGTTCGTAGTTGGCGACGTTGAAGGCTCCGACGGCGCGCTTTTCGGCGCGGGCGCTCCGGAGCATTTCCTGAAAGTTGACGAGGGACATGGCGTGGGGCCCGTGGTTAGCGGAGGAGGCTGGCGGCGAGTTCCTCGAGGGAGACGACGTTCAGGCGGGTGTGCTTGCGGAGGACGCGGAGGGTGTAGGGGGAGGAGACGACGAGGGTGTCGGTCTTGGGGTTGTCGGCGCGGGCGGCGACGTAGGCGGCGAGCTGCTTGGCGAGGGCGGGCTGGAGGCGGTCGAAGACGACGGCGCCTTCGCCGCAGGAGTAGCTTTCCTCGTCGTTGGTGCCGAACGGCTTCACGACGGCCTGGAGGGCGGCGAGGAGTCTGTCGGGGCATTCGCATTCGTCGTAGTTGCGCATGAAGTCGGAGTGGAGGTAGTAGACCTCGCCGGCCTTGTCGAACGAGAGCTTGGCGCCGAGGAGGAAGTTGGCGGAGCAGACGACCTTGCAGGGGAGTTTGACGCCCCAGGCGGGGAAGTCGCGGGAGAGGGCGTCGAAGGCGGCGGGGTTGGGGCAGACGAGGGTCTTGACGCCTTCGGCCTTGAGGAAGTCGGCGAACGCCTGGGCGCAGGCCTTGGCGCGTTCGGGGTATCCGAGGACGGCGAGGGCCTTGCCGATGCAGCCGCCGCGGAGGGTCTTGTGGGCGACGCGGGCCTTTTTGAGGAGCTTGGCGAGGGCGGGCTCGACGGTCTTGGCCTCGGCGGTGGCGTCGTCGACGAAGACGGCGGTGGAGCCGGAGCCGGAGGCGGTCCAGGCGGCGGACTTCTCGAGCTTTCCGGCGAGGGCGGCGACGGCGGCGGGGGCGAGGCCGGCGTCGACGGCGTCGGCGCGCGCGGCGAGGGCGAGGCCGACTTCGTCGAAGTGCTTGACGCAGTTGCGGCGGCAGGCGCCGGAGAGGTCGTTGCGGTAGAGGGAGTCGACGAAATCGGGGTCGGTGAGGGCGTTGGTGCCGGTGGTGAGGCCGTAGATCATGGCGGCGCGGACGCGGGGGGTGTCGGCTTCGGTGGAGCGGACGTTCCCGATGGCGGAGAGGTGGCGGCACATGAAGCAGAAGCGGCAGTTGAGGATGGCGTCTTGGAAGGAGTCGATATGCATGGTGGATCCTTGGGAAAGTGGGGAATGCGGAGCGGGCGGGGCGGGGCTAGAGGCCGAGCTTGCCGGGGTTCATGATGCCGTTGGGGTCGAGCTGCTTCTTGATGCCCTCGAGGACGGGCATGGCGGAGCCGTAGAGGTCTTTGACATAGCGGCCGAGCTTGAGGCCGACGCCGTGGTGCTCGTTGATGACGCCGCCGTTGGCGATGGCGGCGCGGATGGCCTTGTCCCAGACGGCGTTGTAGAGGGCGGCGGCCTCGCGGGGGTCGGCGGGGACGTCCTTCTCCTCGAAGATGAAGCGGGCATAGAGCATGCAGCCCCATTCGTACCAGTGGGAGAAGTGGCCGATGAAGCGGGCCTGGGGGAAGTTCTCGTTGACGGTCTTCTTCATGGCCCAGTAGACCTTCTCGATGTCGGTGAAGGTGGCGACGGTGTCGAGCGTGCCGAAGGCCTGGGGGAGGTGGAACATGTAGCCGGGGTAGAAGAACTTGTACTTGTTCTCCCACCAGTAGTCGCCGCCCTTGGAGCCGAGGTCCTTGCCCTGGTACTTGCCCTCCATGATCTCGCGGGCGTACTTCATCTGGAGGTCGACGATGTCCTTGCGGCCGTCGAAGCCGAAGACGAGGTAGGCGCCCTTGTCGAGGTCGATGCCGAAGACCTTGGAGACGTGGGTCTTGGTCTCGGTCTCGTCGTAGAGGCGGACGGCGCAGGGCTGGAGGCGGCTGCGCATGAGTTCGGCGCCGGCCTGCATGGCGGTGTGGAAGTCCTTGAAGATGTAGGCGCGGAATTCGCGGGCCTCGGGCTGGGGGTGGACCTTGAGGGTGACCTCGGTGATGACGCCGAGGGTGCCTTCGCTGCCGAGGAAGAGCATGGTCAGGTCGGGGCCGGAGGCGTGGCGGGGCACGGGGAGGGTGCGGATGATCTCGCCGGTGGGGGTGACGACCTCGAGGGACATGACCATGTCCTCGATCTTGCCGTACTTGGTGGAGAGCACGCCGGTGCCGCGATGGGCGAGGAAGCCGCCGATGGTGGCGCAGGAGATGGAGGCGGGGAGGTGCATCGTGGAGAAGCCCTCCTTGTTGCAGCTCCATTCGAGGTGCTTGGCGATGACGCCGGTCTGGCAGGTGACGGTGAGCGCCTCGCGGTCGACCTTCTGGACCTTGTTCATGCGCTTCATGTCGAGCACGATGCCGCCGTAGACGGGGAGGGCGCCGCCCTGGCTGCCGGAGCCGCCGCCCCAGGGGACGACGGGGATCTTGTACTGGTTGGCGATGCGGAGGACCTGGGCGACCTCCTGGGTGGAGCCGGGGTGGACGACGAAGTCGGGCTGGCGGGTCTTCTGGCCGCGGTCGTGCCACATCTCGGGAATCCAGTAGTAGTCGATGGAGTGGCCGAAGGAGTCGGAGGTTTTGGTGGCGACGTGGTCGGCGCCGACGGCGTCGGCGAGTTCCGTCCGGATCATTTCAAACATGTAGTTGTCGTCGGAGATGTTCATGGAGTCGTTCCTGTGGTTTGTTGATAAAAGGGGGCGAGGGCGTCGTGGACGGCCTTGTAGCGGGAGAAGAGTTCGGCGTAGCGCGCGGACGTCGCGGGGTCGGGCTCGAGGGTGCGGTCGATGTGGAGGCACCGGCGGACGGCGGTCTTGACATCGGGGAAGACGCCGATGCCGGTGCCGGCGAGGAGGGCGGAGCCGAAGCTGGCGTCGGCGGGCGCGGGGACGGCGAGGGGGAGGCCGAAGACGTTGCAGACGATGTCGCTCCAGAGCGCGCTTCTGGCGCCGCCGCCGATGAGGAAGAGGCGGTTGGCCCGGAGGCCCATGGCCTCGAGGGCGCCCTGGCAGTCGCGCAGGGAGAAGGCGACGCCTTCGAGGAGGGCGCGGGAGAAGTCGGCGCGGGTGGAGGCGATGGAGACGCCGAGGAAGCTGGCGCGGAGGCTGGCGTCCCAGTAGGGGCTGCGTTCGCCCTGGAGGTAGGGGTGGAAGAAGACGCCGCGCGAGCCCACGGGGGAGGCGGCGGCCTCGGCGTCGATGCGGTCGTAGGCGTTGCCCGGGACGTCGGCGAAGAAGGTGTCGCGGTACCAGCGCTCGCAGAGGGCGGCGGCGTTGGTGGCGGAGACGCTGTACCACATGCCGGGGACGACGTGCGCGTAGGTGAGCGTGGCGGGGCCGGGGCGGGGCTCGGCGGTCATGATGTTGACGTTGCCGGCGGTGGCGAGCTTGAGGATGCAGTCGCCGGGCTCGATGGCGCCGGCCCCGTAGTCCTCGACGGCGCTGTCGCTGGTGCCGCAGACGACGGGCGTGCTCTCGGGCAGGCCGGTGTCGGCCGCGGCGGAGGCGGTGACGGCGCCGGTGACGGCGGTGGGCTCGACGATGGCGGGCAGGGCGTCGGAGCGGAGGCCGCAGAGCCCGGCGAGGGGTTCGCACCAGCGGCCGGCCTTCATGTCGAAGAAGAGCGTGCCCTGGGCCTCGATGCGGTCGGTCTGGGCGGTGCCGGTGAGAAGGTAGCGGACGTAGTCCTTGACGAAGAGGACGTGGCGGGTCCGGGCGAGGACCTGCGGCTCGTGGCGCCGGAGCCAGAGGAGCTGCGGCAGAGTCCACGTGGGGGCGGGAAGCTGGAAGCAGGTGGCGAAGATCTCGTCGGCGCGCTCGCGGCGGAGTTCGGCGGATTCGGCGACGCTGCGCTGGTCGGTCCACATGATGGTGCGGCGGACGGGCGCGAAGGCGTCGTCGAGCAGGACGGCGTTGTGGGTGGAGCCGTCGAGCGCGAGGGCGGCGACGGAGCGGAGGTCGACGCCCTTGGCGGCGAGTTTGCGGAGCGACGCGCAAAGCGCCGAATACCAGTCGGCGGGGTCCTGCTCCGACCATCCGGGGCGGTCGTGGTAGGTGGGGTATTCGGTGGAGGCGTCGGCGAGGAAGGCGCCGCCGGTGTCGATGGCGGTGACCTTGCATCCGCCGGTCCCGAAGTCGATGCCGAGGAGGAGGCTCGTCATTTGCGGGCGAAGAAGGAGTTGACGGTTTCGGCGGACTTCTTGGGGCGGCGCAGGGCGTCGAACACGCCGGCGACGGAGCCTCCGAACATGGCGGAGACGGTTTTGTCGCAGTAGCGTTCGCGGGTGCGGCCGTCGTTCATCTGCCAGATGGAGAAGCCGGCGACATCGGGATTGGCCCAGAGGGTTTCGAGGATGTCGCGGAGGTATTCCTCCTGGAATTCCTCGGTGTTGGGCGAGGCGTTTTCGGAATGTGCGCCGAAGACGCCGCCGCAACCGGATTCGGAGACCATGATGGTTTTCCCGGGATAGCGCCGGCGGAGGTGGGCGACGATGCCGTTGAAGTCGTCGCGGACTTTCTGCGCGAGCTGTTCGGGGGTTCCGGGGGCCATGGGGATGGTGCCGGGGTAGGCGTTGAAGGCGATGAAGTCGGTGTTTTCGTTGCAGATGTCGCCCCAGGGAAGATTGCAGGCGAAGGAGACGAGGCGTCCGGGGCGTTCCGCGCGGATGGCGGCGATGAGTTCGTCGACGAGGGTCTTGGCCTCGGGGGTGGTGCTTTCGCACTCGTTGAGGAAGCCCTGGATGACGACGGAGGGGTGGTTGAAGCTGGCGCGGACCATGTTCCGGGTTTGTTCGACCTGGAGGGCGCGGAATTCGGGGTCGGCGAGCTCGTTCGGCGGGAACGTGTCGTTGACGTACTTCTGGCCATTGCCCCAGCCGAGGGACTCCTCCCAGACGAGGACGCCGAGCTCGTCGCAGAGGTCGAGGAAGCGTTCGGACTGCTGGTAGTGGGCGCCGCGGATGAAGTTGCCGCCGAGGGCCTTGAGGCGCTGTAGGTCCTGCAGCATGAGGGAGTCCGGGGTGGCGGCGCCGTTGAGCCAGTCGGACTCGTGGCGGTTGAAGCCTTTGAGGAAAATCTCCTTGCCGTTGAGGAAGAACTTCCCGTCGCGGGCTTCGAACTGACGGATGCCGAAGCGGACGGTCTGGTCGCCGACGCGGAGGGTGGTGAGGTGGGGGGCCTCGGGACTCCAGAGTTTGAAGTCGGGGATGCGGAGGGTGGAGACCGGTCCGTTTTCGACTTCGACCTCGACGGTGCCGGTGCGGTAGTCCAAGGTGCGGACGAAGACGCGGGGCTGGCGTTCGACGAGCCGGATGCCGTGGTAGAATCCGCCGTAGAAGTAGAAATCGTAGTAGGGGCGTGCGAGTTTGACGCGCGGCCAGTCCATGAGGTTGTCGGCGGCGGCGAAAATCGTGTGTTCGCCTGCGGCGAGCGGGCCGACGGGAATCTCCAGACGCGCATAGGGGAAGACATGGACGCCGAGATCTCGGCCGTCGAGGGCGAAGGTGGAGCGGATGCCCATGCCGTCGACCACGAGGACGGCGTCGCGCATCGGGGCGTCGAGGACGAATGTCCGGCGGTAGAGGCCCGTGCCGTGCCGGAGGTACTGGGCGGGGCAGAGGTCGAAGCAGCCGGGGACGCACTGGACTCCGGTGGGGATGAAGGCGGGATCGGCGGCGTCCTCGAGCGGGCGGTTTTCCTCGAACCGGAACGCCCAGCTCCCGTCGAGGGAGCGGGCGGAAGGCGTGTTGGAGAAGGAGGTCATGGATTAGGCGTTCTTGACCCAGGCGTGGGCGGGGTCCATGGACGAGATGAGGCCGCGGCCCTGGTCGCCGGCCATGGTCCAGAGGTAGTACATCTGGTAGCCGGGGGCGCCGACGAGCGGGTGGTAGCCCTGGGCGATGGCGACGGTGTCGTAGGCCTGGACGCGGTAGGCCTCGTTGAGGGAGCCGTCGGGCTGGTAGACGCTCTGGAAGCCGAAGCCCTGCGGCGGGTCGAAGAGGTAGAAGTAGGTCTCCTCCATGTCGAGCTCGGCGGGCGGGTTGTCGACGTCGTGGCGGTGGCTGGGATAGCCGGACCAGTTGCCGCTGGGGATCATGCCCTCGCCGATGTAGAAGTGCTCGGAGTCGAACTTCTCGTCGAGGATGATCTCGGAGGTGCGCGTCCAGTTGTCCCTGCCGAGCGCGAGGTGGCGGGTGTCCTCGGGGCGGATGAGGGTGGGCCGGGCGGTGTCGCGCGTCACGGGCGAGGACTGGAACGCGAGCTCGACGTCGGAGAGGGCGGTGAGGGTGTAGGCCGTGTGGCGGGGGAGGTAGAGGCAGTGGGGCTTGCCTGTGAACGGCGAGACGCGGCCGTCGGCGACCTCGAACGACCAGCCCTGGCCGGCGGCGGCGAAGTTGCCGCCGATGAGGACGAGGGCGACCTCGGTCTCCCGGGTGTCCGACTGGAAGGTCTCGCCCTTGGCGAGCTTGACGAGGCCGAAGTTGGTGAGTTTCATGCCGAACTCGCCGATGTCGAAGATCTTGTTGTAGCCGGAGACGGGGGAGAGGGGGATGCGGAGGTTCATGGCGGATTCCTATTTGACGAGGTGGGGCTCGATGTCCATGTTACGGCAGAGGTCGGACAGTTCCTGGGCGTGGTCGCCGTACATGAGGGCGTAGTGGTGCTCCCAGCCGTTTTCGATGACCTCCTTCATGATGGCGTCGCAGCCGGCGTCGAACTTGACCTTGAGCGGATTGCCGCGGACGAAGAGGTCGGTGTCGAGGCCGGTGCCGGTGCAGACGAGCATGCGGAAGCCGGTGCCGTCGCGGGTCTCTCCGAGGCGGGCGAGGGTGACGCGGCCGCCCTTGAGCGGGAACTCGTCGGTGACGCCCTTGACGCCGCCGCCCTCGACGGTGGCGGAGCAGCGGAGTTCGGGCTGGAAGCCGGGCTTGCAGATGGCGCAGGGGGCGGCGCCGCAGTGCCACGTGACGCCGTAGTCGCCTTCGCAGATGATCAGGTCGCAGAAGAAGGGCTTTTCACCCGAGAGCATCTGGCCGATCTTCATCATGGTGGCGCCGTAGACGTCGCCCTCGCAGGCGCAGAGGTGGCCGTGGTTGGTGAGGTGGCCCATCGTCGAGCAGACGGCGATGCCGTAGAGGTCGTTGAGGATGACCTCGGGCCAGCAGCGCATGGCGAGGGTGTCGACCAGGAACTTCTCCTTCATCTTGATGATGGCGCCGTAGAGGCGGACGGCCTTCTCGAACTGGTCGCCCTTGGGGCCGTCGGAGGCGTGGCACGGGGCGTCTTCGAGGATTTCCTTCTCGGCCTGTGCGTATTCCCCGGGGGTGAGGGCGGCGGCGGCCGTGAAGACCTCGTGCTCGGTGATGATCTTGACTTCGGGCCCGATGAGGCGGCGGAAGACGAGTTCGTTGCAGCAGCTCGTGTAGAAGCCCGGGACACGGCCGCCGATGAGGCCGATGCGCGTGCGGCGGAGCTCCTTCATGACCTTGGCGACGTTGATGGCGCGGGTGAGCTTGTCCGCGGCCTCGGGGGTGCCGGGAATGGCGTGCACATGGAAGTAGGGGATGTGCAGGCGGTACATGTGGTGGGCGTTCATGTTCGCCGCGCAGAACGAGTTGTTCTGGAGGCGGCCGCCGTTGGGGTCGGGTTCCTTCATGGACCAGAGGATGACGGGGACGCCGAGGCGCTGGGCGAACATGGGGGGCACGACGCCGAGCGTGAAGGTCATGAAGTGCGTGACGATGACGTCGGGACGGTCGGATTCCCACTGGTCGAGGAGCTCGACGGCTTCGGATTCCAGCGTGATCATGTGGTCGGGGGCGAGCACTTCGACGCCGGGGAGCGTCTTCATGAAGGCGATGGCGTTGACGCGCGCGGCCTCGAGGGTGTCATTGGTCCAATTGACCTTGGAGAGGGGGAGGTAGCCGATTTTGAAGGTATTCATGGAGTTGAGTGGTTCGGGGGAGGAACGTGGAAAAGGGAGGAACGGGGCTAGGGGTGTTCGCGGAGGAAGGCGTCGACCTGCTCCCGCGTGGGGGCGTTGGTTCGGCCGCCGAGACCGGCGCATTTGAGGGTGGAGACGGCGGCGCCGAAGCGCTGGCACGCGAGAAGGTCGCGGGTCTCGAGGAAGCGGACGCAGAAACCGGTGTGGAAGAGGTCGCCGCATCCCGTGGTGTCGACAACGGGTTCGAAGGGGAACGCGGGGCAGGGGACGAGGTCGCGGCCGTCGTAGGCGATGGAGCCGTCGCGGCCCATGGTGGCGCCGGCGACGAGCGGGTGGTAGGTGTCGAACAGGGAGCGGACGGCGGTCGGGATGTCGCCGAGTCCGGTGAAGCGCAGTGCGAACTCCGCGGAACAGATCAGGAGATCGGCCAGGGGGAGAAGCTCGTCCATGCCGTCGCGGAGCGTGCCGGCGTCGAGGTTGACGAGGACGCCGGCCTCCTTGGCGGCCCTGGCGGCGGCGAGGGCGCCTTTGGGGTTGTGTCCGTCGAGATGGAGGACGCGGGCGTTGCGGACGAGGTCGAGGTCCACTTCGTCGGCTTCGAGTTCGCGGAGGCCTTCGCGGGTCCAGGCGCAGGAGCGGTTCCCGTTCCGGGCCTCGATCCAGAGGTAGGCGATGGCGCTGGAGGCCCCGGGGCGGATCTTTATCGCGGAGGTATCGACGCCTTCGCGGGCGAAATCGGCGAGGATCATCCTGCCGTCGGGGTCGTCGCCCACGGTGCCGATGTAGGCCGCGGAGAGGCCGAGCCGCGCGGCGGCGACGGTGGAATTCGCGGAGGGGCCGCCGCCGGTGATCTCGTGGCGGAGCATCTGGACTTTGGAATCGTGGGGAATGCGCGGGAGGACGCACAAATGGTCGTTGCTGCAGTAGCCTAGACCGACGTATTGAGGAATCATGCTTTTTTATTAAACCACAAGACGGCGAACCGGACAAGGGCGCGGGTGACCGTGAGAAAACGCGAGAGCTGCAATTTCGCGACAAAGTCACCGTCGGACGCCGGCCGCAACGGCAGAAAAACGGGGACATCTACGTTCTGGATCGCACGGCGAAGTACGATCCGGCGACGAAAAAGAACGTCACGCCCGGAGACGGACACAGCACAATTCTGGACGTGATTTCAGACTTTTAGGCTTGAATCGAAACGGTGCCTTCCGCTTTGGCTTTTCGGATTTCTGTACTGACTCTCTTGCGCCGACTGACCTGTCGCATTCGCCGGGAAGCTACTCGAACACGACGTCGCTCCCGCCGGCGGACTGAACGGCATTTTCCTCGAAATTCTCGACTTGTTCCATGACCTTCGCGAAGACTTCGGGGCTGTACTGCGGCGGGTACCCGTTCTTGACCAGGCAGATCTTGATGTCGAGCTTGAGCTGGTTTCGGACGTTCTGGTTGTTGAGCCAGTCGGCAAAGGATGACTGTGTGTCAATGATCTCCTTTACCTTCTTCGCAAGCGAACGGCATTTGTCGTTTATAACCACTCCGTCGACTTTTTTGTCCTCCCCGTACTCGAAATTGTACTGGTCTCTCAGCGCGAGCAAAATATCGTAGAAGGCCTTTTCCTCGAAGGTCAGCCCCATCTTGCGGAAGCTTTCTCTGCTCTCTTTCATTTCCGACAGGATTTTCAGCGCCTGCTCGGTCGCGCTTTTGATAATCTCTTCGGAAGCCTGCTCCTGCGTGGCCCCGGCTTCTTCTCCCGTCAGGTGCTTTCGCCTTTCATGGTACTCGGCGATTGTCTTTTCAAGCATTTCCTGAAAACGCTTAGCCTCGATCTGGTTGGTTTTCCCGTACTCGGTGATCTGCCGCTTCAGCATCTTCACAAGGATTTCCAGCTTCGTCGCCGGCATCTTCACATCGGAAAGCTTCTCGAAAAACTCCGGGCTGAAGAGGTCTTCGTCTTCGCCGCTTTCCAGAATGCTCTCCACTTCGGAATACCTGAGAGCTTCCTCGACCATTTTCGCGACATTGCGGTTCATCGTCTCGGCGTCGACATCGCCTGTACCGCTCATCTTGCGGACGAAGCCGGCAATAGCCATGAAACATTGCGCCAAGGCGGATTCCTCTTCCCCAAGTTCCCCCGAAGGCTGGCAGATGTCGTGCGCCAGGCGCATTCTCCTGACCGTCTTCAGGAAGTAGGTCTTGAAGGAGACCTTTTTTACCGCTTTGCCTTTCTTGCTTTCAACTTTCAGCTCAAGTGTACTCTGGAATACGTACTCCGCCGCCTTTGCAAGCAGCATGTACCGCCGCTGCGGGTCGCAGTCCGGATCCAGAAACGGCGAAAGGTTGAAGTCCGTGAAAAGGTTTTTGAGGATGCCAAGTTCATCGCGGAAGACCGTGGTCGCCTGTTCGACATCGTCCGGAGTCGGCGCGATGTTCTCGCCGCCGCCGTACACCTTCATGGCCTCGCGCATGTTCTCGCGGATGCCGATGTAGTCGACAATCAGCCCGTATTCCTTGCCGGGATACTTTCTGTTTACACGGCTGATCGTCTGAATGAGCAGATGCTTCTTCAGCGGCTTGTCGTTGTACATCAGCGTAAGCGACGGGACATCAAATCCGGTGATCCACATGTCCACGACGATGACGATGCGGAAGTTGGACTTCTCCTGCTTGAAAGCCGCGTCCAGCTCCGCGCAGCGCTTGTCGTTCGTCACGCCGCCGAGATAATTGTACATTTCCTCTTTGTCGTTTTTGCCGACGCTCGCCACCATCGCCATGAACGGCATCTGCTTGAGTTCCTTCCGCTCCTCGTCCGTCGCTTCGACACCGTCGGCGACCTTCTTCTCCTCGAACCATTCGGGATACTTCGCCTTGAACTTTTCGAGGAGCGAATAGGCAATGGGCCTTGACGAGCAGACGACCATGGCCTTCTGCACCCTGCCCGGATCGGCCTCGCACGTCCCGACATAGTGGTCGTGGATGTCCGTCGCGAGACGCTCCAGCCGCGACGGCTCGCCGAGGATCACCTCCATAGAACTCATCGCGGTCTTGCTGACCTCGATGTCTTCCGCAGTGGCTCCGTCGTCGGCGCACTGCCTGTAGTACGCCTCGATTTCCCCGGCCTGGTCCTTGTCGAGAAGCACCTTCGCGATGCGCGGATGGTACTTGATCGAGACGGTCAGCCCGTCCGCGACGGCCTGGTCCATCGTGTAGCGGTCGATTTCGTCGCCGAACGTCTGGTAGGTCTCGGCGATCGGCGTCCCCGTGAAACCGACGAATGTCGCGTTGGGAAAGGCCTCCTTCAGCACCTTCGCGTAGGGCTTCGAGATCATCGCGCGCATGTTCTCGTCGGCGTCCTTGCTGAACTGGATTTTCCGCGAATGCTCCAGCTGCGTCCTGTGCGCCTCGTCGGAAAAGCAGATGATGTTCCCGCGGCCGTTGACGAGGCCGACCGGATCGTCTTCGCGGTCGCAGAACTTCTGGATCGTGCAGATGTAGACACCGCCGCTTTCCCGCGCGCCGAGCTCCTCGCGGAGCTTCTTCCGCGTCGGGACGATGCCGACGTCGCCGAGGTTTAGGAACTCCTTGCTCTGCGTGAAAAGCTGCGCCCCCTGCTTCTGCAGTTCCTCGCGGTCGACGATCAGGATGATTGTCGGCGAGCCGAGCCCCGGACAGCGCAGGGCGAGCTGACGGGCGAGGAACGCCATCGTGTAGGTCTTGCCGCACCCCGTCGCCCCGAAATACGTGCCGCCCTTGCCGCTCTTCTCTTCGACCGACTTTACGATGCTCTGCCGGAGGAGGCGCGTCGCGAAAAACTGCGGATAGCGGCAGACGATTTCCCGCTCCTCGCCGTCGTGGATTGCGTCCTTGAAGTAGATGTAGTCGCGGAAGATTTCAAGAAACCTCTCCGGCGCGTAGACACCCTTGACCATCGTCTGCGTCTCCTCGAACGGAAGCGTCGAGACCTTGTCGCCGTCGTTTACCCTGCGCCAGGCGTAGAAGTGCTCGCGGGGCGTGCGCACCGTGCCGAGCCGCGTCTTCACGCCGTCGGAAATGCAGGCGAGCGGGCAGTAGCGGAGCAAATGCGGGATGTCGCGCCAGTAGCGGATGGTGATCTGCTCCCAGGCGTCGTGCACCGTCGCGTGGGCGTCTGCCGGATTCTTCAGCTCGATCACGCAGAGGGGCAAGCCGTTGACATAGAGCAGAACGTCCGGCCGGCGGTTTTCACGCATGCCGTTGTTGACGTAGTCCACCGTGAACTGGTTGACGCACCGGAAGATGTTGTTTCCCGGTGTCTCGAAGTCGATCAGCTTCACCATGCGGGCGAGGCCGTTTTGCGGGACGAACTGCACGCCGTCGACCATCCATCCGTAAACCTTGTGTAGCGTCGCGAATTCGCTTTCCGCGCCGACGAGCCGGACGCTGTCCGCGACCCTCCCGATTTCCGCTTCGGTCAGGTCCGGATTGGTCGCGGACAAAAACTTCCGCAAGTCTTCGCCGTTCAGCACCTCCATGCGGCTCTTGCGCCTGATCTCCGTTCCGGGAAGGTACTTCCAGCCTTCGTTCTCCAGAAACGCGATGAAGGCGTTCTCGTATTCCGACTCGCAGAAACGCCCGTTGAATTCCTTTAGCTTAGCCATGGTCTACGCTCCCTTTCTCGCCTCGTCGATGGAGCCTTTGATGAGAACCGGGCAAATGGATTTGATTTGCGCCTTCAAGCGCTCGTTGATTTTCTTGCGCTCGATGTAGCAGGCATAAATATCGGTTATCGCTTTCTGGATCGCCACTTCAGGAATGGGGATTTCAATTTCGTAAAACCGTTCCATGTCCAAGTTCGTTCGAATGCTTGCATCGCTTAAAAACCAACCGAAACGGTCAACCTCTTTTCGCGAGAACCACATCATAATATAGTCCGGAAGTACGGAGCGGTCCTTCACTTCAAGTACCGTGTATGCGGGAGAAATGACGATTGCTTCCCTGCCTCTAAAAAGTGCTATGCGTATGCACTCGTCCCGCCCCGTTTGCATGCCAGAAAAAGCGAACTGACCATTTTCCACTCGCTTGTACTTCGTCAGGTCAACTTCGTAGGTGTTTGCGACGGACGGCATAAATTGCTTTGTAATATTGATGCCGTGAACTTCTTTCAGAGTGTTGTCGGCATTGCGATTGTCAACCTCCCTCAGCAAGCTTCCGACTCTCAATTTTGTCGATGTACGTTTACGCTCGTCAATCAGCGCTTCAGCGGACAGTTTCAAATCGTCCAGCCCGCGCTCGTAGGACTGCTGGTTGGCGACCATGGCGTTGTAGATGTCAACATACTTCCGCTGTGTCGGCAAGTCGGGGAGGTCGATGTCGATGTCGCAAAAGACTTCCCAATCCAGATTGGATCGGATGCTGCCGTCACTACAAAACGCGCCGAATCTGTCCTTTTCCTTTGAGAGGAAAATCATGAAAAAATAAGTGGGAATAACTATTCCCGTGGCACTAACCTCAAATGTCGTGTAAGCCGGGGATACTAGAATTGGAGAACTACCACTGTACATGCCAATTCTGACACATTGATCTCTTCCCGTCTGCATGCCCGAATAAACGAAGCGCTTGTCTCTTACTACTTTGTATTTCGATTCATCAAGCCCTTCGGTATTTGCAACAGTTGGCATAAACTCCTTGTTGATGTTGACACCATAAAAATCACGCAACCCAAGAGCATTACGCTCGTCAACCACCGTAACAAGTTCGCCAATTTTATGCCTACTCAATGCCATAGCCGATCCCCCTGAAAGCGTCTTCGAGCATTTTTTGCGACTGCTTTTCGGCGGCGAGGATGTCGCGCATTTCCTTCTGGATGCGGGCCATTTCCGAGGGGTAGTCGATGTCGAGGTCGTGGTCGACGAATCCGATATACTTGCTCGGCGTGAGCGCCCAGCCCTTGCGTTTGATTTCCTCGATGCCGACGCCGCGGTAGAGTTCAGGGACTTCGTAGCGGGTGCCGTCGACGCCTTCGCCCTGCCAGTCGTGGTAGATTTTGGCGGCCTTTGCAATCTGTTCCGGCGAGAGGAGAAACTTCTTTTTGTTCTCGTTCTTGACTGGGTTCTCGGTCCAGGTGCGGAGA
>JAZUKQ010000160.1:0-2740 GCA_045643325.1 Kiritimatiellia bacterium | reverse complement strand
CACGTCAATCCAGGAACTTCACTCCCAAACCCGGAGTCACCTGAAGACCCGTCAACGCAACAAGTCTTCTGTGGCGAAACTCTTTCACCATCCTAAAGTCAGGTATGCAATGTGAATATTATTTATGGCGTAGACAATAAGTGTGACCTGACAGACTTTGGAGGCAAGAAGTATTCTGTATCTCTTGTTATCTCCTCCAAGGTGACGAACATGAAAAAAACGTATTCAGATATCCGTCTGGTTACGATGGACGCGGCGGGCATCCGCCGCAACCGGTCTGTAAACCTTGTGGACCTGCTGTGAGCTGGCGCACGGTGATCATCTCCGAGCACGCGCGGCTGGACGTGCAGTCGGGCTTCATGCTCGTAAGGACGGGCGACGGCCTGAAAAAAGTGGTCCTCGACGAACTCGACGTGCTGCTCGTCGAGAACAGCGCCACGTCCATTTCGGTGAACCTGCTGGCGCGGCTGGCGGAGAAGAACGTCCGCGTCATCTTCTGCGACCCGAAGCGCAATCCGTTCGGCGAACTGGAGCCTTACGCGAACGCGCACGACACCATGCGGAAGCTGCGGACGCAGCTGGCATGGACGGAGGAGGCGAAGGCCGCCGTATGGCAGCGGATCGTCGGCGAAAAAATCTCGAACCAGGCGAAGACGCTCTCGTTCGCCGGGAACAATCTGGCGGCCGAGGCCCTGCGCGCGGAGGCGGCGAGAATCCGGCCCTACGACGAGACGAACGTGGAGGGCATGAGCGCGCGCTTCTACTTCTCACAGCTTTTCGGGACGAAATTCCGCCGGGGCGATTCGTCGCAGACCAACGCCGCGCTCGACTACGGCTACGCGCTGATCCTCTCGGCGGTCAACCGCGTCCTCGCGGCGCACGGCTACCTCGCCCTCCTCGGCATCTTCCACCACAACGTCTTCAACCGCTGGAATCTGAGCTGCGACCTGATGGAGCCCTATCGCCCGTACATCGACCGCAGGGTCCTTGAACTCCTCGGCACCCCGTTCGAGCAGTTCGGGAAGGACCAGAAACGGCATCTGGTCCGGAGCCTGCACGAGGAAATGGCCATCGGAACGGAGCGCCGGACGGTGATTTCCGGCATGGACGTGTATGTGAGCAGCGTCGTCGCCGCCTTGACGGAGAACAACGCGACGAAAATCGTGTTCCCGGAGTACTGATGGCGGGCCGGCTGATGGAATTGATCTGCATGTTCGATCTGCCGGTCCTGACGGCGGGGCAGCGCCGCGCGTACCGCAGGTTCCACCGGCTTCTGGAGGACTTCGGATTCACGATGCTGGAAGAGTCGGTCTACTGCCGGATGGCGCCGAGCGGGCATCCTCTGGAGACACTGAAGGCCGACCTCCGGAAACAGGCGCCCAAAGAGGGTATCGTGACGCTGCTGACCGTCACAGAGCGGCAGTTCGAGAACATGGACTTCATCACGGGCGACTGGAAGAGCGACGTCGTCGCCTCCAAGGAAAGCGTCGTGGAGTTGTGAAACTTACTTCGAATCTGTTCACGGGGGCTGTTGAACTGGAGGAAAACCGACCGGTCTCCCTTGTCATCGAGCATCCGGGCGTATTCCGGCGGTTTGTCGCGGCGCTGGCACAGAACGACGAGGACGGCGCGGCGGACGACGACGAAATGGTCCTAGAGGAGAATGGCGAGGTGTCCGACATCGCGAAGACGCTTTACGTCATCCGGACCTTTGTGCCGTTTGAGTTGAACGACAAGGACGTCCTGACTCCGCTTCTGAAACGGCTGGAGCGCGTGGCGCTCTCCCCGGCGCACGTACAGGAGACGCGCGGGATGCTCCGGGAGATTACCCGCAGGATGCGGACATGGGCCCTGGACCTTCCCGTGGACGTCCAATTCGAGAAAGCCACGGCGGCCTCGCTCGTCAAGGCCATGGGGCCGGAGTTCTCCAGTCATGCCGAAGACTGGGTGGGACGTGTCTTCGAACGGCTGCTGGTCGTGCGCGAAATGCTCGGCGTCCGGGCGTTCGTCTTCGTCAACGGTCGGAGCTTCTTCACCCAAGAAGAATTGGAGCGCCTGCTTGAACTCGTTCTTCCGGAGAAACTTCAGGTTCTCTTCCTTGATTCCTCGGCATGGCCCAAGCTTCAAGACGAACGGAGATACATCATCGACACAGACCGTTGCGAAATCGGGTTCGAGGAAGGCGTCTAAGCCGAAATTCCTTCACAAATCCACACCACTCCCAAACCGGTAGCGGAGGAGTGAGCGGAGACGTTGGGTTATTTCCGCTCATTTTTGCACCGCTCTGAAAACGGTGGAGCCGAAACAACCGGACCGGATACCCTCGGGAAGGCGGACATGCATCCACCGCAACGACAACGACGTTGTCCCGAAAGCCGCGTCCATGATATCACATCCAAGGGCCCGAGAAAAGAGTGTGCCGAACTGCGCCGGTCTTCACCGCCGCGCGGTTCCGACCGGCCGATTGCGATGTCCAACGGCCCGGTCGCCCCAAGATCGGACACGCGGCGGGAGGCGTGTCCGGGACTATTCCGCGACGACGCGGTAGAACATCGCTCCGGAATCGTCGAGCGGGACGTACACCGTCATCGCCTCGACGTTCGCGTCGGCATTCTGAAAGCCCTTGCCCGTGTCCTCCCACGCGGAGGAAAGATCCTTCCGGGCCTCGACCCAATACGTCCCCACGCCGAGATCCGTGACCTCGAGCACCGCGAGCCCCCTCTCGACCTTGAACGACGAG
>JAZUKQ010000159.1:0-9758 GCA_045643325.1 Kiritimatiellia bacterium | reverse complement strand
TGCAAAACAGAAGAAAACGTATGAAATCACCAATATTTTTCAATAAATTTCGGTTTGAATTTGTACACCGCCGACCGCTACCCTCCCCTCCCGCCGCCGACCGCTTACCACCGATGCCCGCCGCTGGTGCCGCGTGTTTTCAGCAAACTTCCGTCCTCCGGAAAACTTTCCGCACCGTAATTTCATTTCCGGCGCTCCCCCGCCCGACGGCCGCCGCAGGCGACGCGAATTTCCAACAACCTTCCGCCCTCCGAAAAACTTTCCGCACCGTAATTTCATTCCCGGCGCTCCCCCGCCGCCGTCCGCAGCAGGTGCCGCACGTTTTCAGCAAACTTCCGTCCTCCGGAAAACTTTCCGCACCGTAATTTCATTCCCGACGTTCCCTCGCCGATGCCGCCCCGCGCCTCACTGCGGCCATCCCGTTTATAAACAAAGGTTCGTTTTGTGCAAAACAGAAGAAAACGTAAGAAATCACCAATATTTTTCGATAAATTTCGGTTTGAATTTGTACACCGGCGACTGCTTCCCCCCTCCTACCGACGCCCGTCGCAGGTGCCGCGCGTTTTCAACAAACTTCCGTCCTCCGAAAAACTTTCCGCACCGTAATTTCATTTCCGGCGCCCCCGCCCGACGGCCGCCCCGCGCCTCACTGCGGCCATCCCGTTTATAAACAAAGGTTCGTTTTGTGCAAAACAGAAGAAAACGTATGAAATCACCAATATTTTTCAATAAATTTCGGTTTGAATTTGTACACCGCCGACCGCTCCCACCGACGCCCGCTCCCCCGCCGACGCCCGCCGCAGGTGCCGCACGTTTTCAACAAACTTCCGTCCTCCGGAAAACTTTCCGCACCGTAATTTCATCCACGGCGCTCCCCCGCCCGACGGCCGCTCTCCGCCCGCTCATTTCAGGGGTTGACCGAGGAGGGCGAATGTGGGATGATGGCGACGCGTTCACCATGTGTCGGTCGGGACTCGCCATGGGGAATGGGCGCGCGCGGCCGACCTCGCGCAAGACCTCCCCTTCGGGTCGTTGGCCCTGTCCCTAGAGCCGGTTTCGCGATACCGCCCGGCGCTTCGCGGGTCCGTGCCCGCTGGAGAAGAGAACATCCATGATTCAAAAAGTGATGGAGCCGAAACATGCCGACGCCTTTTGACGCAAATGTCGTTCCGCGGTACGCAAAATCTCTCGCGTTGTCGGGAAGCGTTCTTTTGTTGTCCGGAATTCTTGGAATGTCCGTCGCCGCGGAGACGGGAACGCCGCCCCCCGCCCACCGCGTCTACGGCGAATGGGTCTCCTCCCGCCTCGGCGGCGGCGGGTATCTTCAGCGCGCCGTCTGGGCCCCTTCCGACCCCTCGCGCATGTACCTCGCCACCGATGTCGGCGGCGTCTACCGGAGCGACGACGGAGGCCGCTCGTGGCACATGCTCCACGGCGCGCTGCCGGCCGGCGGCGGCAAGGCGATGTGCCGCGGCGTCGCCGTCCACCCGGCGCGTCCCGACACCGCGCTCGTCGCCATCGGCGACGGCTGGGGCGGCAACGGAATCTTCCGCACCGAGGACGGCGGACAGTCCTTCGAGCGCGTCCTCGGCTGCGGGTTCAACGGCAACGGCCCCGCCCGGTCCGCCGGCTCCGTGCTCGAGGTCTGGAACGGCACGGAGACCGTCTTCGCGGCGCCGATCGCCGGCGGCGTCCGGCGCTCCGACGACTTCGGAAAAACCTGGCGGTCCCTCGGTCTCGACGACGTCTATCCAAGAGGGCTTGTGGTCGACCGCACGGACGCGGACCGCGTCTGGATCTCCACCACCGGCGAAGACCGCTTCCGCGACCGTCCGCTCCGGCGCGGGCTGTTCTATACGGAGAACGGCGGCACGGAATGGCGGCAACTTCTTTCGCGCGACTTCCCCTCGGAATTCGTGCAGGACCCCGTGGACCCCGGGCTGCTACACGGACTCTTCCGCGACGCCCCGCAGGTCCGGTGGTCCGACGACCGGGGCGCGACTTGGAAGCCCTACGACGTCTCGCCCTTCCCGCCGCCCGGCGACATCCGCTCCGACGGCACCTACCAGGCGATTGCGGCGGGTCCCGATTTTGTCGCGGTCGCCGGCTGCGGCGGCACCTACTACCGGCTGGAGTGCGGGACGAAAATCTGGACAAAAATCGCGCGGGGCTCCGTGGACGAGGGCGACTGGTACGCGGCGATGACGCAGCCCATCGAGCGCCATTACGGCAGCGCGCTCGGCTTCCTCGGCATCCATCCGCGGAACCCGGACGAATGGATCGTCACCGACTGGTACGCGGCGTACTTCTCCGGAAACGGAGGCAAGGACTGGCGGCTCTCCATCGACGGCATCGAGATGACGGTCCTCCACTGCGTCGTGCAGGACCCCTCGCGGCCCGGCCGCGTCCATGCCGGCATGGCGGACATCGGCTACTTCCGGAGCGACGACGGCGGCGCGGCGTTCCCGCTCTGGGGGCGGATGCACGGCATCTCCGGCAATGTGAAGTCCATCTCGGTCTGCGCGGCCGCTCCCGACCGCGTCTGGGCGACGGGGCCGCGCGAGTGGCAATGGCTCGCGAACCAGACATTTGTGAGCGACGACGGAGGCTCGACCTGGCGCCGTCCCGCGCAACGCGGGCTTCCGAATCTCGACACGAAGGGCGGCGCGCGCTGCAACACAGTCTGCGCGGATCCGCTTCACAAGGACACGGCGTACCTCGCGGTGTCGGGTCCGGTCGGAAAGGGCGGCGGCGGAATCTACCGTACCACGAACGGCGGCGACGACTGGGAATGGTTCGGCGAAGGGCTGCCCGAAGGCCGGAAACTGTTTCGCGAATCCATCTGGACGACAGGACCGGAACTGGCGGTCTCCACCGACGGCTCCGTCGTCGCCTCCTCGCACGACACGGGAAAGACCTTCTTCCGCAAGCCGGGCGGCGAGTGGACCGAGGTCAAACAGCCGGACCGAGGCTACTGCGTCGTGGCGGACGTGCGCGCCACGGGGCGTTTCTACATCGGGCGGCGCGACGCGGGGCTCTATCGAAGCGACGACGGCGGAGCGAACTGGAAACAGGTCTCCTCGACGCCGGCCTTCATGGTCGCGAGCGACGCCGCGAAACCGGGGCGCGTCGCGTTCTGGAGCGGCACGGCGGCGTATGTGTCGGCGGACAGCGGCGCCACCTGGAACAAAGCGCCCGCCGGCCCGCCCTACCGCGACCCGCGCGACTCCCTCTGCTTCGCGGGCGACCGCCTCGTCGTCGGGACCGGCGGCAGCGGAATTTTCTTCCTGCCGCTCGATCCGAAGGAAAAGTAGAACGGTTTTCCGGCGCGGAGGAAAACACGGCCGCGCGGAGGAGCCTGTCCCCGCGGGAAGCGGGCCGGGAGAGGTTCGGGGGAAGTCGGGCGCGTTCCGCCGCCCCGGCTAGACCTCCAACTCCGCGCCGTCTTCGGCGAGCACGGCGCCGAACTTCGCGGCGATCCGCGCGCGGGCGGCGTCGGTCTTCGGCCAGAGCGTGCGCGCGACGTGGTCGAACACGAGCAGCGTCCGGTCCGTCGCGAGGTTCGAGGCGCGGAGTCCGAGAAAGACGTCGGACGCCATCCGGGCGTCGTTGTGGTCCGCGAAACGCCAGTCGTTGTAGGAGTCTCCCGAGGTGGCGTCGAGCACCGCGGCGTCGAGCGGCTTTCCGCCCAGCGCGCGGACGAGAAGCGCCTTCGCGCGGGAGAGCATCCACGCGCCGTCGAGCGCGTAGAGCAGCCGGACCTTCGGGGAGACGAAGACGAAATGGAACGACTCCTCGTCCGGGTCGGGCAACGCGTGGTTGGCCGGAAGGGCCGTCACCGCGCAGCCGGCGGCACGGAAGGTGTCCCCGGCATGGATCGCATGCTTCTCGCAGAGCCCGTCGGGAAGGCGCGAGAGCGCCTGTTCCGAGGCCCAGACGCGGAGCGGCCTCTTCGACGACTCCGCGAGGAAACGGACCGACGCGGCGGTGAAATGGTCGCGATGGGAGTGCGTGACGAGAAGGTCGGTCACCCCGCGCGGAGAGACACCCGCCCGGCGGAAGTTCTTCTCCGCGGTCGCGCCCGCGTCGAGAAGGCAGGTCGTGCCGAGAAGCGTCGAGGTCGAGCCGCGCGTCCCCGCCGGGAACGTCTCCCAGTCCCAGTCGGCGGCGCCGGTTCCGAGAAAAGTGATTTTCATTTCGTATACACCAACCCTTCCATGACCGGCCGGATCCGGAGGGAAGCCTCGCCGCCCTTTCGAGCCGGCGGGGCTACGGAGCGGCGCGGGGACGGTCCTTTCCCCGCGCCCCCGCGGAACCGCCCCGCGCGCCGGCAGGCCGATCCGGGAATCACTCGCCCAGCGTGACCTTCGCCCACTTCCAGGGCTGCTTGATGGCGTAGTCGCTCTCGGGCCAGTAGACCTGGCGCTCGTCGCGGTGGCCGATCACGTTGAAGCGGAAGAGCATTCCGCAGACGCCGCCCTTGGCGGGATTCCAGTTCGGAAGACGCCCGGCGGGGATGAAGAGCTCCATCACGAAGCCGTTCTCCGTCTTGCGGAGGCCGTTCTTCACGTCCTTCATGTCGGCGTCGTTCTTCTGGCCCTCGCAGTTGCCCCAGAAGCCGGCGAAGACGCGCTTCTCGGACTCCAGCGGGCAGAACCAGAACTGGCAGTCGTCCGACGCCCACTTCCAGCCGTTTTCGAAATCGGCGCGCGGCGCGTGGAAGCCGAGTTCCAGGCAGTCCGCGGCGCGCCAGAAGGAGTTCGGGTCGGAGGTGTAGCACTTCGAGTCCTCGACCTCGAGGGCGATGTAGAGGCCGTCGTCGGCGTAGCCGAGGAAGGCGCGGGAAAGTTCCTTGTCGCCGCGCGGGCCGAACATCCAGCGGGGGAGCTGGTTCTTCGCGGGCCAGTCGGAGAGCGAGCCGTCGAAGGCGATCTTCTTCGGGTCGACGCGCGGCATCGTCCACTCGCGCGGAATGACCGGCGCGTAGTCGATGACCTCGCCCTTGGAGTTCACGATCTCAAGCTTCGGGATGGCGTTCTCCTCGGTCGCCGGAATCTGCTTCGAGGCGACGAGCTTGAAGGAGAGCGTGCCCTTCGTCTCGGGCTCCAGCGACTCGGTCTTCTGCTCGGCGGGCTCGATGGTCCAGCCGGCGGGCAGGTTCCCGCGGACGGTGAAGACCTGGTCATGCGCGGACTGGTTCACGACCTCGACCTTGAACGCGCCGTCGAAGCCGGCCGCGTAGCTGCGGACGTAGGCCTGCGGGACGATGTCGACCTCGACCGGCATGCGCTTCACGGCCCCGCCGTTCAGGCCGACGACGGCGAAGCGGGCGTCGCCGCGCGTGAGGCCCTCGGGGGCGAACACGTTCCAGCCGCCCTCCTCCACGGGCGCCGCGCTCCAGTCATCGGGAAGCTCTATGCAATATATGCAGCCCTCGGCGGGGACGGTGCGGACCTCGACGGCCTCGCCCGGGACGCTGCGGACGTAGAAGTCGCTCAGGAGGTCCATCGGGCACTGCTTGAGCCAGTCGCAGTTCGCGTCGAGCCCGATGTACCACGTCGGGGCGATGTCGAGCGTGCGGCGGCCGGCCTTCACCGGGGCGCCGAACATGTCGCAGACCTTCTCGGCCTTCGGGTCGCGGATCTCGAGGTCGGCGCCCTCGCGGTCGATCTTGAAGGCGAGGCCGACGAGCTTGCCGTCGACCTTCAGGACGTGCGCCATGTGGTTCTCGCCGAGGTTGGCGTAGCCGAGGTACTCGTAGCGGGCGGGGAGGAAGGCGCGCAGGGCGGAGAAGGCGGCGGCGACGGGCTTCGGCTCGTGGAAGCGGTCGTAGACGCCGCAGCCGTCGAAGAAGTTCTTCGGGGTGTCGGTGTCGCTGTCGTAGTACCAGTACCAGAACATCTTGTCGATGCCGGCGCCCATGGAGAGGACCCACTCGCGCTGCATGTAGGCGGCCTGCTCCCACTCGGTGACGATCTGGCCGGCGCGGGTGTCCCAGCCCCACTCGGTGAGCCAGAGCTGGCGGTCGCGGCCGTCGCAGCAGGCGGCCTTCTTCCAGTGGCGCCAGACATCGCGCAGGTAGGTCTTCTTCGCCTCGGACATGCCGGTGTTGAGGTTGGCCTTGGAGCGCTCGGGGTTGTCGATGCCGCAGTAGCGGTGGCCGTTGACGACGTCGATGTCCTTGAAGTAGCCCTTCTTCACGAGCCACTCGACGTTGTTGACGGAGATGCCGGCCTCGCCCTCCATGACGCTGAGGGCGTCGGGGCGGACGGTCTTCATAATCTCGGCGAAGGCCTGGTGGTAGGCGCCGTAGGCGTCGAGGCCGACGCCGTGGGAGAGCTGGCGCTCGTTGTCGAGCTCGAAGCAGGTGAGCGAGCCGAAGGTGGCGACGATGCGGGCCATGTCGCGGCGCCACTGGACGGAAGGCGTCGCGGTCTCGGGCTTTTCATTGTCGGCCACGATGGCGCCCATGAGGCAGGGCAGCGTGAGCAGGCCGTTGTCCTCGGCGCTCTTGAGGATCTTCGGGTACCAGGGCCAGCCGGCGTAGGCGCCCTCGCCGCGGGCGTTGTTCATCCACTGGAAGCTGTAGGCGTAGTCGCGGACCCAGACGAAGCCGAGGCGGGCGAACTTCTCGTAGCCGACGTACGTGCCGCCGTGGACGTTGATGCCGTAGGCGCTCGCCTTCTTCTCCTCGGGCGTCAGCTCGGGGGGCGGCAGGACGACGGCGTAGCGGTGGGTCTCGGAGGTCTCCTCCGGGAAACCGCGGACGGTGGCGACGACCGTGGAGGCGCCCGGGGCGTCGAGCGGAAGCGGAATGCGCACGCTGGCGCTGTCGAGTATCTCCAGAGCCGGAACGGAAAGGTCGGCCGCGGAGCCGTCGGCCGCGATGATTTTGGCCTCGGTCTTGAGGGCGACCTTCTCGCCGAGCCAGCTGTAGGCGGAGAGGACCATCTCGGCGCGGTCCTTGCCGGCATAGAAGACGTTGCCGACGGCGGGGAAGGTCATGGAGAGGCCGTACGGACGGTCCTCGCGGGCGACGCCCTCCATGTCGGTGTGCAGGCGGAAGTCGTAGAGGTCGAACTGGCGCGTCACGGGCTTCGGGTTGTTCTTATCGCCCCAGTTGTTCTGGGAGACGCTCTCGAACTTCACCGGGTAGGCGAGCGGCTTGCCGCCGGCGTTCTCCGGGAAGGCCATCTCGAAGCGCTTCCATTCGCCGGTGAGATCGAACTTCTGGTTCGGCTCGCCGTAGGGATGCAGCGAGAGGTTGAACTTCGAGCCGTTGGCGTCGACGAAGGAGAACTCCATGCCCCAGGAGGCGTCGTTGCCCTTGCGCGCCCAGCCGGTGAACTTGACGGGCCGTCCGGGAAGCGTTTTCTCCGCGGGAGAGACGTTCCATCCGCCGAACGCGTTGGCCGCGTAGCGGATCTCGAAACGGAGTCCGCGGGCGCCGCGCGGGGCCTCTGGGTCGTCCGGACGGTCGTTTTCGTCCAACGTGACCACATCGCCGCCGGCGGTGACCCATTCATCGGGTTTCCAGAGGTTCATGACCGGGTCGCCGATGTCGCGGGAGACGATGCTCTGCGCGGCGGGGTCTTGGGAAAAAACCGTTTGGGCAAGCGTCAAAACGGCGAAAAACGGAAGAAGGTTGAGCTTCATGGCATGGGTTCCTTATTTGTGAAAGATATTCTACCATGTTTTCCGCGCGGTCCGCAACGCCCCCCCCCGAGCTGGACATTTCCCGTTCTTTTTAGCGGTTGCGGCGCGAAATCCGAAAACAGGGCTTTTGCGCAACTGTTCAAGTGGAAGGTGGCTTTCTTTGTTCGGGTTCCGCAGCCTCCGGGAAGTTTGTGCCGATTCCGCAACCGACACCCACCGGCGCTGCGCGTCCGCTTTCGGGCAAAGCCCGGCCCCCTCCGAGGGGGCTGTCGGCAAGCCGACTGGGGGTGTTTTTTCCGGAGGCAGGAGGCAACACCCTCCGGCGCTGCGCGCCACCTCCCTCGAGGGAGGCGCCTGCGGCGGGCGGCGGCGGAGGAGGACAGGAAGGGGGCGCTTCGCACCCGGAAAAATGGGGAAAGCCTCCCCCCCGGACCGGACTCCGTGGAAAATGAAATTACGGTGCGGAAACTTTCGGCGAATCACCGAACCTGTTTTTTGGTAGAATTTTCCCGTCGGAAAGGAGAGTCCGGGCGCAAGGCGGTCCCGGCTCCGCGACTCCCATTCCCATGCAAGGAGTTTTCATGAATCTGCTCAAACGCACATCCCCCGTTCCCTATCCTGTCAAAGTCCTCCAGTTCGGCGAAGGCAATTTCCTCCGCGCGTTCATCGACTGGATGGTCCAAGAGATGAACGACAAGGCGGACTTCGGCGGCGCCGTCCAGATCATCCAGCCGCTCGAGCGCGGGACGTCGGACCTTATCAACGCCCAAGACGGGCTCTACACGCTCATTCTCCGCGGCGTCGAGGACGGGAAGGTCGTCGAGCGCACCCGCGTCGTCGAAAGCGTCGCGGGCTGCCTCAACGCCTACACGGAATGGGACAAGGTTGTCGCGGCGTTCCTCGGGAAGGAGGTCCGCTACCTCTTCTCCAACACCACGGAGGCCGGGATCGAATACAAGCCCGAACCCTACACTCCCGGCAAGGTCCAGACCACCTATCCCGCCAAATTGACCGCTCTCGTCTACGAGCGCTTCAAGGCCGGTCTTCCCGGACTCGTCTTCCTCCCCTGCGAACTGATCGACAAGAACGGGAAACTGCTCCGCGAGGATATGCTCCGGTACGCGGCGGACTGGGCCCTCGACCCGGCGTTCGCGAAATGGCTCCGCGAGGACTGCGCCTTCTGCTGCACGCTCGTCGACCGCATCGTCGCCGGCTACCCGCGCGCCGAGGCCGACGAACTCTGTCGGAAACTCGGATATCAGGACAACCTCCTCGACTGCGGCGAGCCGTTCCATTTCTTCGTCATCGAGTGCGACGAGGCGACGGAGCGCCTTCTCCCGCCGTTCCGCGCCGCCGGGCTTCATGTCGCCGTCGTCCGCGACCAGACGCCCTACCGCACGCGGAAAGTCCGCTTCCTCAACGGCGCGCACACCTCGACCGTCCTCGCCGCGTACCTGGCCGGCT
The DNA here is from genome assembly GCA_045643325.1 of Kiritimatiellia bacterium. Taxonomy (GTDB): domain Bacteria; phylum Verrucomicrobiota; class Kiritimatiellia; order RFP12; family JAZUKQ01; genus JAZUKQ01. The sequence goes on along the minus strand of JAZUKQ010000159.1, from coordinate 638 downwards.
TCGATTTCGTCGACGAGGTTGTCGCCGACCCCCTCTTCGGGAAATATATGCGGGCCGTTCTCTTCGACGAGGTATTTCCGACCGTCCCCCTGCCCGACGACGAGAAGCGGGCCTTCGCCTCCGCCGTGCTCGAGCGCTTCGGCAACCCGTTCGCGTTCCACCGGCTGCTCTCCATCTCGCTCAACTCCGTGTCGAAATGGAAAGTGCGCGTCCTGCCCTCGCTCCTCGACTATCGGCAAAAATTCGGGAAGCTTCCGCGCCTTCTCTCCTTCTCCCTCGCGGCGCTTGTCGCGTTCTACAAAAACCGCGGCGGAACCGGACTCGGCCGCGTCAACGCGTATCCCGTCTCGGACTCCCCCGATATCGTCGCCTTCTTCGAGAAGGTCTGGGCGGACCACGCCTCCGACCCCGCCGCGCTCGCGGAGGCCGTCCTCGCGCGGGCCGACTACTGGGGCATGGACCTCAACACCGTTCCCGGGCTCGCCGACGCGGTGGCCGACGGTCTTCGCCGCATCACGGCGGACGGCGCCCGCCTCGCGGCCGCGGACCTTCTGAAGTAGGCGGGAGGCCTCTTTTCCGGAACTCCGCTACCGGATCTCGTGGACGAGGAGTCCGCTGCGGAGCTTCGGCTCGAACCA